>CAISWF010000144.1 GCA_903889135.1 Candidatus Omnitrophota bacterium | reverse complement strand
GTCGTAGCGGATTTCGACACCGGCAAGGATCCCAACAGCATAGGCGGATACCCGTCAATTAATTTCAAAAAACCCGCTTTTCTCCAGTCAGCGTACAGCAAAAAGGAGAAGCACGGCGCCGCCGGCTATTCGCTGGAACTCGGGTATTACGTCCCCAAGGGCGAGGATGCGGCATGGTCGACCGACCTCAACGAGCTCGATATCAGCGCGGCAAAAGGTATATCATTCTGGATAAAATGCACGGAGGGTTCCGAGAAATTCTGGGTGGCGCTGGAAGATAAATCCGGCAACAGGAACGAGGTAAGCCTGGCGGGGTCCATCAAGCCGACAACCGACTGGCAGGAGATAAGGGTGCCGATAGAGAAGTTCCCGTCCGTCGACACGAACAGGATGGCGAAGTTCAGCCTGGACTTCAAGGGTGATCCCAGCGTGATCAGCGGGACGATATACCTTGACGATATCGCCTTCTACGGGGATCCGGAGTTGTTTTTCCTGGGGCTAAAGGATAATATCGCCTATTACCCGGAAAATATCCTTGCGGACGCGCGCAAGAAGGACCTGCTTACAAGCTCGGACAGCCAGATGCTTATGGGGATAGCGCAGGATACGTGGGGTTTCTTCAAAAATGTCGTGGACAAGAGGAGCCATCTCCCGCTCGACTGGATGGAGACGGCGCCGGAGAGGGCGATGGGCGACTATACCTCGCCCACGAACACGGGCCTTTATTTCATAAATACGGTTGCGGCATGCGACCTTAAATTAATAACCAGGGAAGAGGCGGTCCGCAGGATATCGGATACGCTTGATATAATAGAGAAGATGCCGCGGTGGCGCGGGCTATGGGACAATTATCACTCGACAACTAACCTGCAGGTCACCCGCCGCTATATCTCATCGGTCGATAACGGATGGTTGGCCGGCGGCCTCATCATAGCGAGGCAGGCGTTCGAAAAGGAGCTCGGAAAGCGCTGCTCGAAACTCCTAGACGAGATGGATTTTTCCGCCCTTTACAATAAAGAGCTGGGCCAGCTCAGTCTCGGCTACGACAGGGAAACCGAAAAATATTCCCCTTATAATTACGGCCAGTTGAACGGCGAGGCGAGGTTTACGAGCCTCATCGCGATAGGGAAAGGGAACGTCCCCCAGGAGCACTGGTATAAAATGGCGAGGACCTTCCCGCCCGAAGTGGACTGGCAGTCGCAGAAGCCCGAGGGCAAATGGGTCAAGAAATCGAACGTCAAATATTTCCAGGGTTATTACACCTATAAAGACGAAAAGATCGTACCGAGCTGGGGCGGGAGCCTGTTTGAGTTCCTGATGCCCTCGCTAATGGTAAAGGAGAAAGAGCTCGCGCCGAAAGGCCTGGGGCAAAACGACCTTAGAGGCGCGAACGCCCATATCGCCATGGCTAAAGATAAAGGATATAACGCCTGGGGGTTCTCTCCCTGCTCGACGCCGGACGGCAGCTACGGCGGATATACCGAATTCGGCGTCGCCGGCATCGGTTTCAAGGGATATAAGGATGAGGGCGTCGTCACTCCGCACGTGGTATTCCTTTCCCTTACATTTGTGCCGGAAGAAGCGATATCTAATATCAGGAAGCTCCTTTATTATTACAACATATACGGCGAGTTCGGGATGTATGATTCCGTGAACGTGAAGAACGGGAGGGTTTCGTACAGATATCTGGCACTCGACCAGGGCATGATACTTCCCTCCATAGATAATTACCTGAATAACGGCGCGATAAGAGAGCGTTTCCATAAGGACCCGATAGCAAAGAAGACGGAAAAACTTTTAAACGAGAATTTTTTCGAATAGAAAGGATTGGGCCGTGAGGAATGCCAAGGCAAATAACATGTCGGCGACCGACAGGATCCTGTCGGATAAGCAAAGGAAGAACCTCTCCATCCTTGAGCTTGTAGTAAAGCACGGTCCCATATCGAGGACGGAGATCTCGCGCCAGACCGGCCTCAACATCGTAACGATCTCCAATTATATAAATGAGTTCATAGAGGCTGATCTCGCCGTAGAGAAAGGCTTCGACGTATCTACCGGAGGCAGGCGCCCGACGCTCGTGGAGCTCAACCCGAAATTCGGCTATATAATCGGCGTGGGCCTGACCGCGCTGAACATTGTCGGCATCCTGGTCGATCCCAAGATGCAGGTCGTGTGCGAAGTGAAGAAGGATCGCCCCGCCGATAACAGCGAGGCGATAATCGGCAAACTCGTCGAAACGGTCGAGGAGGTCATCGCCAAATCGAAGATCGATCCGGAGAAGATAAAAGGTCTGGGCATAGGCATACCGGGCGTCATCGATGTCGAGGGGCAGACGATAAGGTGGCTCGGAGCGATGGGCCTTTCGATGGTATCTATATCGGGGGTATCGCTTAAGGATATATTCGAGAAGGAATTCGACATACCGACGCTGGTCGAGCATGACGCGGCATGCGCCGTTTTCGGCGAACGGTGGTTCGGTTTCGAGTCAGAGATAAAAGACATGATATATATGTACACCGGCGTCGGCTGCGGGTTGATAATAAACGGCCAGATTTACAGGGGATCGAACGGCTCGGCCGGGGAAGTCGGGATCTTCAATACCGCCGTGCCTGACCCGGAGGCGAGAAGACGGGAATCCCTGGCCCTCGGGACATGGGAGCTGGACCTCGGCATCGGGCATTACGCCAGGGAAGAGATGAAAAAAGCGACGAAATCCAGGATATTCGAATTGGCCGGCAACGATCCCGGTAAGATAAATCTTAATCTGGTGATAGAGGCGTCCAAGGCCGGCGACAAACTTGCCAACGAGCTGCTCGAGAATGCAGGCAGCCAACTCGGCAAAAAAATAGCGTTCCTCGTCAACCTCCTCAACCCGGAGGTGGTGGTGATCGGAGGGGGAGTGGAGCAGGCGGGCTCGATATTCATGGATTCGGCGAAGAGGACCGTCCATTCCTGGGCGCGCGAAGAGAACATAAGGAATTTAAAGATAGTGCCTGCCAGGCTGGGGGAGAATGCCGTCGCGATGGGAGCGGCGTGCCTAGTCTTGCAGAGGATATTCATGAACGCATAAAACTAGGGAGGCGCGGAGATGAAAGTATTTAACAGATTCTTGGCGTTTATTGTCGTCCTGGTTTTCGCGCTGCAGATCACTGGCTGCGGCGGGACCGGCGAAATGACAGGGAAGCCCAAGAGGGTGCCGGTAAAGGTCGCTTTTTGGGGCAGCCCGGAAGAGATAGGCATAATCACCGAGACGGTAAATAACTGGCAGAAGACCCACCCGGATATCGAGGTGAAATTCGAACACATACCGTTCGGTAGCTATGTCAGCAAGATACTTACCGAGATTGCCGGAAGGTCGTCGCCGGATATAATCGCATCCGAAGTCAACATGTTCGTATCTTTCGCCGATAAGGACGTCTTCCTCGACCTGAAGCCTTTCATGGATAAGGACAAAACTTTTAATCTCGGGGATTTCTTCCCGGAGGTGGTGGACAGGTACACGGTCAACGGGAAGGTCCTCGGCATACCAAGGGACACCGCGCCGATGGCGTGCGTCTATTACAATAAGAAACTTTTCGATGAAGCCGGTTTGCCTTATCCCACGGATGACTGGGACTGGAACGACCTCCTTGCCAAGGCGCAGAAGCTTACCAAGGTCGATAAGGACGGCAAGGTCATACAGTACGGTTTCTACAGCGACATGTGGCCTAACTTCGTCCTTTCCGACGGAGGGAAGATCGTAGATGACGTAAAACATCCCACTAAATGCCTCCTGAATTCGCCGGAATCGATGGAGGGCCTGCAATTTTTGGTCGACCTATCGCACAAATATAAGGTATCACCCACTTCTAACACGTTCCGCAACCTCGGCCTTGGCGTCATCCAGATGTTCATGATGCAGAGGGTTGCGATGTTCCATTCGGGCATATGGGAGACGCCGGTAGTCAGGAAAGCCAAGGATTTTGACTGGGATGTCGCGATGTTCCCGAAGAGCCCGAAGGGGATAAGGAAGTTCGCGACCGGCGGGACCGCATACGGCATACTCAAGACGACCAAATATCCGGAGCAGGCGTGGGAAGTATTGAAGGCGTTAAGCGGCGATGAGGGGCAGATAATGCTCGCCGAGTCCGGGCTGGCCCAGCCGGCCAACAAGAAGATAGCCGAAGGCGAGCATTTCGCCGGCAGCAACAAGCCGCCGCTCAACAAGAAGATGCTCAACGAGGCGGTAAAATACACCGTATATGACCCGTTCAATGCCAAGTGGCGTGAGATCCGCGACCTGTACATATATCCGGAATTCGACCTGATGTTCAACGGGCTTAAGCCGGTTAAGGAGTCGGTCGACGCGATAGTGCCGAAAGCCAATGAACTATTAAAGGAAGGTAAATAGAAGGACAAAATGAAATTTCAGACTGATTACGGTTATTTTACCGATGACGGCGAGGAATATGTCATAACCCGGCCTGATACCCCGCGGCCGTGGGTGAACGTGATCTCCAACGGTTCGTATTCGCTTGTGATATCCCAGGCGGGTTCCGGTTTTTCATGGTGGGAGAATTCCAACCTGGCAAGGATCACGAGATGGGAACAGGACCTTATAAAAGACGAGTGGGGAAAGTATCTCTATATAAAAGACAGGGATACCGGGGATTTCTGGTCTTTAGGATGGAAGCCGGTTTGCCGCGATTTTGACAGCTATGAATGCCGGCACGGCATAGGATATACCGTGCTGTCGAATAAATACAAGGGCATAGCCTCCTCCATGACCGTCTTCGTCCCGCGCGATGAACCCGTCGAGATATGGAAGGTCACTTTAAAGAACGAATCCGGCGCCGCAAGGCCGTTGTCGCTTTTTTCGTATTTCGAATGGCTTCTCGGGAACAAGGATGATACGCACAGGGAGTTCCACAAGACCTTTATAGGCACTTCTTATGAGAAGGGCCTCCACGCCCTTTACGGCGAGAAGAGGAAGCAGCTGATGCTGCCCGGTTCGATAATAGGCGAGTACCCGTGTACGTCGTTCTTCGCCTCGTCGGTCGAGCCCGAGTTCTACGAAGGCGAGAAAGAGAATTTTATCGGGATGTACCGGACCCTCGCCGACCCTCTCGCGGTCGAGAAGGGCTCGCTCACAAATACCACCGGCAGGTGGAACGACTCGATAGCCAGCCTCAATGTCAACGTGGACCTAAACCCCGGCGAGAGCAAGGATATCATATTCATTCTCGGAATGAGCCAGGGCAAGGCCAAAGACGCGAAGATAATAAAGAAATATTTCGACGTCAATAACGTGAACGCCGCGCTCACCGAGGTCAAGAAATTCTGGGGCGGCATGCTCTCCGGCCTTACGGTAAAGACGCCGGATGATGCGCTCAATTTGATGACGAACACGTGGCTTAAATACCAGGCGATATCCGGAAGGATCTGGGCCCGCTGCGCCTATTACCAGTCGAGCGGCGCGTACGGTTTCAGGGACCAGCTGCAGGACAGCCAGATATTCCTTCCTTTGGATACCTCGCTCACTAAAAAACAGATACTTTTGCACGCGGCGCACCAGTTCAAGGACGGCACCGTCTATCACTGGTGGCATACGCTCGCCGAATGGGGGCCGAGGACGAACAAGGTAGACGACCTGCTCTGGCTCGTATTCGTGACCTTAAGTTATATAGAAGAGACCGCGGACTACGGCATCCTGAAACAGAAGGTCAAATTCGTTGATGGTGGGAGCGCGACGCTCCTCGAGCATTGCGAACGCTCTATAAAGAAGGTCCTGTCGAGGTTCTCGAAACGCGGACTGCCGCTGATAGGCGAGGGCGACTGGAACGACGGCATGAACTTTGTCGGCGTGAAATTCAAGGGCGAGTCGATCTGGATGGCTCATTTCTTCGCGGATATACTGAAGAGGTGGTCCCAGGAAGTCCTTGCCGATAAGAAGGTCAACAGGAAATCCGACGCGAAGAAGTATATCAAGAAATTCGAAGATCTCAAGAAAGCGATCAACAAATACGCCTGGGACGGCGAATGGTACTGGCGCGCGACCTGCGACGACGGTTCCCTCGTGGGAAGCTCTAAATGCAAAGAGGGAAAAATATTCCTTAACGCGCAGATCTGGGCCGTTATCGCTGGGACCGGCACCGAAGAGCGCATCAAGAAGGCCCTGGATTCCTGCTCGAAATATATTTACAGGGATTATGGCGCGGTACTTTTGTACCCCGCATTCTCCGAACCGAACCAGAAGATAGGTTATATCAGCCGCTACGCGGCCGGTGTAAGGGAGAACGGAGGGGTGTATACCCACGCCGCGACCTGGGCTGTCATCGCCGAGTGCCTTCGCAAGGACGCTGATACCGCCTACGACCTTTACAGCAAGATATGTCCTCCGAACAGGAGTAAAGATATCGACCATTACAAGGCTGAGCCGTATGTCACCCCGGGCAACACCGACGGCCCGGATTCCGTGAATTACGGGATGGGAAGCTGGACGTGGTATACCGGTTCGGCGGCCTGGCTTTGCAGGGCCGCCACAAACTGGCTTCTCGGTGTCAGGCCGGTCCTCGAAGGACTCCTTATAGACCCGTGCATACCAAAAGGATGGAGCGGGTTTGAGATGACGCGCAAGTTCAGGGGAGCGACCTATAAGATCGTCGTTTCTAACGCGTCGCACGTTTCGCACGGCGTAAAAGAGATGAAGTTGGACGGCAGGAAGCTGGACAGCAATATCGTGCCGCCCCTGAAAGACAATAAGGTCCACCTGGTGGAAGTGACTCTTTAAGAGAGAGTTGATGAAAAAACTCGTTATTTTACTGTTCGCCGCGGTTTTAGCCTTCCAATCGTCCGGTTGCGCCAATAAAGAACAAAATTCCGGCGTAATAAAGGTGGTTTACTGGGAAAAATGGACCGGCTTCGAGGCCGACGCCATGCAGGCGGTCATAGATCTTTTTAATTCCAGAAAATTCACCAATAAGGACGGCAAGATCATATATGTCGAGATGAGCGCCGTGAGCGAACTCGACAGGCGGCTGCTTACTGCAACTGCCGGCGGGAACCCGCCCGATGTCGCCGGCGTCTGGACATGGCTTGTCACCGCCTATGCGGAAAAAGGGGCGCTGGACTGCATCGATGATTATCTTCGTGAAGCGGACATTACCGAAGACCGGTACCTGCCGGTCTTTTGGGAGATATGCAGATATAAGGGAAAGATGTGGGGCCTTCCGTCCACGCCCGCATCCGCAGCGCTGCACTGGAACAAGAGGTTGTTCAGGGAAGCCGGCCTCGATCCGAATACCCCTCCCAAGACCATCCAGGAACTTGACGTTATGGCGGAAAAACTTACCCTCATCAAATTGCCGGGCCAGGATAAACCCATATCGTTTTACGAATTAAAGAGCAGGTCCAATTATAAGGACCTCCTTGCCCAGGGAAAGATTATCCAGATGGGCTTCCTCCCGTCCGAGCCGGGATGGTGGCCGTGGTCATGGGGATATTGGTTCGGCGGGAAATTATGGGACGGCAAAGATAAGGTCACCACGGACGAGTCCGGCAATGTCAAGGCTTACGAATGGGTCAAGTCCTATTCCGATAAATACGGGGTCGATAACATAAAGAAATTTTCAAGCAGCTTCGGCGTTTTCGCCTCGCCGCAGAATGCCTTCCTGTCTTCAAAAGTGGCTATGGTAGCGCAGGGCGTGTGGATGTATAATTTTATAGACAAGTATGCCGCGGGCATGGATTGGGCGGCTGCCCCGTTCCCATCGGATGAGGGAAGGCTGAAGGACGTGGCTTACGTCGAAGCGGACCTACTTGTCATCCCCAGGGGCGCGAAACATCCGGCCGAAGGGTTTAAATTCATAAGTTTCGTCAATACCCAGGAAGCGATGGAGCTGTTGTGCGAAGGGCAGGTGAAGTTTACGCCCCTGAAAAATGTAAGCGAAAATTTTTATGCCAGGAACAAGAACCCGTATATCCGCGTGTTCAGGTCGCTCGCCGAGAGCCCGAACGCCTTCATTACGCCCAAGATGATAATATGGCAGGAATACCAGCGCGAGATGAGTTTCGCCTACGAGCTGATAAGGGACCTTAAGGCCGCGCCTAAGGATGTATTGACCGACGTAAGCAAAGCGATGCAGAGAAGGCTGGAGAGGGAGCTAAAGATGGCAGAGAGGGCAGGGGAAAAGAAATGACCAGGGAAGAGAAGAGGGACCTCCTGAAGGGCATCCTGTTTACCTCGCCGTGGCTGGTCGGTTTATCGGTATTCGTCATCTATCCGGTCGTAGCGTCGTTCTATTACAGTTTCTGTTATTATTCAGTGCTCCAGCCGCCCAGGTTTATCGGGCTCCTCAATTACAAGGATCTTTTTACCGACCCCATATTCTGGAAATCGCTGTGGAACACGGGCTACTTTGTCCTGTTCATGATACCGCTCGGATTAGTGACATCACTTTCCCTGGCGATGCTCCTTAACACGAAAGTAAGGGGCATGGCTTTTTACAGGATGATATTCTTCCTGCCGTCTTTAGTCCCGATGGTAGCAGGTTCGCTGCTCTGGATGTGGATCTTTAACGGCGAGTACGGTCTCCTTAATAATTTCCTGATAAAGATGGGGCTCCCGAACCCTCCGAATTGGCTCATGGACGTGAACTTCGCGAAACCCGCCATTATAATCATGAGCCTCTGGGGCCTCGGCCAGACCATAGTCATTTATCTGGCGGGCCTGCAGGATGTGCCGGTTACGCTTATTGAGGCGGCCGATCTTGACGGCGCCAGCTGGTTCGACAAGCTGTGGAATATCACGATACCGATGATATCGCCGGTCATATATTTTAATATCATCATGGGGATAATAGGCAGTTTCCAGATCTTCTCCCAGGCCTACATCATGACCGGCGGCGGCCCGCAGCGTTCTACGACATTTTACGCGCTTTACCTGTACCAGGCGGCATTCGAGGATTTCCGGATGGGTTACGCCAGCGCGATGGCATGGATATTATTCGTCATAATACTCTTATTGACGATGCTCGTGCAGCGCATCTCCAAAGAGAAAGTCTATTATCACGGAGGCTGAAGATGGCCAAGGTTAAAGGCATAAAATTATTTACATATCTGGCTTTGACCGCCTGCTCGGTCGTATTCGCGCTGCCGCTCGTTTGGGTATTGGTCACTTCACTGAAGCCCGTAGAGCAGACGATGACCATCCCGCCGACGTGGGTCCCAAAGACCTATTATATACAGGTCGCCGGCAAACAGATTGAGGTAAAGAAAGGCGTCGTTACCCAGGAGGCGGGCGTTATCGCCGTAGTCAAGGACGGGCCGAAGAAGGGAGAACGCCTTTTCGTGCCGGACTCCCAGCTCAAGGACGACAAAGCTCTCGTGCAGGTCCAGGTGGCCGACAGGATCGAGGAAAATTACTATGCCGTGGATATCGAGAAAAAAGTGCGGCCGGGGTGGGTGCAGGTCATAGAGAAATTTTCGACGCAGTACGAAAAGGTCGAGCCCTACTGGACCTTTGTCCCGCCGCAGGAAGTGACCGAGAAGGTGAAATTCTGGTTCAGGAATTACCTGGACGTCTTCGCGAAGATACCGTTCCTCAATTATGCCAAGAACACGCTTATCGTCTGCATACTCGGCGTTATCGGGATGACCTTCAGCAGCGCCCTTGCGGCATACGGCTTCTCCAGGATCCGCTGGAAGGGCAGGGATTTCATATTCACTCTGACGCTTGCGTCGATGATGATACCTTTCGCGGTAGTGATGGTCCCTCTCTACGGCGTATTCAAGGCGTTCGGCTGGATAGGGACGCTGAAGCCGCTGTGGTTCCCCTGTTTCTTCGGCGGCGCTTTTAGTATCTTCCTATTAAAACAGTTCTTCATGACGATACCCCGCGACCTGACAGACGCGGCGAGGGTCGACGGTTGCAACGAGTTCGCGATCTTCTGGAGGATAATACTTCCGCTGTCAAAACCGGCGCTTACCGTGGTGGCGCTTTTCCATTTTCTGTTCGCGTGGAATGATTTCATGGGGCCCTTGATATACCTCACGAACAAGGACACTTACACCCTTTCGCTCGGATTGCAGGTATTCCAGAGCCAGCATGGCGGGACCGAATGGCACCTGTTGATGGCCGCCTCGGCGATGGTGTTGCTGCCGATATTGATACTGTTCTTCTTCGCGCAGAAGACCTTCATTCAGGGAGTGGCTCTCACGGGGTTGAAGGAATAGGGCGCCGTATTTTATCTTGAAATGGGCGTGTGGTTGATGTAGTATTAAATGCCATAAGTATAGAAAGGAGGAAGTACAGATGAAGAAGGCGTATTTGGCGTTAACCGCGATGGCGATCGTGTTGCTTTTTGCGGGGCAGGTATTTGCAGCCACCCTGGTCATAGCAGACTTTGACTCAGGTTCCAAGCCTAACAACATAGGCGGCGATTTCGGCGCCTGGAACAAGGACGAGGCCGACGCGACCCAGGGCTGCAAGATGGACTTCGATTCGAAGGTCATGCACGG
>CAISWF010000143.1 GCA_903889135.1 Candidatus Omnitrophota bacterium | reverse complement strand
ATGTTTACGCTATAACCTCTGATACTGCGCCCGCGCCTACGGTGTGGCCGCCTTCGCGTATGGCGAAGCGCAAGCCCTTCTCGAGGGCGACGGGGATTATGAGTTCGACTTCGAATGAGACGTTATCTCCGGGCATGACCATCTCAACGCCTTTGGGCAGTGTGGAGACGCCGGTAACATCGGTGGTCCTAAAATAGAACTGGGGCCTGTATCCGGTAAAGAAGGGTGTGTGCCTGCCGCCTTCTTCCTTGGTCAGGATGTAAACCTGGGCCTTGAATTTCGTGTGAGGTGTGATGGAGCCCGGCTTAGCCAATACCTGGCCGCGCTCTAGGTCTTTCTTATCGATGCCTCTTAAGAGGACGCCCGCGTTGTCGCCGGCCATACCCTCATCGAGGAGCTTGCGGAACATCTCAATACCGGTAACGACTGTCTTGCGTATATCCTTGCTCATACCTACGATCTCGACTTCGTCGTTTACCTTGACCACACCGCGCTCGATGCGTCCGGTGCCTACGGTGCCGCGGCCTGTTATAGAGAAGACGTCTTCTATGGCCATAAGGAAGGGCTTATCGGTCTCTCTCTTGGGGTCGGGGATGTAAGTGTCAAGGGCCTTTACCAGGTCAAAGATGGGTTTGCAATTAGGGCATTCGTCCTTGCCGCAGGCGCAGTTCGATGCGTTCAATGCCGAGCCGCGGATTATCGGGGTCTTATCGCCGGGGAATTCGTATTTGGTAAGGAGCTCTCTTACTTCGAGCTCGACTAAGTCTAAGAGCTCTTTGTCGTCGACTACGTCGCATTTGTTCATGAATACTACTATATAAGGTACGCCTACCTGGCGGGCCAGGAGGATGTGCTCTCTTGTCTGGGGCATCGGGCCGTCAGGGGCCGATACTACCAGGATGGCACCGTCCATCTGGGCGGCGCCGGTGATCATGTTCTTTATGTAGTCGGCATGGCCCGGGCAGTCGACGTGGGCGTAATGGCGCTTCTCCGACTGGTATTCAACGTGGGCTATGTTTATGGTTATACCGCGCTCCTTCTCTTCAGGGGCGTTATCGATAGAGTCATAGGCACGAACCTCGGCCATACCTTTTTTGTTAAGGCACAAGGTAATGGCAGCCGTTAACGTCGTCTTGCCGTGGTCGACGTGGCCTATTGTACCAACGTTTACGTGGGGTTTGTTACGTAAAAATTTTTCCTTTGCCATGGATTCCTCCTTTTAGCCTTTCGTCGCGGAAGCTATAACTTTTTCCGCTATTTGTCTCGGAACTTCCGTATAGCACGAAGGTTCCATTGTATATGTTCCACGGCCCTGTGTCAAGGATCTTAGGGCCGATGCGTATCCAAACATCTCGGCCAGCGGGACGATCCCTGCGAGGACCTTCGCGTTAGCCCTTTGGTTTATAGAATCTATCTTTGCGCGGCGTGAATTTAGGTCTCCTATGACGGCTCCCATAAATTCATCGGGTATCGTGACCTCTATTTCCATAATAGGCTCGAGCAATACCGGACCGCCCAATTTTAACCCTGTTACGAAGCCCATGGAACCGGCCGTCTTGAACGCCATTTCGGATGAATCGACCTCATGATAAGAACCGTCCACTAATGTGACCTTGACGTCTATTACGGGATATCCCGCGAGCGCGCCGTTCTTGGCCGCTCCGATTATACCGGCCTTGGCAGCCGGGATATATTCCTTCGGTATGGAGCCACCGACGATCTTATTGATAAAAGTTATGCCGGAATTCGGCTCGCCGGGTTCCATATCCAAAACCACATGGCCATACTGGCCGCGTCCGCCGGACTGGTGTATGAACTTACCGACGCTGTGCGACGGTTTCGTCACGGTTTCTTTATACGCGACCTGCGGTTTACCGACATTTGCCTCGAGCTTGAATTCCCTCATCATCCTGTCGACAATGATCTCAAGGTGGAGCTCACCCATGCCGGATATAATTGTCTGGCCTGTTTCCTGGTTATAATTTACCCTGAAAGAGGGATCCTCTTCCATAAATTTATTCAATACCATACCGAGCTTGTCCTGGTCGGCCTTGGTCGCCGGCTCGATAGCGAGCGAGACGACAGGCTCCGGGAAATGCATCGATTCGAGAGTTATCGGATGGTCCTCATCGCAGATCGTATCGCCGGTTTTCGTATCTTTCAGCCCTACAGCGGCTGCGATCTCGCCGGAGTAGACTTGTTCCACGACCTCCTGCTTGTTTGCATGCATACGCAAGATCTTGCCGACGCGTTCCTTGACGTCCTTGTTCGAGTTATAAATATATGAACCAGATTCGAGCACACCGGAATATACCCTAAAGTAAGTAAGCTTTCCGACGTACGGGTCGGACATGATCTTGAAAGCGAGCGCGCAGAAAGGCTGCTCGTCGTTCGCGGTCCTCTCTTCGTGCTGTCCGGATTCGGGATTCAGCCCCTTCATCGCAGGCACGTCGAGAGGGCTCGGGAGGTAATGGCAGACCGCGTCCAAAACCGGCTGGACACCTTTGTTCCTGAACGAGCTGCCGCAGACTACCGGAACAACCACGCTCTTTATAGTGGCTTTCCTCAAAGCTTTCATTATTTCTTCGATGGTCGGCTCCTGCCCGTGGACAAATTTTTCCATGAGGTGGTCGTCGACCTCGGCTATTTTTTCTATCATATGCGCGCGGTATTCTTTCGCCATCGAGAGAAGGTCGGCCGGAACATCCTCTATCTGGAATTCGATGCCTTTTACGTCATCATATCTAAGGGCTTTCATCTCTACGAGATCGATAATACCCTTGAAATTCTCTTCGCTGCCGTAAGGGATCTGTATCGGAACGGGCACAGCGCCCAATCTCTCTATCATCTGCTTGACCGTTCCGAAGAAATCAGCGCCTGTCCTGTCCATCTTATTTATATATGCGATCCTCGGGACCATGTACCTGTCGGCCTGGCGCCAGACCGTCTCGGACTGGGGTTCTACCCCTCCGACCGCGCAGAATACTACGACCGCGCCATCGAGGACTTTAAGCGAGCGCTCGACTTCTACCGTAAAATCCACATGTCCGGGCGTATCGATGAGATTTATGCGCACATCCTTCCAGAAGCACGTCGTGCTTGCCGAGGTGATCGTGATGCCGCGCTCCTGCTCCTGGGCCATCCAGTCCATCGTCGCGGTGCCCTCATCGACGCTGCCGATCTTATGGACACGGCCCGTATAGAACAGGACCCTTTCGGACGTAGTCGTCTTCCCGGCATCTATATGAGCTATGATGCCTATGTTCCTTGTGTGCTCTAAAGAGTATTCTCTAGCCATATTATTTTTATTTGAAGCAACCTGTGTTGTTATAGCCATCGTCCATCTTTACCATCTGAAGTGGCTGAAGGCCTTGTTCGCCTCTGCCATCTTATGGATATCCTCGCGTTTCTTGACAGCGGATCCCGCGCCGTTATAAGCATCGATTATCTCGGCAGCCAGTTTATCGACCATCGGCTTGCCTTTACGGCTCCTTGCGAAATCCCTGATCCACCTCATCGCGAGCGAGATGCCCCTGTCCTGGCGCACTTCGATCGGGACCTGGTATGTCGCGCCGCCGACCCTCCTGGATTTTAGCTCAACCAGCGGCCTGGCGTTATCGAGAGCCTTCTGGAAAGTCTCAAGCGGCTCTTTTCCGACTTTCTTTCCCGCCTGTTCAAATGCGCCGTATACGATCTGTTCGGCGGTCGATTTCTTACCGCAGACCATGATCATATTCATGAATTTGGAAACGATCTTCGACTTAAATTTCGGATCCGGTAAAATCTCTCTGCTTTCGGCTTTACGTCTTCTCATATTTTATTTAACCTTACTTGGGCATCTTCGCGCCGTATTTCGAGCGCGACTTTTTCCTCTGGTTGACTCCCGCGGCATCCAATGTCCCGCGGACGATGTGATATCTGACTCCGGGCAAATCCTTTACCCTTCCGCCCCTAACCAATACAATAGAATGCTCCTGAAGATTATGGCCTTCGCCCGGGATGTAGCCCGTGACTTCTACGCCGTTAGTCAGCCTGATCCTGGCGATCTTCCTTAACGCCGAGTTAGGTTTCTTCGGCGTCATCGTCTTGACCTGAAGGCATACGCCGCGTTTCTGCGGGCATTTCTTCAACGCCGGGGATTTGGTCCTCTTTTTCTTCTGTTCCCTGCCTAATCTTATCAATTGCGATATCGTTGGCATTTAATCTCCTGATTACAGATTTTTTCCGACTTCTATATTTCTGTGTGCCTCATAACCCGTACCGGCGGGTATGAGATGGCCCATAATGACATTCTCTTTCAAGCCCCTGAGCTCGTCGCGTTTTCCGCTTGCGGCGGCATCAGTAAGGACCCTCGTCGTTTCCTGGAAGCTCGCCGCCGAGATGAAGCTTTCGGTAGATAGCGCGGCTTTAGTTATGCCGAGAAGCACCTGCGTCGCGCTCGCGGGCTTACCGCCCTTCTTCTTCGTGCGTTCGTTCTCTTCGAGGAACTTGAACTTATCGACCTGCATACCTACCAGGAAATCGGTGTCACCCTGCTCGTCTATCCTGACCTTCTTGAGCATCTGGCGCACGATGACCTCGATATGCTTGTCGTTTATCTTTACTCCCTGGAACCTGTAGACTTCCTGTATTTCGTTCACGAGGTATTCCTGGAGTTTCTTATCGCCTGAGACACGCAGTATATCCTGAGGGACTACGGGTCCGTCTATAAGCTGCTGGCCTGCGACGACCTTATCGCCCTTATACACATTAAGGTGCTTGCCGTGCGGGACCAAATATTCCTTCTTCATGTTCGTCTGGGGATTCTTTACGACGACGCGGCGCTGGCCTTTTTTCGAAGGTCCGAACTCCACGACACCATCGATCTCGCTTATGATAGCCGGATCCTTAGGCCTGCGGGCCTCAAAGAGCTCGGCAACGCGCGGGAGACCGCCGGTAATGTCTTTTGTCTTGATGGTCTTACGCGGTGTCTTCGCTATAAGGTCGCCGCCCGCCACTTTCTGGCCGTCCTTGACGACGATGTGCGCGCCGGAAGGGATAGAATACAACGCCTGGACTTCATCCTTGTTGTCGAGTATGACGATCTGGGGGTGATATTCACCTTTATGCTCTACGACAACCCTTTCGGTAAGTCCGGTCGCGGAATCGACCTCTTCCCTTATGGTAACGCCTTCCTTAATATCTTCATAACGGACCTTACCTGAAACTTCGGTAAGGATCGGGACGGTATAAGGGTCCCACTTTACGAATATATCGTCTTTTGAGACCTTCTTCTCTTCCCCGACCGACAAAAGTGAGCCGTGCGGGATCGTATATCTTTCAAGTTCGCGGCCGGTCTCGTCATTGACCGAGATCTGTCCGTTCCTGTTCAAGACCACGAAACCTTTATCTTTATTCGCAACTTTCAGGTTGTGATATTTGACTATACCCTTGTTCTTTGCCTTAATAAAAGACTGGGCGACGACTCTATACGCCGTACCGCCGATATGGAAAGTCCTCATCGTCAGCTGGGTGCCGGGTTCACCGATCGACTGCGCGGCGATTATGCCTATAGCTTCGCCAAGCTCTACCATCCTGTTAGTCGCGAGATTGCGGCCGTAACACTTGGCGCACAATCCATGGTCAGCCTCGCAAGTCAGGACCGATCTTATTCTTATCCTTTCGATCCCCGCCTGTTCGATGCGTTCGCCGGCCTCTTCGGTTATCTGGTCTCCGGCCGAAACTATGACCTCGTCGGTGATTATATCCACTATATTATCCAGCGCTACCCTGCCGATGATCCTTTCCTTCAAGGGGACGACCACCTCATCACCTTCGATGATGGCGCTGACGAAAATACCGTTCAATGTGCCGCAGTCATCGCCGGATATTATGACATCCTGCGCGACGTCTACGAGCCTGCGGGTCAGGTAACCCGAGTCGGCGGTCTTCAAGGCGGTATCAGCAAGGCCTTTCCTGGCGCCGTGGGTCGAGATGAAATATTCGAGCACCGTGAGGCCCTCGCGGAAATTCGCAGTGATCGGGCTTTCGATGATCTCGCCGGAAGGCTTGGCCATGAGGCCTCTCATGCCGGCAAGCTGCCTGATCTGCTGCTTCGAACCGCGCGCGCCGGAGTTGGCCATCATTAATATCGGGTTGAACGGATCGAGCTCTTCAAATATCTTGTCCGAGATCTTATCCGTCGTCGTTGTCCAGATGTCGATGACATTGTTATATCTTTCGCCGTCGGTTATAAGACCCTTCCTGTACTGTGTCTCGACATGAAGGACCTCTTCGCGCGCTTCCTTGATAAGTTTATTTTTCTCAGTAGGTATATGAAGGTCGTCGACCGCTATCGATATACCGGCTATAGTGGCGTATTCAAACCCGAGCTTCTTGAGTTTATCCAGTATCTCGACGGTCGTTTTCTGGCCGAACTGCTTGTGCACATTCAATATAACGCCGCCGAGTTCGGATTTGCTCATCGCGCCGTTTACGTACGGGAAACCTTCAGGGAAGACGTTGTTGAAGATGACCCTTCCGACGGTCGTGTCTATGATCTTGCCGCCGACCCTTACTTTTACCTTCGAGTGCAGGGTTATCTGGTCGTCATCGAAAGCGATAAGGGCTTCCTCCTTGTCGCTGAATACCTTGCCTTCGCCCTTCGCCTTGTCTTTGTCCTTCGTCAAATAATAGCAGCCGAGGACTATGTCCTGCGTCGGGGTGGTAATCGGGTTGCCGTTAGCCGGCGAGAATATATTATTCGTAGAGAGCATGAGGAGCCTGCATTCCATCTGCGCCTCTATTGAAAGCGGCACGTGGACGGCCATCTGGTCGCCGTCAAAGTCAGCGTTGAAAGCGGTGCAAACCAGCGGATGTATCCGTATGGCCTTACCTTCTATAAGTATCGGCTCGAACGCCTGGATGCCGAGCCTATGGAGCGTCGGGGCGCGGTTCAGCATGACAGGGTGTTCCCTGATGACTTCATCAAGGATATCCCATACCTCAAGGCGCGCCTTCTCGACCATCTTTTTCGCGCTCTTTATAGTATGGACGAAACCCTGTTCCCTGAGTTTCCTTATAATGAAAGGTTCGAACAGCTCAAGCGCCATCTTCTTCGGAAGGCCGCACTGGTTAAGCTTAAGCTCAGGCCCTACGACGATGACTGAACGTCCAGAATAATCTACGCGTTTACCGAGGAGGTTCTGGCGGAAACGGCCCTGCTTGCCCTTGAGCATATCGCTCAAGGATTTGAGCGGCCTGTTGCCGGGACCGAGGACCGGCCTGCCGTGACGACCGTTATCGAAGAGCGCATCAACCGCTTCCTGGAGCATCCTCTTCTCGTTCCTTATTATTATCTCGGGCGCTTTAAGTTCGAGTAGTTTCTTAAGGCGGTTATTCCTGTTAATGACCCTTCTGTAAAGGTCGTTCAGATCGCTAGTCGCGAACCTTCCGCCGTCAAGCGGGACCAGCGGGCGAAGGTCGGGAGGCAGGACCGGTACGACATCTATTATCATCCAATCCGGCTTGTTGCCCGATTTCCTGAAGGCCTCGACTATCTTTAGGACCTTGGCTATCTTCTTCTGCGCCTGGTCGGCCTTGGCTTTCTTAAGGTCGGCGTGAAGTTTTACCGCCATCTTATCAAGGTCTATCTCCTTGATAAGCTCCCTTATCGCCTCCGCGCCCATCCTCGCCTCAAACTTATGTCCGAACTTCTCAAGCGCCTCCTGGTACTGTTCCTCCGTCAGGAGCTGCTTTTTCTTGAGCGATGATTCGCCCGGGTCTACGACAATATATTCCTCGTAATACAAGACCCTTTCGAGATCCCTTAAATTTATGTCCAGGAGAGCGCCCATCCTGGTAGGCATCGCCTTAAAGAACCAGATGTGCGAAACAGGCGCGGCCAATTCTATATGCCCCATCCTCTCGCGCCTTACCTTCGAGAGTGTCACCTCAACGCCGCATCTGTCGCAGACTATGCCCTTGTATTTTATCCTCTTGTATTTACCACAGTTGCACTCCCAGTCCTTTGTAGGGCCGAATATCTTCTCGCAGAAGAGGCCGTCTTTTTCCGGCTTGAGCGTCCTGTAGTTGATCGTCTCCGGTTTCCTGACCTCGCCACGCGACCATGAATGGATGATCTCGTTCGAGGCGATCTTGATGCTTATCGCATCAAAGGTGGCAGGCTCCTCCATCGACTTATCGCGGGGCCTCAGGAGCATATCATCCTTCTTCGGTCTCTTAGCGGCTTTTTCTAAAATATCATCTTTTAACATTATTTTTTCTTCTCCGTCCTTACGTCGAGACACAGGCTCTGGAGCTCTTTTAACAAGACATTAAACGATTCGGGGGTGCCGGGCTGTAAGGCGTTCTCGCCTTTTACTATCGCCTCGTATATCCTCGTACGCCCAACGACATCGTCAGATTTGACCGTCAATAATTCCTGCAATGTGAAGGCTGCGCCGTAGGCCTCGAGCGCCCAGACTTCCATCTCGCCGAACCTCTGGCCGCCGAACTGCGCCTTACCGCCCAACGGCTGCTGGGTGACGAGCGAATACGGTCCGATCGAGCGGGCGTGTATCTTCTCGTCCACGAGGTGGATAAGCTTCAACATATATATGTAGCCGACCGTTACCTTCTGGTCGAAGGACTTTCCTGTAAGACCGTCGAAAAGGGTTATGCGGCCGTCTTCGGGCAAGCCCGCGGCTTTCAATTCCTTCTTTATCTCTTCCTCCCTGGCGCCGTCGAAAACCGGCGAAGCGACATGGAAACCTAGCACTTTCGCGGCCCAGCCCAGATGCGTCTCGAGTATCTGTCCGACGTTCATACGCGAAGGGACGCCCAACGGGTTCAATATTATCTCAACCGGCGTGCCGTCCGGGAGGAAAGGCATGTCCTCTTCGGGCACGATCCTCGCGACGACACCTTTATTACCGTGGCGTCCGGCCATCTTGTCGCCGACCTGGATCTTCCTTTTTGTGGCGACCAATACCACGACCTTCTTTAATACGCCTGCGGGCAGTTCGTCGCCCCTCTTTATCTTGTCTATCTCACGCTCTTCTTCATACTCGAGTTCGTGTATCTGGTCATCAAGTATCTTTATGATACGCTTTACCTCTTCCTCGGCTTCCTTGTTCTCGGGAAGCTTTATATTGTCAAGGTCGCATCTTTCAAGCTTCTTGAGGTCCGCCTGCTTTATCGCCTTGTCTTTCGCTATAAGGGTCTCGCCGGTCTCGTCATCTACGAGGCTCGCGGCAAGTTTCTGGCCAACCAGTATCTTCGAAAGCTTCTGCGCTTTCTGCTTCTGGATGTTATTTATCTGGCTGTCGTATTCCTTCTTTATCTTATCTGTCTCATTTATCTCTTTCTGCATCTCTTCCTTGGTCTTCGTCTTTCCGCCTTTCCTGCTGAAGACCTTCACTTCTACGACGGTGCCTTCAACTCCGGGCGGGACGGTCAAGGATGTATCCCTGACGTCTCCGGCCTTCTCGCCGAATATGGCGCGAAGCAATTTCTCTTCGGGTGAAAGCTCGGTCTCGCTCTTGGGCGTGACTTTACCGACCAATATATCTCCGGGCTCGACTTCGGCGCCGATCCTTACGATGCCGTGCTCATCGAGGTTCTTGAGCGCGTCTTCGCTCACGTTCGGAATATCGCGCGTCACCTCTTCGTTTCCGAGACGGGTGTCGCGAGCCTCACTCTCAAATTCTTCTATATGCAGGGAAGTATAAAGATCTTCCTTGACGAGCTTTTCGCTTATTATGATCGCGTCTTCAAAGTTATAACCTCTCCACGGCATAAAAGCGACCAATACGTTCTTTCCCAGCGCCAATTCACCTTGCGAGGTGCCGGGGCCGTCGGCTATGACTTCGCCCTTCTTTATCTTCTGCCCGACTTTCACTATCGGCCTCTGGTTAACGCAGGTGTCGGCGTTGGAACGCATGAACTTGCGCAGCCTGTATGTCTTATCATCTATCGTTATCTCATCGGCCTGGACGGATTTCACTACGCCTTCCTCTTCCGCTATGATGACGGCACCGGAGTCCTTCGCGGCCCTGTATTCTATGCCTGTCGCTATAAGCGGCGCCTCGGTTACCATGAGGGGCACGGCCTGGCGCTGCATGTTCGAACCCATTAACGCGCGGTTCGCGTCATCATGCTCAAGGAAAGGTATAAGGCTGGCGGCGATCGAAACGAGTTGTCTCGGGCTTACATCCATGTAATCCACTCTTTCCCTCGGAACGATCGGGAAATCACCCTTGTGCCTGCAAAGGACATCGCTCTCGGCGAAACGGCCCGTCGGTTCAAGCTTGGCGTTCGCCTGCGCGATAATAAATTTGTCTTCTATATCGGCTGAAAGGTATTCGGTCTTCTCTGAAACCTTGCCTTTTTCGGCCTTCCTGTACGGGGTCTCAATGAAACCGAATTCGTTGATGCGCGCATATGTGCATAATGAGGCTATGAGGCCGATGTTCGGGCCTTCAGGCGTCTCGATCGGGCAGATACGGCCGTAATGCGAATGATGGACGTCGCGGACCTCGAAACCGGCTCTCTCACGGGAGAGGCCGCCGGGACCGAGCGCGCTGAGACGGCGCTTGTGCGTCATCTCGGCCAACGGGTTGGTCTGGTCCATAAACTGCGACAACTGCGAACGTCCGAAGAAATCCCTGATCACGCTTGAGACCAGTTTAGAATTTATCAGGTTATGCGGCATTATATTCTCGAGGTCATATATCGAGAGCCTCTCGCGTATCGACCTTTCGAGGCGCGCGAGACCGATCCTGAACTGGTTCTGAAGCAGCTCGCCGACGGTACGGATGCGCCTGTTCCCGAGATGGTCGATATCGTCGAGTTGGCCTTCGCCGTTCTTGAGCTTTATAAGATATTTGATTATCGCTACGAGGTCCTGGGGTGTTATCGTCCTCTGGTCGAGAGGCAGGTTCAGGCCTACCTTCCTGTTTATGATGTAACGGCCGACGCGTCCCAGGTCGTATCTCTTGGGATCGAAAAAGAGCCGGTTTATCAGGTTCTGCGCCGACTCGACCGTAGCCGGGTCTCCGGGACGCAGCTTCCTATATATATCTATCAGCGCCTCATCCCTTGACTTGAGATGGTCTTTCTGGAGAGTATTCTCTATTTCAGGGGAGGCT
>CAISWF010000142.1 GCA_903889135.1 Candidatus Omnitrophota bacterium | reverse complement strand
TATGACGTGAGCCTGCCTGACAAAAAAGGACATTTCGGCATATTCGGGGGCAAATATGTCCCGGAGACTCTCGTGACAGCGCTGGATGAGCTCGAGCGTGAGTATGCGGCCGCAAAAAATGATAAAAAATTCCGGAAACTCCTGGATTATTACCTCTCCGATTTCGCCGGAAGGCCGAGCGTGCTTTATTACGCGGAGCGCCTTACCAAAAAACTTAAAGGCCCGAAGATATACCTTAAACGCGAGGACCTCCTGCATACCGGCTCCCACAAGATAAATAATACACTGGGCCAGGGGCTTTTGACGCTCAGGATGGGAAAGAAGAGGATCATCGCCGAGACAGGCGCCGGCCAACACGGTGTGGCAACGGCCACTGTCGCAGCGCTATTCGGCCTCGAATGCGAGGTCTTCATGGGCGAGGAGGACATAAAGAGGCAGGCCCTTAACGTATTCAGGATGCGCCTCCTCGGCTCAAAGGTAACGCCGGTCTCAAGCGGGAGTAAAACCTTAAAAGACGCAATGAACGAGGCGATGCGCGACTGGGTCACGAACGTCAGGACGACTCATTATTGCATCGGTTCCGTGGCGGGCCCGCATCCCTTTCCGATGATGGTCCGCGATTTCCAATCCGTAATAGGAAAAGAGACAAAGCGCCAGATCCTAAAGCTTGAAGGCAGGTTGCCCGATTACCTCCTGGCGTGCGTCGGCGGCGGTTCCAATTCGATGGGCTTGTTTTATAATTTCTTCAACGATAAAAAAGTAAAATTCATAGGCGTCGAGGCGGCCGGACGCGGCCTGTCTACGGGCCTGCATGCCGCGACACTCGAAAGAGGGGAAGTCGGCGTCCTTCACGGGAGCAAGAGCTATCTTTTGCAGGATAAAGCGGGGCAGATAAAGATTGCGCACTCAATATCCGCAGGCCTTGACTATCCCGGCGTCGGGCCGGAACACGCTTATTTCAAATCCATAGGCCGCGCAAAATATGTATCGGCAACAGATGATGAGGCCCTGGACGCATTCCAATTATTATCCGAGACTGAGGGGATAATACCGGCTCTCGAATCATCGCACGCAATAGCATATCTCGCGAAGCACGCGCGTAAACACAAAAAGGGCGATATCGTCATCGTATGCCTCTCGGGAAGAGGGGACAAAGACGTAGATATGGTCTCGAAGGCGTTGACATGAACAGGATAGATAAAAAGTTCAGGGACCTTAAAAAGAAAAAGCAAAAGGCGCTGATCGCCTTCTTTACGGCCGGGGACTTCGGCCTGTCCGCGACTAAAAGGCTCGTCTTGGAATTCGATAAACGTGGCGTAGACATCATCGAGCTCGGCGTGCCGTTTTCCGACCCGGTCGCTGACGGCCCGGTGATACAGGCCTCATCAGAGCGCTCCCTAAAGCGCGGCACAAAGCTTAAGGATATTATCAAGCTGGTCGGCGAATTGAGAAGAACCACAGAAATACCCGTCGTCCTCATGGGATATTATAACCCGGTCCTTAAATACGGATTGAAAAAATTCGTCTCAGATTGCGCCGGAAACGGCGTCGACGGGGTCATCATCCCGGACCTGCCGCCGGATGAGGCGGAAGATCTGATCGCCGAGTCAAAGAAGAAGGATTTCGCGACAATATTTTTATTAAGCCCGACGAGCTCACCGGAGAGGATCAAACTCGTCTCGAAGAGATCGAAAGGTTTTATCTATTATGTCTCGCTTACCGGTATTACCGGCGCGCGGGCAAGCCTCCCTAAAGAACTCGCATCCCGCGTGCGCCTGATAAAGAGGTATTCGGAAAAGCCCGTCTGCGTCGGGTTCGGCGTCTCCAGGCCTGACCAGGTCCGCGAGATAGCCAGGATGGCCGAAGGGGTCATAGTTGGGTCGGCCATCGTAAAGGAGATGGAGAATAACTCTAAACGCAAGGATTTCATAAGGCGCGTAAGCGACTACGCCCAAAAATTAGCGGAGGCCTCCCATCAATAAGAACACCTATGCGGTCATAATAGCCGGCGGCCGGGGAGAGAGGTTCTGGCCGAAGAGCAGGGCAAAGACACCTAAGCAGACGCTTAAGCTGATGGGCAGGCGTTCCCTTATCCAAGAGACGGTGGACAGGATATTGCCCATAGTACCGAGCGAAAGGATATACGTCATAACGAACAAGGAACAATTGAGCTCGATAAAAGCCGACCTCCCGTCCATAAAGAACATAATCGCCGAGCCGGCCGCGAAAAATACGGCGGCTGCTTGCGGGCTCGCCGCGATGATAATAAAGAAGCTTAACCCCCAGGCGACGATGATCGTCCTGCCCTCGGACCACTTTATAAAAGATAAAGATAAATTCATAAACGCCCTTTTGACCGGCGTGAAAGTCGCCGAGGCCTCGAACGGCCTTGTGACGATAGGCGTAAAACCAACCTTCCCCGCGACAGGATATGGTTACCTGAGGATAGATACGAGCGGCCAGTTCAGGATAAAGAGCCCGGGCCTTAAGGCGAAGGTCCACAGGGTCATGGCGTTCGTGGAGAAACCGAGCCTGCAGAACGCGATGAAATTCCTGAAGGAAAAAAGGTATTACTGGAACAGCGGGATGTTCATATGGAAAGCTACGAGCATCCTCGACGCGATAAAAGAGAACCTCCCGAGGTTGTATCTCGGCCTGCAGTTGATGGAACCCAGCATAGGCCATTTCAGCTTTTATGGCAAACTGAACAGCGTCTATCCCAACCTCGAAGAGATATCGATAGATTACGGCGTCCTGGAAAAAGAGAAGAGGATATTCGCGGTCGAAGGAAAATTCTACTGGGATGACCTCGGCTCATGGGATTCGCTCGCGCGCCATCTTGCGACGGATAAGGACGGCAATTTCACCATCGGATCCCATAAGGAAATAGATACCAAGAATTCGGTGATAGTCTCCGCGCAGGGCATAATCGGGACGATTGGCGTATCCGATATCATAGTTGTCCGCGATGGCGACTGCGTGCTTGTCTGCAGCCGCGACAGGGCGCAGGATGTCAAGAAGCTTGTCGGTCTCATGAAAGCCGACAAAGACCTGAAAAAATGCCTATGAGAGTATTGGCGTTGGATTTCGGCGAAAAAAGGATAGGGGTAGCCGTAAGCGACCCGCTCGGCATAATCGCCCAGGGCGTGACCGTCATAACGAGAAAAGACCCGGAGACCGACCTGAAAGAGATTGAAAAGATAGTCGGGGAATATAAGGCCGAGTCGGTAGTCGTGGGGATGCCCATAAATATGGACGGGACTAAGGGCAAAAGCGCGGAAAAGGTGAATGAATTCGTCGAGACGCTCAAGAGCCGCCTCTCCATCCCGGTCCATACCTACGACGAAAGGCTCTCCACCAAGGAAAGCGAAAAATTCCTGATATCCGCCGATGTCTCGAGAAAGAAACGGAAGAGCGTAATTGACAAGATGGCCGCGCAATTGATCCTGGAATCATACCTCGAAAGGCTTAAGCATAATGTATAAATTCAGGACATTGGATAACGGCGGGCGCTTTGCGGTAAAGGAGATGCCGGACAGGGATTCCATCTCAATAGGCATCTGGCTTAATGTGGGCGCGCGTTACGAGCCGAAGTCGATAAGCGGCATATCACACTTCCTTGAGCACCTCCTTTTTAAGGGTACAAAAAAGAGATCGAATGACGATATAAAAGAGGCGATCGAGGGAAGAGGCGGCGCCATGAACGGCTTCACCTCCGAGGAATTCACCTGCTATCTCGTCAAGGTGCTGAGCAGGGATATGGACACAGCCCTCGACGTACTCTCGGACATGGTCCTGAACGCAAAGCTCGATCCCCGTGATATCAAAAAAGAGAAGACGGTGATCAAAGAAGAGATAAAACTTTATATGGACCTTCCGAACCACCACGTCCAGGATATGCTTATGGAACTACTCTGGCCAGACCAACCGCTCGGACGGAACCTCGCCGGCACTGTCGAGACCGTATCAAGCATGGACAGGGATGATATAGCCGGGTATAAAAATAAATATTATAACCCCGCTAATATGGTCGTGTCCGCGGCCGGAAACCTGACCGCAAACAGGTTCTTCGCGTCCTGTGAAAAATATTTAAATGCCGCGCGCGCCGGGCGGAAATCTTTATATAAAAATGCCTCGGAAACCCAGAAAAGGCCCAACCTCACGGTCCTCTCGAAAGAGACAGAGCAGGCGCATCTCGCAATAGGTATCCGCGCCTTCGGACGCGACGATCCTGATAAATACGCGCTGACGATGCTGAACATAATCCTGGGCGGAAATATGTCAAGCCGTCTCTTCCGCGAATTGCGCGAAAAGCGCGGGCTGGCGTATGAGATAAACACTCACACGAAGAAATTAAACGATACCGGCGCTTTTCTCGTATCGGCAGGGCTCGACAATAAAAATGTGGTAAAGTCCACCGAGCTGATAATGAAGGAGCTTAAAAAGATAAAAGAAAAAACCGTGAGCAAAGACGAGTTCGAGCGCGCACGCGAATTTTATAAAGGCCAGTTGCTTCTCGGGCTGGAGGATACGCTTGACCAGATGTTATGGATGGGCGAGCATCTTTCGGCGGAAGGAAAGATACCCGCGCCGCAGGAAGTCGTCGCCGAGATCGAAAAGATAACTCCTGATGACGTCAGGCGGGTCGCCAGGCGCGTCTTCGGCGACCGGCACCTGAATATGGCCGTCATCGGGACCGCAGGTAAATCCGAAGAAAAAAATATTTCAGAAGTCCTGCATATCGGGTGATGCTTCGCTGCGCTCAGCACAAGATCCGCAAACAACATAGGAGATAAAATGAAGAAATCGCAGGGATCCAATATAAAATTCGGTACTGACGGCTGGAGAGGCCTGATAGCAGAGGATTTCACGTTCGAGAATGTGCGGATAGTCGCCCAGGCGTGCGCCGACTATTTCAATAAGGAATTCAAGGCGCCGCGCCGCATCATAGTCGGCTATGACACCCGTTTCATATCCGATAAGTTCGCCCAGGCGGTCGCCGAGGTATTGGCCGCAAACGGCATAAAGACATACCTGTCCGACAGGCCGTCGCCGACGCCGACGACAAGCTACAATATAAGATTGCTGGGATTGAACGGGGGACTCATCATCACCGCCAGCCATAATCCGGGAAGGTTCAGTGGGCTCAAGATAAAGACGCAGTTCGGCTCGCCGGCCGACCAGACCGTCACACATAAGGTAGAGGCGTTCCTTTACAAGAACAAGGTAAAGACTTTATCCCTGGAGGAAGCCGTCAGGATAAAGAAGATCGAGGTGATAAACCCTATGCCGAAATATCTCGACGTAGTC
>CAISWF010000141.1 GCA_903889135.1 Candidatus Omnitrophota bacterium | reverse complement strand
TCGAGCGTGATCTTCTGCGCAGAGATAGGAGACTGCGCGAAAGACCCTGCCGCGAATAAAATGAAAATAAAACATGCCAAGAACCCGGCCAGATACCTTGCAAACTTCATCTTCTCTCTATCCATGGCATTCTCCTGTTATAAGGTAAGCTCGAGCCGTTCTCCGTTTATAGTCAATATGACCTTATCCTCTTGTATGTCCTCGACCTTTATATTGTCAACCGAATCGCCCTTGTAAAGGAAATATGATTTATTATTTTTCCCGTCTTCCAGGATCACCTGCGGTTTGTCTCCGGCTATTATGCCTTTCAGGGTATAATCCTTGAGCTTATCATAGGAAGCCTGCGGAGCCCTCACCGAGGCGGTAGCGGCCGGGGATGCCCTGAAAAGATCTTTTGACGCCAACAACCCTGAATTATCCTGGTTTTCCTCAGACGGGTGAATTATATCGGCCTGGGCCGGCGCGGCGGTCCGGGTTTTAGGCTCAGGACGGCCGGTCTCGCCGGTGACCTCGGATATATAGCCCGGCCTCTTCAAATTGAAGCTTATGACATCGATCAAAAGGACGGCGGCAATGATTACAAGCACGATTATCAGGGTTATATTTATAGCTTTAACGTAGTCGCCCCCGCCCTTGAATCGCGCGGGTTGCGCAATTTTGCGGCGCGGCGCGGCGGCGATCGTCCCGATATCCCCATCGCGAAGGGTGGCCTTTTCCTTTTCGGGCTGAGGAATGGATTTATTCTTCGGCTTCCTCTCGCCGCGGATAAGTTTTAAAAGTTTTTCTTCCGGGCTTGTGAATTCCTCAGGCATTAGCTTACCTCCCTGTCTATCACGGACTGGACGATCTCGCGGTCTATAACTGTCTTTTCTTCCATTATTACGGTCTCAACGCAATCGTGGCAAAGCAAGGCGATCTTCCTCGGATATCCCTGCGTATGTTCATATATATATTTTACCGCGTCGTCCGTAAAGAGCGGCGCCTGGGCCATATAGCCCGCCTGTTTCAGCCTGAACTCTATCATCTGCTTGGTCTCACCTTCGTCCAGCGGATTTATCAGGTACTTGAGGGCTATCCTGTCCATGAAATTCTTTATCTTCCTGATCCGCGGCAAAAGCTCGATCTGGCCCAGTATCACAAGCTGGAGCAGCTTGTATTCGTTGGTTTCGTAGTTCAATAATATCCTCAGGAGCTCCAGTTGGTTGGCGTCCAGCTTTTGGCCTTCGTCTATGAGGAGGATTATCGTCTTATTATCGTCAACGCCTTTTTGGAAAAGATATTTTTCTATTGCATCTTTGAATTCAAGCGTAGAACGGAAAGCCGGGCTGATACCGAACATCTTCGCGAGGTTAGCGAGGAACTGGAATTCAGTCTTATAACTTGGGTCGAGGATCATGTGGAATATAAAATTATCGTCACCGTGGAATGATTGCAGCAGCGTGCGCGAAAGCGTGGTCTTCCCTGTCCCCACGTCACCCAATACAACGCTCAGGCCCCGCCTCAGCCTTATCGCTATCTCGAGCCTGTTAAGGGCCGATTCATGTGATTGGGAACGGAAGAAAAAAGCGGGATCCGGACTGGTTGAAAACGGTTCTTTCTCGAGGGCCAGGGCCTTATAATAGCTCAAAATGAGACCCCTTCAATTTCCAATAATTCATGTATCTTTTTGATCGGATACTTGTCCCGTCTCAATACTATTATCTTATTCAGCCTGTCGACGGTAGAATCGTCGAAATATCTATAATTTGTTTCCGGGCTCCTGCCCACCTCGGAAATAAGCGCTATTTTAAGGTAATATTTTACAGTATCCATTGAAAGGCCGGTAATCCTTGCTAAGTCTTTCACTAAATAAAGCTTATACGTGGTCATCTTTCACTCCCTACTCAGGGAGCAGTATATAAAATTACAATTATTTTGTCAAGCATTTTTTGTACGGAAGGTCAAAGGATGGCTAATTTGGAAATTACGATACCGCATCTGAGGAGGTTTGTGCCGGTCTTCGGGTTCAGGGATAATTTATCAATAACCAGCACATCCGGGGAACTTTGGACTTTACCCATAAAATTAGATATCTGCGCCATATCCCCTTCCAGCTCCAGGTCAGCGTAGAATTTCCTGTAGAGGTTGAATTTCTTTACAGGTAGCGGTTTTATCTCGTGTATGTGGACGCCTGTCGTATTCGCGAGAGATTCGATATCGGTGAGGAATTTGGCCATCTCCTCTTCCGGAGAGCCGGCCATCTTCAGTGATGCCGCGGCCTTATCGTAATCGTTTGTTATCGGGCTCCTCCTCCTGATAAGGCGTTCGCTCTTTTCCAGTTTAAGGGTGTCCGCGGTGATCTGATCGTCAAGCCCTTTCCATTTCATCGCGACCGGTTTTAGGATGAACGCTTCGGCCGACCATGCGGCTATCACAGCCAATGTAAGGAAGAAAAGTCTGCTTTCGCGGTTGCTGAGATTTAACAAGGTCATTTACCAGCCTTCCCGGATAACGGGCAGGAGATCTCAAAATCCACGAATTCGACTTCCTGCATTTTCCTTTTCGCGGCGTACTTCACTTCCACATTCTTAAAATAAGACGAGTCATCGAGCAATTTAACGAACCTGAAGACCTCGGATAAGGCAGACGCCGTCCCCTTTATGTCCACTTTACCATCCTCGTATTTATAGAGCGCGAGGTTTATCGATGAGGGGGCGATCCGGTAGAGCTCGTTCAGGACCAAAAGCGGCCTAGCCCTCTGCGACGATTCCGACCCGACAATACCGGATATCTCTTTCATCCTTCCGATATCCTGGGCTGACGGGGCGACGCTCTTCAATTTTGATTCAAGCATCCTCAATAATTCTTCCTTCTGGTGCAGTTTATTCACGACCGCAATCGATATGAGTATCAGCACGGCTGCCGCCAGCGAAACAGAGACCACGGCTTCCTCCCGGCGGACCTTCACTGACTGGGAGGCCTTGAATTTCCTGGGCAGGAGGTCTACCCACTCTGGCCCGGCCGCATTGCCTATCAGGGATGAGAACGAGCCGGACGAGGCGAAAGACCTGAACTTTTCCGGTATCCCGGAAGGGAATATCCTGAACGGGTCCTTGAATTCAACCTTTATCCCCAGAGCCTTTTCAAGGGATTCTTTGTGGGCCTCTATCGCGGGCATATGACCCGTAAAGACGGCTATCACCGGTTTCAACGCGAGGGATTCCTTTTCGAAAGCGGCCAGGGTCCTGGATATCTCTTCCTTGAGCTTTTCGATGTAATAGCTCCCTTCATCAAAACCGAAAGTAAGGCCCCTCGTATATATGACCCGCTCTTTATCGGCGATCACGATATCCGTGGCAGCTTTATCGCATTCCACAACAATGGCCGGCGCGGCGCCGAAATTGGCCATAAACTCACGGTCCATTTTTAACCAGTTGATTATCCCGAAAGAACTCAGGGTCACCTTCGAGGGCGCTAACCCGCAGGATCTTAATACCTCAAGCGGACGTTCGACCATGTCCCTATGGCAGATGACCATCATTAACTTCGAATAGCCTTCGGCCGTCGTCTCTATCAGGCTGGCGCCGTATGCTATCTCCTCCTTGGGGTAAGGGATCTGTTTCATAGCCTGGAACCCTGCCATCTCTTCTATCTCCGCGGGATCCCTGGACGGCAGGCTCAATGTCTTGGTCGTTACGGATTGCCTCGGTATTACAAGGACTGTCTCTTTGGATTTTATGTTGTAAGTTTTGAGGATATTACGTAATGTTTCTGAGGCTGCTTTGACGTCATTCGGCGGTACCGTTTCGCTGACGCAGACCTCTATAGCCGCATCAGGGCCCTTGAACGAGATCTGGATGACTTTAATCTCGGATTCACGTATCTCAATGGCTGTCTTTGTATTGTCGGTGAATAATCCCATCAGCTATTCCTCGTTCCAGTACAGGATGCTTCCATCCGTTACCGAGATGACACAGGTAACGGTCTTTACCACCCTCCCGCTCGAAGCGTAACCCTTGGACTCTATCCTGAAAAAATTGGAACCGCAAGAAACCAGCCCGATGTTAGCCGGGGGCGTGAGCGACATTCCAGCGTTTACCAGATATGCCGTGAACGCATCTTTGTTGATGAAGGGAGTGTCATCCTGCGTCCCGTCAAGGCCGTCGGGACCCGCCCTGGCACCTATTATCGACCCGGCTTGCTCCGCCGAAAAACCCAGCGCCTCAAGCACCGGCAACGGGGCAGTATTAATATTTACCTGGCAGCCGGAGTTGGTTACCGGGTATACCGTAATATAGCTCTTCATCTTATCGAAGAGTCCGCGGTCGACACCTTTGACCAGCAGCACCTCGTCTACCGAATCAAAAAAGGCGTCCTTCCTCTTGTATCCTTCTTCGGTGTAATCGTATTCCGGTGAACCGTCCTGGCGGACCGCGTCCTGGTCACGCCAATCATCTATATTAGCCGCGATCTCATCAGTGCCCGCGACCGTGGGGTCTATTGACGAAATAAGCCTCGCGATCACATCCCTTGGGGCGTTATTGATATTTATGCGGCCTTCCTCGTCCTGGGAGCCGTAAAAGACCCTTTTATTGTAAAACGGGTAGCTAACAGTGAAATAACCGCCTCCGATCTTTACCTCTTTAAATAGAGGATTTGCGTCTTCATTATTGCAGGACCATGCTTCATTCAAGGAGTCCACCGTGTGATCCTTCTTGCTCAGGATGACGGAAATCGCGCGTTCTACTCCGGCCTTCGCGAGGTACAGGGCCGCCGTGCTATCCCTGTTAAACCCGGTCAATTTCAGCTCGAGTCCCATCCTCCCGCCTATCCCAATTGAAAGTATAGCCAAAATAGCCAAAATCCACAAGGTTATTATAAGGATAGACCCTTTATTCAAGGTGTGGGCGCTCCCTCATCCTTCATCAACCCCGTTGGGATCAGTACTGTCTGGGATATGACTACGGGTTCCGCAACGCCGCCCGGACTATAAGTCAAAAATATCTTCACGCCGAACGGTACGGCTTTATTATCCTCAGCCCAGGAGTCATCCCACGCCAATTTCCCGTCTTTTTTGTATGAGTACTGGAATTTAATCCCGGATATCCCCAAAGCCATGCGGGACCTGGTCCCCGCGCCGCCCGAGGCGTTATCTTTATAGGTCCGCAATACCCTGTATACAGCCTTCTCCCCGCCGTCGAACTCGTATGTCATCCTGAAGAGGCCGTTCGCGGCCTTGCAGAAAGAAAGGGAATCTGTCCGGCCTGAAAATATTATCACCTGTGAATTTACCGCGTTCCTTAATTCGCGCGAGACCGTGCCCAGCAGGTACCGAGCCTCCTGCCTGGCGCGATAACTCCCCTCGCCCTTCTGCCACGCGCGGATGCCCGCATTAAAGGAAAGATATATCGAGATCGAAACGAGGGAGAATATCAGCATCGCGATCAGTAATTCGACAAAAGTGAAACCGGGGCGGTTTTTTGTCATTTACTCATTCCATCCTTAAGATAAGTGCCTATTTCTATCCTCTCGTTGCGTTCCTTATTCGTCCAGTATATGACGGCGGTGACCGCGTCGAGTGTGTCCGCGTCGCTTATCTTGGTTATCTTCGTATCCAGGTTATACTGCGTTCCTGTGATCTGTCCTGCCGTGTCGGAAACGGAAACACCACCGGCCAGTTTCTCCTGCTCCTCAAGCGAAGACATCGCGTCTTGGACCAAAAGCGATGCCTCAAAATACTCCTGCGCTATCTTCGAGGCGCGCAGCGACATGGTGAATGAACGCAATATGACCGCCAGGCCTATCGCGATGACGGCGATACTCGCCAACACCTCGAGGAGGAGGTACCCTTTCCTATTCCGTCTGTTTGACATTGACATATCCTGTCCCCGGATCTACCGATACCGAATATTTACCGCCGTATTTTCCCTTTATATCGATGTCGGCGCTGTCCGACGTCCCATCAGGGTAAAAGACTATCTTTCCCGTCGATGCCTTAAGGTCGACCAATACCGGATCGGGTATTGACTTGACCTTCCCGGTCACCCACTGGTCAACATTCCCGCCGGAAGGGTCCTGGTATTTAACATGGTCTTCCGTCAGGAGGAGTCTCTGAGTCGGGTCGAGGTCCACGCTCACCTCGGAGCCGCCGCTCACCGACTTCGCCTGGGCGTACATCGCAAAAGAGGTAAAATCTGAAACAAAATTTTGAAGGACCAGCGAATCGAAAGATCTCCTGAACCGCGGGACCGTGATCGCAGCCAGTACGGCAAGAAGGGTAACCACGAATATCAATTCTACGAACGTAAAACCCCGGCGGCAGCTCTGGAACGCCATAGATAATACCTACTGTGGTTGCTGCTGCCCGGTAACGGGTTGTTTATTTGATATGGTGTCGGCGCCCTCAAGCCCTGTCCTGCCGTAACTCATAAGGTCATAGTCTTTCTTGTCAGTGCTCGGCTTGTATATGTAATCGCGGCCCCACGGGTCCACCGGCTTCTTTTTCAGGTACGGGCCGTTCCAGGATTTGAGGTCGCCCGGCTTGACAAGCAGGTCGTCCAGTTTGTCGGGATATATTCCGTTGTCCAGCTCATACATGTCCAGGGCGGTGGCTATGCTCGTATTGATATCTGACATGGCGACTTGCCTCCTGGCGTCTTCCGACCTACCGACAAACCTCGGTAATACCATCGACGCTAATATCCCGATGATGACTACAACAAGCAATATCTCCACGAACGTGAACCCGCTCCTTGCGCGCATGAATCCTCCTTTTATTTTACCATCAGGTTCAATTGGAATATCGGAAGGAGCATCGCCACCACTATAAAAGCGACGACCGCTCCCATCCCGAGTATCATAATAGGTTCTATAAGGGACGTCATTATCTTTACCAGCCTGTCGGCGTAGCGCTCGTATGAATCCCCGATGCGGTAGAGCGACACCTCAAGTGAACCGCCCTCCTCTCCCACGGCTATCATGTTCTTCACGAAGACCGGAAAATGCGGGCTGTTCTTTATCGCCCCCGAGAACGAGAGGCCGTCTCTTATCTCCTTCCCGATCCTCTCGAATTCCTGCCTCAGGACCTCGTTCGTCGCGGTCGCCGATATTACCTCTATCGAATGGAGTATGGGCACACCGTTATCAAGGAGCGTGGCGAGCGATTTGCACAACCTTCCGACCTCGACTTTTTTAAGAAAATCCCCCAGGAGCGGCAGGCTCAATAAAAATCTGTCAAACTGGGCTTTTCCCTGCCTCGTGGACTTTATCCTTATGACCAAAAAGAATATGATGGCCGCTGCCAGTACTATCAGCCACCAGAATTGCGCGAAGAAACCGCTGACCGCGACAAGTATCCTAGTGGGAAGAGGCAGTGTCTGCCCGAATTCGGTAAATATTACCGTCAGGCGAGGGATGACGAACGACAACAGGACGAAAACCGTTAAAATGCCGACCGAGAGGACAAGCGTCGGGTAGGCCATGGCGGCCTGGATCTTGCTCTTGACGTCCTCTTCTTTCTCGTAATGGTCGGAGAGCCTTTTTAGGATCTTTTCCAGCACCCCTCCGACCTCGCCCGCGCTTATCATGCTTACGAAAAAATCGGAGAAGATCCTGGGGTGCTTGGAGAACGCGCCGGAAAGCGAGGCACCGTCTTTCACCTGGGTTATGACATCCTGCAACGCAAACTTTAACGCCTTATTCTCGAGCTGGTCGCTCAGGACGCCGAGGGCATTAATCAGGGTAAGGCCGGATCCCAAGAGGTCGGA
>CAISWF010000140.1 GCA_903889135.1 Candidatus Omnitrophota bacterium | reverse complement strand
TGCGCACAACGATCCTCGGGATCGCGTTAATGATATATCCGTACTTCTTTTCAAGCATGGCGGCCATATATCTAATTGGCATCGCTCTCACCGCGGCGCTGTATTTCTGGAGGGACTAAAGGCAGGACATGGATCTCACGACCCTCATCGGGATGCTCGCCGCCGCATGCACGACATTCGCGTTCTTCCCGCAGGCGTATAAGATATACAAAACAAAGCGTACGCAGGACCTGTCAGTCCCGATGTATGTGATATTTTCTATAGGCATACTGTTGTGGCTGATATACGGTATCATCATAAATAACCTTCCGATAATTTGCGCGAACGCCATCACGTTCATCTTTTGCGTATACATCCTGGCGATGATGGTCAAAAATAAAGGAGAGATCAAATGAGACCGGCATCCGCGTTTGTTTTTATGTTATTTCTGGTTTTATCGGCGGGATATGTTCACGCCCAGGAAACTTATGACTCCAAGCACGTAGGGTCATACGATTTTTACAAAACACGCCCGGTAACCGGCGAGCCGTCGGGTAACCCCGGGATGCAGACCGTAAAAGTCGGCGGGATGGACCTGATGGTCCCAGCGGGGATGAGGGTCTATAAAATGGACGGGACGGTCGTCACCGAGGGACTGGATTCCTATACGGCCAGGAGATTTGACGAGCTGGAGGCTCGCCTCGATAAGATGGCAGAAGCCCTCGATAAACTCGCGAAGGAGACCGCAGAATCGATCAACGAGCTCAGGAAAGAAGTGGACGACCTGAAGAGCGAAAGCCAAAAAGGGAGCAATAGATAAGGAAGATATGGACGCGAAATCCTTCGAGGCCCTTGTCGTTGAGGCGGTCGAGAGTTTGCCGGAAGATATAAAACAGAAGCTCGAAAATATCGGCGTCGTCATCGAGGACGAACCGACCGCGGAGCACAGGAGGGCCGGCGGTTCAAAGGAAGACGGCTTCCTGATGGGCCTTTACCAGGGCGTGCCGCTCTCCAAGCGGACGCATTATTACGGGAACGTCCTTCCCGACAAGATAACGATATTCAAGAACAGCATCGAGCGTATCTGCCGCACGGATAATGACATAAAAGAGACGGTCAGGCGCACGGTCATCCACGAGTTCGCGCATCATTTCGGCATCTCGGACGACCACATGAAAAAGTCCGGCACTTATTGATGGTAGTGTTTCTGCGCTACCATTGACTACCACTTTTAATGGTGGTAAACTTCTTTTATCCGGGAGGTAAAAAATGAAAAAGACAATACCAGTGTGCAGCTTTGTGTTCGCGGTCGTCCTTTTGGCCGCAGCCGCGCCTGTCAGCGCGCAGTCGTTGTATGAAAGCCCGCCGAATGACGACACGATGAAGGAGAGCTCCGGCGATTACAACACCACAATGACCACCGAGGGGACCATTACGTCGGTGGACGGGGCCGGCAGCGCGATCACTATCAGGCCGTTTGTCGCGACCGACGTAAACAACGACCAGCTGACCATCTCGGTCATACCTGAGACGAAAGTCTATAAGAACGGGAATAAAATAAATTCCGCGGATATCCAGATAAACGACGTCGTCACCGTAGAATATAGCAATGATCCTGCCGGCGCCCAGGCCGTCACTATCAACGTCGAATGACCCCCAAAAAGATCCTGATAATAGACGACGAGGCCGACCTAGCCAAAATAGCTGAACATAAACTCGAGGCCGCCGGATATGCGGCCATCCGGGCCGGGAGCGGGGATGAGGGAATAAAGGCGGCCGTCAGGGAGAAGCCCGGCCTAATATTCCTTGACGTGATGATGCCGAAGAAGGACGGGTTCGAGACGCTGAGGGAGCTTAAATCCGATACAGTCACGCTAGGCATCCCTGTCGTCATGCTCACGATCAAGGATGAGACGGATGTGATGTTAAAGGCGAAGGAACTCGGAGCCTCGGATTATTTCATCAAGAGCAATGATTGGCAGGAACTCGTAAAATACGCCAAGAAATATCTGGGCGGATAAAAAAAGGAAAATTAAAATGAGGAAGATCGCGTTAGCGTTGGCACTGCTGTCTATTGTTTCCGCGGCCCGGTTCGCGCAGGCCGCCGAGAATGACGCTTCGCTGAATATCGTCCTGAAACTCCAGGATAAGATAAACGGCGCTTTCGCTAAAATGGATTCCGACGCCGCATTCGCCGCCAGGGAGGTTCAGAAGGAAGGCGCCGGAGGCGAATACGCGCGCAAGGCGATCGCCGACCTCGCCGCATCGAGCCCTTATACGGTCGATTGCTCGTTCATCGACGCCAAGGGGATATTAACGATCGTCGAGCCGGGGGAATACAAAAAATACGAAGGTTCGGACGTCAGCGGCCAGGAACAGATGGTCCGCCTCCAGAAGACCCGCCGTCCCGTCATGGGCAACGCTTTTAAATCCGTCGAGGGTTTTTACGCCTCGGACATAGAAGAACCCGTCTTTTCGGCAAGGGGAGATTTCGCAGGGTCGGTCAGTATGCTTTTTAAACCAGAAGACCTGCTTTCGGCTGTGATAAAGTCGGTGACGAATGACCCGTCCTTATATATATGGGTGATGCAGAAGGACGGGCGCATACTTTATGATCCGGACCCGGAGCAGGTAGGAAAGATGTTGTTCAGCGATCCCTTCTATGAGCCGTTCCCGGAGACGGTAGAATTCGCCAGGAAAATCGCCGCGGACAGGACCGGTTCGGGCCCGTACAATTTTTACGACCTAGGGACCACTAAGCCCGTCAAGAAGAATGCGGTCTGGACTACCATTGCTCTGCACGGCACCGAGTGGCGGCTGGTCGTGGCGATAAAAGAGTTCGAGGCGAACGATAAACAGGACGCGGTCATAAGGAACGCCACGCAGGAGGCGGTCAGCATGCTCCAGGCGGTATATGATAAATCCCAAAAAGATAATGTGACTCTTGACCAGGCGAAGGAGACGGGCGCAAACCTGTTGAGGGAGATGCGCTACGGCGATGACGGCAAGGGATATTTCTGGGCTGATACGGTCGCCGGAGTCAATGTGGTCTTACCCGTGGACAAGAAAACGGAAGGCAAAAACCGTTTAGACGCGAACATAAACGGCGTCTCTTATGTACGCGAGATAATCACGAATGGCAAACAGGGCGGCGGCGGTTATACCGATTACTGGTTCCCGAAACAGGGCTCAACCGAACCTTCGAAGAAGAGGGGGTATAGCCTTCTCTTCAAGCCTTTCGGGTGGGTCGTAGGTACGGGCTATTATCCGGATTAAGATCATGAATAAATATATTTTTCTTCTGACTTTTGCGATACTTTTGTGGCTTATCCCGTGCCGCGCCGACGGGATCGGGACGCTCATGCAAGTCGGAAAGAGCATGGACGAGATACAGCGCGATTACGATAAAGAGACCGCGACATATAACAGCGTAAAAGAAGCTGTCGGAAAAGGCGAAATAAAGAAGGGGCTCAAGCAGGACGCGGTCCTGAAATACGGGGAGCCGGTGGCTGTCGTAACCGAGACTGCCAATAAGAGGCAGATATGGGTCTACAGGCCCGGAACGACAGACCTCTTGAATAAACCAAAGATACGCCTCTTCTTCGACGGTAGCGGCGCGCTCGACCAAATAACCGTCTTGGAATAGGGGAAGCGGAGATGCCGAAAATAGCGACCATACTCTTATCCGCGGTATTATTTGCCGGCATAGCCGCGCCCTGTCATTGCCAGGAGGACCGGGAAGAGATCCGCGCGGCCAAATCCGTCGAAGGAACCGTCTTCGACCTGGACTGGGCCGGATCGAAAATGACGATCAGGCGGCCTGACGCATCCGGCAATAATTACTACGACCTGGTCCTTAACGTGCCCGACGACGCGGTCATGAGGAGGGGCTCGGGACAGATGGATTTTTCCGAACTGGAGATAGATGACGCCGTCACCGTAAGATATTACGAAAATCCCGACGGGACCGGCACGATCATAAGCCTCGAAGACACGACGCCGTCACCGTAAAGACACGACGCGGAGGTACCGCCGATGATACTCGACAAACTGGTCAACGCCGAACGGTATTATAAATTGCACCCCGGTTTAAAGGTTGCTTTTGAATTCCTCCGCAGGCGGGACATCGCCGACCTGCCCGACGCGAAATATGAGATAAAGGGCAAGCGCATCTACGCGACCATCTTTGAGGGGCAGGGCAAGGGCCGCAAGGCAGCGAAGCTCGAAGCGCACAGGAAGTATATAGATATCCATTACGCGATCTCCGGGTTCGACGAGATCGGCTGGAACCCCGTACAGGAATGCGCCGGCAAGGCCGGCGGGTATAATAAAAATAAAGATTACCAGGTCTATTCCGATATTCCCAAGATATGGGTCCCTCACTGGCCCGGGACGTTCATCATATTTTTCCCGGAAGACGCGCATGCGCCGGTGACGGCCGCCAGGGACCTGCATAAAGTCGTCGTTAAAGTGGAGGTCAAATGGTGAACGTAAGAAAGGATTTCGTTCTTGTGTTAGCTGCCGTTTTTCTTCTCGCCGGATGCGGCGCAGACCGCTCTAAAGAATCAAAGAAGATTATCGAAAAAGATAACGGTAAGCTGGTCGAGCTTACGGTGGGGAACACCCTCATAATTGAACTTCCCGGCAATCCTACCACGGGTTATACGTGGGAGGTAGGGTCGGTAAACGTGTCCGTCCTGAAACAGGCCGGGAACACGGCAAAATTCAAGGCCGATACGGACCTGACCGGTTCTCCGGGGAAGGTCACGCTGCGTTTTAAGGCGGTGGGCCCCGGAAAGACGACGCTCAAACTTATCTATCGCCGTCCGTGGGAGAAGGACATCGCGCCCATTAAGGCCTATCAGGCGGACGTAGTAGTCAAATAACGCCATGCGCGGACACGTCCTCACCGTAACTTTAAATCCAGCCATCGACAAAACGATCTGCGGGGAAAAGACCGGCATAAGTGCCGGTGGAAAAGGGATAAATGTCTCGCGGGCGCTTAACATTTTCGGGATAAAAAATATCGCTACCGGGATCATCGGGGGTAAGAGCGGGGACCGGATCGCATCCCGGCTCAAAAGGGAAAAAATAAAGAACGATTTCTTCAGGATAAAAAAAGAGACGAGGACCAACCTTACGGTGATAGGCCCGGGGAACGGAAAGATATCCCGCAGGATAGAGAAGGGGCCGCCGCTGACCCTCGCAGAATTTGCGGGATTCAAAAAGAAATTCGGTTCTTTATTGAAAGGATGCAGGTTTGTCGTGTTTTCCGGGGCGAACGCGAACGGGTTTCCTGATACCGCCTACAGGGAACTGATAAAAATAGCCGGGGGAAAGGGCATCAAGGCGGCGCTCGATACCCGCGACACGCCGCTGGCGCAAGGGCTGAAAGCGCGGCCGTTCCTGGTAAAACCGAATCTGGAGGAAGCCGAACGCGCCAAGGGGCGCGGCGCGGGTATCACCCTCCTCACTCTCGGACCCGGCGGCGCCATCGCATTCGGCGGCAGGAAAATCATTTTCGCGAAACCGCCGAGATTGAAAGCCGTGAATGATGTCGGTTGCGGCGACGCTTTTCTCGCGGGTTTTATCGCGTATTACCTTAACGGAAAAGATCTTGAAGATTGCGTCCGTGCCGCGACAGCCGCAGGCGCCGCTAACGCCTTGAGCTTGAAGCCCGGAGACCTAAAAAAGCGCAGTTTTGAAAAATTGATGAAAGAAGTGAAGGTCGAGGCCGTTTGAAACGGGGATATTCGGCCGCGCTATCTTTTCGATTTTGTGATAGAATAATATTTTGACGCATGGCTGATTATACCGTAAACTTAACGAAGGAACACGCTCTTAAAGAGAAGATGGCGCGGCTCGGGGTGCGCGAAAGCGACATCGTCGAGTCATTCATCCGGTCGAGCGGGCCCGGAGGACAGAACGTCAACAAGGTTTCGACCGCAGTCTATCTCAAGCATATACCCACAGGCATAGAGGTCAAATGCGGGCTGGAACGCTCGCAGGCGCTGAACCGTTTCCTTGCGCGCAGGATATTAGTAAATAAAATAGAAACGATCAAACTCGGCAGGGCCTCGGAGGAAAGGAGGAAGATAGAAAAGATAAGGAGGCAGAAGCGTAAGAGGTCGAAGCGGGCGAAGGAGAAGGTGCTCGCCGCAAAGAAGATGCACGCGGAGAAGAAGGTTTTCCGCAGAAAACCGGAGGGAGATTATGAATAAAAAAGT
>CAISWF010000139.1 GCA_903889135.1 Candidatus Omnitrophota bacterium | reverse complement strand
TGCAGATATATTGGCCTTCCCCTGTAGGGTCGATTCTTCTTTGGGCTCTTTGAGTTCTACGAACAGGTCGCCCAAAAGCGAGGCATATTGCCGCTGCAGCTGGAAATATACAGGCTTCTGGAATTTCCTATCGATCGTCATCGTGCCCATGATCTCGGGCTCGACTATCATAGTGTGCCAATCCGCTATAGTCCACCACGTCGCGCCGGCGACGAACGGGAATTCCCTGAAAGCGCTGAAGGTGTCTTTCGCCACCTCGACCTGCACCGCCTCCTGGGGAGTATCCCCGTAGTGGCCCCAAACGCCGTACTCGGTGGATATTACAGGCTTGTCTGGAAAAGCCTCATGGGTCTTCTTGAGAGCTTCCTTTGTATCGGCAAAATACGAGCTGCCGTAGAATATCCCGTAGTAAGTAGTAAATCCTATAATATCGCATTCTTTCTGGGTGGCATCGGTCGGATCGCTTCCCGACGCCGATTGCGCGACAAGCCGGGTCCCGTCGACCTTATAGGCATTCTCCCGCAGGTCTTTGATGAAAGCGGCCCTCTCCGCCTGCCAACTGCATTCATTGCACGCGCTCCAGATTATGATCGACGGCCTGTTATAATCGCGGTAGATCATCTCCAGCCACATCTGCCTTCCGATGCCGCGGACGTCTTTCTGGACAAGAAACTCCGGGCCGGTGAACCAGAACATGGGTATCTCCTCCCATATGAGAAGTCCCATCCTATCGGCGATCGAATAAGTCTGCTGCTGGTTGGGATAATGGGCCGTCCTAACGAAATTCGCGTTGGCGTCTTTTATTGACTTGAAATCAGATACGACCGCGGCCGGACCGTAAATCAACGGGCCGGGCTCGCCGTAGAAGACTTCGTGGCGGGCGATGCCGCGGAGAAATACTTCTTTCCCGTTCAGGAGCAGTTTCGCGTTGGCTTTATCGACGCTTATCTCCCTGACGCCGAACTGTGTATAAAACTCGCCTGATTTCGCCTTTTTATCCCCGAGGTTAACCTGCAGAACGTAAAGGTTAGGCGCCTCAGGCGACCAGGGTTTTAACCCATTCGATTTCAGCGAGAACCTGAATGCCTTCGCCTCACCCGCCTTCAGGGCTATCTGCCTAGAGGCCTCGCCCTGCACGGAAATAGTCCTGCCCGTCGCTATCTTCTTTATTGACGCTTCCTCTAAATTATTCTCCTCAACATTTGCTCTGATTATCCTGAGGGTAAGGGATGGATCGGCTTCGGTGTCGCCCCGGTTATAAACGGTCACGTCTATTGTCAGCTCGGAGTCCTTCTCATTGACCGGTTTAGCTTTTACGTCGGCGCGGACAATAGAGACAGGCGGCGATATTTCGAGATACACGTTCCTTGTTATCCCGCCGTAATTCCACCAATCTCCGGTAGCGTACGGGACTATATTATGGCCGTTGGTCGCGAGCGCCTCGGGAGAGGTGTCGCCGTTGGGAAGCCACGGGATATCATCGACGCGGACGGCTATCACATTATCCTGCCCGTAATTAAGATATTGGCTTATATCAAATGCGAACGGCGTATATCCGCCTTCGTGGCAGCCTATCCATTTGCCGTTGATCCAGACATCCGTAAAATAATTAGCGGCCTCGAACATGAGTTTAACATATTTGCCGGACGCATCAGCCGGGACGGTAAAATGCCGCCTGTACCATGCTCCGTCCATATACCTGTCCGGGGCCGGATCCTCTACTCCCGGCACAGGCTTCTCTTTCCATGCGCTGTCGTCGTAATCGGCCTTATGTCTTCCGGCGCCTTCACCTTCAAGGAGCGTTAGGGTCTCCGGCGTCCTCTTATAAAGCGTAAGTTTGTGGTCGACACCCTGCCGATCCGACCTCCAGGAGCCGTTCAATTCTATGTACGGGCGCTCCTGCCTCTCCCACGACGGGTAAGGTATGCCATTCTGGAACGGGACATACAGGCCGTCTATTTCTTTTACCTCGAATGTCGCGGGCTGTGTCACGGGTCCCGGAGTTTGGGCGGAGTCCGCTTGAGCGGACGCGCACGATGACAGGAAGACCGCCAAAACAAGATGGGAAAAAAGTTTTTTCAGCATGATTGTCTTTTTATTAGTTCAGGTTTTAATACTGCCATCTGGGGTTCGAAATTCTCTTCGTTCATGGAACGGACTGCGAGGTCGACGGCCTTCTCTCCCATCTCCTGGAGCGGCTGTCTTATCGTCGTCAGCGGGGGTTCGACGTAGGCGACCTCAAGAGTATTATCAAATCCCATCAACGCCATATCGCCCGGTATCGAGATGCCCTGCGCCTTCATGGCGCGCATCGCGCCGATGGCCATATAATCGCTCGCCGCGAATATCGCGGTGGGACGTTTCTTGAGCTCGAGGAGCTTCGGGACCTCCCTCTCGCCGCTCTCAAACGTGAAATCTCCGTGGACGATAAGGTCCTCGTCCTGGTCAAATCCCATTTTCTTGGAGAGGACCTTGAACGCGTCCAGCCTTTCGGGGCCATCGGCCGAGTTCGGGCTGCCGCTTATGAACCCTATGCGCTTGTGGCCTTTCGAGGCAAGATATTCCAGGGCCAGCCTCACGCCTTCCAAATTATCCACGCAGACCGAGTTGACCTTCTCTTTGCCGTTATATTTGGTCACCAATGAGAACGCTATGCCGTTATCTTTGAGGTCGCGGATGTCTTTGGAGATATCCCTGGTGTAATCTACGTTCAGGATGATCATAAGGTCTATGAGCCATTTGCGGGATATCTTGTAATATGACTCGCCTTTGGTCTGGTCGAGGCTGAAGAACATGAGCGCCCTGTCATATTTCTTACAGGCGTTCTGTATACCGTCGATTATCATAAGGAAGTACGTTATGGTGAAGAAATGGGGGTTCTCGGGAAATACCACCCCCACTGTGGCCGATTTTTTGCTGATAAGACTGCGCGCGACCATATTGGGCATATAACCCATCTCATTGGAGATCTTCAAGATGCGCTCGCGCAGTTTCGGCGACACGTGTTCACGATCGTTCATAACAAGAGAGACCGTAGAATGGGCGACTCCTGCCCGTTTTGCTACGTCTTTTATCGTTATGCTGGATTTATCGAAACGTTTCATAGGTTAACAAGCCTCCGAAAGAAAGGTTACCATATCAATTGTGTCTTGTCAATGCGGGCAATTTCGCCTTATCTGGAGGATTTTACCTTGCAGCCCAGATCGGTAGTGAAGGTAGGTATGGCCAATTCGAGGCTTCCATTGCGGCACTCGGCCTTGTCGCTCCGGATGATGCCGCAGGCGATCGTATCGAAATATTCGACGGTGTAATTACCGTCCCTCAAACCGGTTATGGCTATCCTTGGTATCTCTATCCAGGTATACCTGACGCCTTTCCTGCGGTTATCGACCGTATCGTCCCTGTTTTTAAACCATATATACGCCGAATCTTCCGACCGCATGCCGACCACCTGGAGAGGGTTGGAATAGCCGCTCAGGCAGATGTTCCTTACCCTGAACCAGTCGCCTCCATCGTTCGTTATCTTTATGCGGTGCTTGCCTTTGCCCACGGCGACCTCAAAGCCGTCGTCGAGATGCTTGTAACTCGGGAGCGGCTTATAAATATGTTCGATGACCATCCGGTCGTCAACCCAAATGGCCGCTTTGGCCCCGCCCTCGGATACCATATCTATATTAAGGGTGAATGAACCGTCCTCGGGATAATCCACGGCAAAAACCGGTGCGATCTTCATATCCGCGTGCGCCGCGCCCTGGAAAAACCTCGAGAGCTTGTCGATGCCGGAGACGCGCCCGTCGTTCCCCACGATAAATTCCGAGGCGGTTGAGGCCTGCCAATCGAGGTAAGGCGTAAAAGTAAGAGTATTATAAGTATCCTTGGGGCTTATTATCCTGTAATCGATATCCGTGAATTTTCTCCCGCGCCTGTCATCATCGGCGACAAATTCAGAGACCGCCTTAAACTCGTAGAAAAGGCCGCGCGGCTTGATGTAGCTGTCCCACCACCAATACATCGCCGTCCCGGAGGCAGGCGAGGCCGCCGACGACCAGAGCGCGTTATGGAACCTTATCCCCTGCGGATCCTGCCTGCGTTCTACCGTCCCTTCTTTTGCCGTGCTGGCCACTTCAGCGATAATGACCGGCTTGCCGTACCTTTCGCGGAACTCCCTCGCGCGAAAAACTATCTCATCGATCATCACATCGCTGTACTGGTGGATCTGCGTATAGCTGATATAAGGCGCGCGCCAAAGCCCGTAATCGAGCGGCTTGGAACAACTCGTGGTGATCATATGGCCCATTGGGTCCAGACTTTTTATATAATCCGCCATCTCCTTATGCCATTCCCCGACGCGGGCATCGTCGAAACCATCGGTCAGGTCGACCTCGTTCCAGAGCTCCCATGAGAATATGGCCGGGCTGTAGCCCCATCTGGCGATTATATAACGAAGCCTGTTCCTGAAAAGCCTTTTGGCGTCCTTGTTCGTGAAAAAATCCGGCGGGGATCCGCACGGCCCGCCGTTCTTTACGTTATAGGGGTTCGCGCCCCACTCCGAGTTAGTCGAAGCGCTCAGCTGGCCGTGGATATTTACCGTAAGCTGGACGCGTATGCCGTATTTTACGGCAGTCTCGAGCACCGCGTCTATCCTGTCCGCGTTCTTGAGATTGTATACGCCGAGGCCTCCGTATGACCTGTCCTTCTTCCACTCGAGCCCGAGGCCCCAGGAGCACATCCATAGCCTCGACCAGTTGCCGCCGTTGCCGCCTATCTTTTTATAATAGTCGTCATAATTATACAGAGTATCCCCTCCGAGCCACGCGACGTTCATGCCTACGGGGAAGAAGAATTTTCCGTCGGAAGTCTCAAAATAACCGGGGTCACTTTTGCTTACCCTTACGGGGCCGCATGCGCCTGAAGGGACGCATGTGAACTTTCCGGCCGGCGACCTGGCAGAAGATCGTTTGTCGGCGATTTCCGCGCGATAGGCCCATTCCCCCTCTTCATCCGGAGAAAAACGTATTTTCCAGACCGGCCTCTTACCGGACGATGAATAAAGAAATCCCGGAACCTTTATTTCTTTGGCTGACGGCGACTTGAAAACGCAGGAGAGGTCTATCTGCGACGGGTCGAAAGGATTTTCATATTCGGCGCTCAGGTCGACCGTAAGCTCAAACAGGCCGTACTTGCCGACCTTATCGGAAGAGGTAGCGATCGAATTTATTGCGGCAGGTTTATATGCGTACGCTCCGGCAGGTATAAGTAAAAGGACGGAGGCGAGAAGGACGAAGCGGCAACTTTTCATATGTCACGCCTTCAGGCCGGTAAGCGCTATGCCCTTTATGAAATACTTCTGGAAGGCTATGAAGACTACCAGTACCGGGGCCGTGGCGACCACCGCGCCGGCCATGACCATCGCGAAATTCGTCCCGAACTGACCGTTCAGGACCGAGAGCGCCAGGGGTATCGTCCTCATCTTCGAGGAATATATTATGACGAGGGGCCAGACGAAGTTATTCCATTGGGCCATAAAAGTGAATATCGCCAGCGAGGCAAGCGCCGGCTGTATGAGCGGCAGTATCACCCTGCGGTATATCGTGAACTCGGTACAACCGTCTATCTTCGCCGCGTCTATAAGGTCGTCCGGTATGTTCATTATGAACTGTCTCATCAGGAATATTCCGAACGCCCCGGACATCGCCGGAATTATGAGCCCGTAAAACGAGTTGAGCCACCCGAATTTCTTCACTATCACGAAACTCGGTATCAGGTTCACCTGCCAGGGTATCATCATCGAACCTACGAGCAGGAGAAACAGCTTGTCCCTTCCGAAGAACCGGTGCTTGGCGAAGGCGTAGCCTGCCAGGGAACAGAAAAATATATTGGCAGCCGTGATGACCGTCGTGGCAAAAAGGCTGTTAAGGAAATACCTGCCCATCGGTATTATGCTGAAAAGCTCGCGATATGCCGCGATCGTAGGCTTGCGGATAAAAAAGCTCGGCGGATAGGTATTTATCTCGTCGAGCGGCTTGAACGACGTGACTACCATCCAAACGAACGGCACGATCATTATGCACGAACCGGCTATCAGGAAAATATAGACGAGGATCTTGACGGTCCGTTGCTGCTGCTTTTTGCTTGAGGCCCTGACCGCGTCCCTTCTATCCAGCTCTTTTATACCGTTTATATCCATGTCAATACTCTATCTTTTTCTCCACCAGCTTCATGTTGACGATCGTCACGACAAAAAGCACCAGGAATATAAGGTATGCCAGCGCAGAGGCGTATCCCATCATGAACCTCTGGAAACCGGTATCATAGAGATACGCGACTATAGTCAAGGCGCAGTCGAGTGCCCCTCCCACCGCCCCCTCCGAGCTGTAGGTCATTACATACACCGCGTCAAAGACCTGGAACGCGCTTATGATCGACATTATGGTGACGAACAGCATCGTCGGTGCCAGCAGCGGCAGCGTGATGTTGCGGAATTTCTCCCATTCGCTCGCCCCGTCGACCTCGGCCGCCTCATAGAAGACCTGGGGGATGCCCTGCAGGCCGGCGATGAATAGTATCATGTTGTATCCGAGCCCGCCCCAAACGCTCATGATTATTATCGAAGGAAGCGTCCAATCCACGCCGAGCCAGTTCACCGGCGATATCCCCACCGATGAGAGGGCATGATTAAATAAGCCGTATTTCCCGCTGGCGTAGAGCCATTTCCAGATGACCGACACCGCTATTATCGAGGTGATGCTCGGGATGAAGAAGAAGGTCTTGAACCAGTTCTTGAACCGGATGTTCTGGTCGATGGCGACGGCGATGAACAGCGAAATTGCTATGCTCGCAGGGACCGTACAGGCCACATATATCGCGGTATTTATCATCGCCTTCCAGAAACGCGGGTCATGGAATATTATGTTTATGTAATTCTGGAATCCCACAAATTTCGGCGGTTGGAGGATATTATACTGGGTGAAGCTCCAATAAAGCGACGCGAAGACCGGTATAATAAGGAATACGGTAAAGAGAATAAATGACGGGCCGATGAAAGCATACGACCATTTCTGTCTGTTGAATTCCTTGGCGAACGGCTTCACTTCTTAAGCCTCCTGTTCAACTCATCATTCGCGACGGCCAGAGCGGCTTTGACGTCCTTGCCCTTCAGGACGATAAGTTGTATGGCCGTATCTATGTATCTTGTGCTCTCGTCCCAGCCCAATAAAGACGGCGGGCCCTTCGAGTCCATCGCCTGGGCTTTAAGCGGTTCCTTTAACGTCGCATCCATCGGCAGGATATCCCACGTCTTCATGTTCGGAGGGAGGTAGGTATCGTGCGATTCGAGGGTCGCCTCATATAATTTTAATTGGATATCCGGGCGCGAAAGATATTTGATAAATCCCCACGACTCATTTTTTAACTTGGATTGGGAAAAGACCCCCATGACCCTTCCGCCGATGAATCCCGTCCTCTTCCCTGTTGGCCCGGCCGGCAGCTGTGATATGCCCCATTTCCCGTTTATCTCCGGGGCAACGTCCGCAAGGCTCTTTATCTTCCAGTTCCCGGAGATGAATATAGGGTAATCGCCCATCTTGAAGCCCTGTTCGACGGGTTTCTCCTCTTTCGGCACGCCGTACCTTTTATAGAGGTCCGTAAAAAATTCCATCCCTGTTTCCGCCGCTGCCGTATCCAGGGTGGCCGCCGCGCGTTCCTTATTATAAAAATCCCCGCCAGCCTGCCATAAGAACTGGCTGTATCCTATCCAGCCGAGGCCTCCCCAATCGATTATCATCGACTTGCCGTTGCGGTTGAGCTCAGCCAGGAGGGAAGTCAGTTCTTTCCAGTCCTTCGGCGGTTTGCCGATCATGTCGGTCCTGTAATACATTATATATTCGCTTACATCGAAAGGAACCGCGTATACGCTGTCTTTGAATTTTGTGGACGCCGAGAGGCCGGGGAATATGCTATCCTCTATATCCTTGAGGTCCGCGGGAAAATCCTTCTGCAGGTCGACCATCGCGCCGAGGTTGCCGAATTCCGTCCCCCAGGTAAGTCCCATCGTCCCGATGTCAGGAGTGACCTCCCCGACTACCGAGGTCAGGTATTTCGAATGCGCCTCTCCCCACGAGATCGCCTCGCATCTCACCTTGACGCCTGTCTCTTTGTAATAATCCCGCCCGAGCTCGGTTATCTTCTGCGCCTGCTTCTCCGAACCCACGAGCCACATGAGTATCTCTTTCCCGGCGGGCTTCTTCACGCAGCCGGAAAAGCAAGGCAAAATGAGGACTAGGAAAAATAAAAAAAGACACCACACGATACTTACGGGTTTTATGCCGCGCATATTCTCATTATTCTCTATTGGGTAAAAAAGTCAAGAAATACTTATCCCTTCCCTTCAACTTTTTCTGATGCTTCAATAAAATCTTTCTCATTCGAAAACAATTCCTGCACGACCTTATTAAGCGCATCCGCCGGCCTGTCGTCCGGAGACGGGGGGACCGTAAACGCGAGCCCGTCCTTTTTATACAACTTTTCGGTATAAAGGATGGACATCCTTTCCAGTGTAGATACGATCAACATCTTCATGCTCTCTTGAGCCGCATAATCCATGACTATCACGCTCTTACGGTAATCTGCGTCAACGTCCTTTATCGCCTTCAAGTCCGCTTTCCAGCTCTCCGAAAGAGAATCCCACTTTTCCCTGTCGAACTTCTTTTTCTGGGAGCCGTATTCAGCGGTCATCTGGTTATAAAGTTTCCCAAGCTCCTTAAGCTCGGAGACCAGCTGTTTCTTCCTTTTGCCGGTGGCCTGTTCGGACTCTCCCGGAGAACCTACTCGTAATTCGGCTGAGGCTACTATATCGTCGATATTCCCAAGCTGTTTTTTTATTTCATCGCTTTCCTGCCTTGAAACGGCGCATGACACCTGGACGGTATACAAGCCCGGGGAGAATCTCTTCTCTTCAAACGGCCCTAACCTTATAGCGAAAGACTGCCCCCTTACCTTTTGTTTGCGGGTTATAAGCTCCTGCCCCAGCGCTTTCACCGTCAGGTATAGCACGGTCTTGTCAGGCAGGTTTGTCGTATATTTTACGAGGATCGCGTCCCCGTTATTAAGCTTCTTCACTTCCGCTGAAACGCTTAAGTTAAAATTCGCGGCACTTGCTTCCCCGTAACCTTCGGCCCTGAGCGGCACCGGGTTTACCGTGACTTGGGGTTTCTCTTCGGCTTTCTCGCCAAAAAATCCCTCGGGCAGCTCCCTGCGCTCCTCCGAGGCGACATCGGCGCGCTTGAATACGACCTTGCCGATCTTCGTCCTCAAAGTCATGGTCGTGCCGCTCTCTTCAATGATCTCTCCTTCAAGCGAACGGCCGTTTTTAAGCATTACTATATCGGCGCATGAAACGGCGCAGGTCGAGAAGGCCGCCAGGAACACGAACGATAGAAAACATATAAATAAGAATCCTCTTTTCATCTAGGTTTTCCTCCAATACAATATCTTCGCGCGTTTCTGGTATGTTATCGTCACGTCATCCAAAACCGGCGTATCGTAAAGGCCGTCCCCGGATTCCAGAAAATAGGCACTGTACCTGATATCGCCCGCGCCTCCGGTAACGATATTGAGGGGATTGCCCCCCGGGTTAGATCTCGAAGAGCTGTTGCCGATCCAATTCGCGCCGTCAAAGACGTCAAAAGTTATGTCCGCGCCCGGGACGATCGGGTTGCCGGATACATCCGCCACGTGCTCGGTCCAGGATATCGTCCCCAGCCTCGCTGCGCCCACAGCATTGGAGGAAGAAGCAAAAGAGGCATCTCCGCCGTTATAATATACTCCGGCGGCGAAATCCGCCCCGGGGGATGTCGCGCTGCTTGACGGGAATATCCTGACTTCGCCGTAAGTGACGTTCGGCGGTTCCTGATAGTTTGAATCCTGGCCGATCTCAAGGCCCTGATCGCCCGAAAACGGATTAGGGGGATCGTGAATGTTCCAGGTCGGCGCGGCCGAGCCGTCCAGATAAAAATCCTGGCTATAAGTCGGGATCCCCGTGAAATTCCAGGTCGTAGCTATATGGTGCCATGTGCCGGGTTTCCAGGAAGCCGGCATCTGTCTCGGCCAGGTATACCACCCGGCCGGATAACCGTTCTTATTGTTTATCCTCCAGTGGACCTCATTGCTGTTCGCGGCTATGTAGATGTCCATATCGGAAGTGCTCCAGGTAGGGCCTCCGGATGTCCCGCGGCTTTGGATCTCGATTATTTTCCCCGCATTGAACGATATGGGAAAGGACACGTATTGGTGGTGCCAATTCGGCTTGAACCAGATCTCCAGCGTGCCTTCGTTGGCATCGACATTGTTATCCGGATAGAACCAGTAATTCGTAACGGCATCGTCGCGCGGAAAGAAAAGCCCGTCCGGGAACAGGTTGCCGGCGTTTGAGGTATCCACCGCGCTGGCTACGTTAGGGTTAAGCTGGACGCCGGGCAGGCTTTGCCTCGCGGTATTGCCACCCCCGCTGTCAGCGTCAAGATTATTCATCTTGCCTTGGAAAGTTACCCTGAAATGGGATATGCCTGCGCTCGGCGTCGTTGAATGAAGCATCGACAGCATTACCTGTCCGTCATATGCCGCCGCGGCCACCTGCGCGCTTTCCGGGTAGAGCGCGGTATTGTTGACGGTACCCTGCGCGAACTCGGCTTGGGTAGTCTGCCTCCAGATATCGAACAGTTTCATGACCGCCTGCAGACTTTTTGCGGCTACTTGATTGCCGGCCGCGTCATTAACGAATCCGGTCGCGTTGATCTCATAATATCCTCCGGAGCTGAAACAGAATTCCGTCGTATAAGCGGCGAGCTTCGTCTTGTCTACCGCAAAAGGGACGCCGTTAGCGTCATAACCGCTGGCGTCGCCGGGATTACCCCTCGATACATGTTTATACCGCCATGAATAATTTGGGTTCGCGCGCATAAGGTCCGTGTTCGGGTTCGCGTTCGCCATGACTACCGCGGCATCGCCGTTGGAAATGTATCCCAGCGTTTCAGCTGACAAAAGAGCGCTCCAGAGCTGGTCATAAGTGGCATAAGGCCTGTTGTCGAAAAGATGCTGGGCCAGTTGGGCGGCGCCGGAAGCTGTTATCGTGTTCGTCCCATCGCTGATCCCGGTCAAGACCGCCGTAAGGACCTGGGTTGAGGCGGTATTGACGTTTACCGGCGCCCTGGGCGCCGCAGCGTAAGGGGTTGTCGCATCAAGCGGATTGATCACATCGGGATCGACAAACGCGCAGAC
>CAISWF010000138.1 GCA_903889135.1 Candidatus Omnitrophota bacterium | reverse complement strand
CGCCGGGATTACCCCTCGATACATGTTTATACCGCCATGAATAATTCGGGTTCGCGCGCATAAGATCCGTGTTCGGGTTCGCGTTCGCCATGACTACCGCGGCATCGCCGTTGAAAATGTATCCCAGCGTTTCGGCTGACAAAAGCGCGCTCCAGAGCTGGTCATAGGTGGCATAAGGCCTGTTGTCAAAAAGATGCTGGGCCAGTTGGGCGGCGTTGGCGGCTGTTATCGTGTTCGTCCCGTAGCTGATCCCGGTCAAGACCGCTGTAAGGACCTCGGTTGAGGCGGTATTGACGTTTACCGGCGCCCTGGGCGCCGCAGCGTAAGGGGTTGTCGCATCAAGCGGATTGATCACATCGGGATCGACAAATGCGCATACCGTGATATGTTTTTTGATCGCGTCATACTTGGCCTGGCTGAATCCCGGTATGGACATCACCTGTTCCTTTGTCGTATACCCGGCCCCTCTGTTATCGAATATGGTATCCCCGTCAGCCGCCGTTAATCCTACTGCGGCCGCAAGGTTCTCTAATATTTTCTTGAGGTTGGGATTGGCGTCGTTTATGTATATCTGGCCCGCGCAATCGTATATACTATCCACCCGGTAACCGCCGTTTCCGGCCGCCGTAGAATAAACGGGATGCGACGGTGTCCATTGCGCCCACGCTTCGGTCGACGAATCGACCGCGTCGTTTACGAATCCTTCGGTGCCATAAAGAAGTTCGGAGACCGCCCTGTTTATCCCGGCCTCGGCTAGATATTCCGCCTCCGTATTATTTTTGAAATTTTTCGATGATTTGAAATCCAGTATCGTATTTATGGCAAGAGAAGTACCGACTATGAGGATAAGCGCCAGCACCCCTACCGTAAGTATAAGCGCGACACCCCTCTTATGCCCCCGGGCGATATAAAAGGGGGTGCTTAAAGCTATTCTCGGGTGAGGGAGCAAGCCTTTTTCGACTTTACTCATAGCTTTAATACCCCCTTTTATTATTTCGTTAAACCTTATTTTATGCTTATTACGCTTTCTTCTTTCTCGCGAAACCAAAGATGCCAACCAAACCGGTGCCGAGAAGAAGCATGCTTGTCGGTTCAGGGACTACGGTGTAGTCATCGACATAGATGGGACCGTCATAGATCCCCGTCGATGCGCCGCCTGTGCCGAGCTTAACGCCCAAGGTAACTACCTGGGTTTTATCGAACGCTGCATCCATAAACGCCGGGGTTTCCGTGTCTACGTTTGCAGTCAGCGTCTTCCAGGAGCCTTCAACCAAGTTGTTCCATGTGCCGTACCACGACTTGTTGTTGACGTCCTTGAAGAACATCTGCCAACCGTTAGGGGACGAACCGTTCGTTCCTGCCGCTCCGGCCGCTCCAAAAACCGACACTGATTCGACCGTTCCGGAGAGGTTCAGCTTATCAGCCTGAGGCCTGGTGACCAGAAGCTCGCCTTTGCTGAAATTAGCATCGCCGGGTACCAGATGAGTTGTTCCTGCCAATGAGTGAGTGCCGGTCAATGCCTGGACTGTCGACTGGGTCGCCGTGGATATAGCCTGGCTGTCTGTATAAGTCTGGAACGTCCATCCCTCGGTGCCTGTCTCGAAGTCATACAAAGTTGCGCCGAACGCTGAGCCGCTTACTAATAACATCGCTGCGATCACGACTAAGTACTTCATCATTATTGTTTCACCTCCTTCTTTTTGAAGTTTTAAAATTGTTTTGACCATTTGCTGACCCCCTTTCCCTTTAATTAGTATATCCGAGTATACTATTTAACAGCAAACAAAGATGTTACTACAAGGATTAAACAAGCATTGAATAGCAAGGCAAGTATACTCTGGTATAACTACTACAGGGAAATGATATCATTTTAAACTCTTTTTGTCAAGAATATATTATTGCTTTTTTGAGGTAAAATTTTGTCATTATACGTCTGGGATCCTTAATTGCTTAAAAATCCCACATTATCTACGTAGATGGCGCCCGAATCAACGTCCCACGGGTAGAACATGAACATAACCTGCTTCATAGGCTCTTCCCTGTCAATGGCGCCTTTATGCTGCCACTTTGTCGCTTCCTTCTTAAAGGTCTTCGCCGTAAGGTCGAAAGTCACGTTCTTGTTCCATCCTGGCACCAGTTGCTTCCTGGTGCTTTCGCAGAATCCCTTGCTATTAAGGACAACCGATACCTCTATTGAGTTCGCCGCGTCGAGATAGACATCGAATATCATTTTCTTGGCCTTTGACAGGTCAAGCTCAAGCTTGGTGTTCTGGAGGCATATGCCTTTCCCATCAGTCCTCCTGCCTTCCTTGTCGAATACCACCTTGATCGAGGTCTTACCCTCGGTAACTTTTTCATTAGATAGCGAGACTATCGCCTTATCGCCCCAGTCCGCGCAGACCCAATCGCCCTGTTTCTCGAAACCTTCCCATATATCGCGCGTCTCGAGCGGCGCATCCTTCTTCAGGAATTTCGAGGCTATGTAGGCTTTTGCCGGCCTCGGCCGGGCCTTGGCGTCCAGGGATATCACCTTCAGGGCCATATCGCCGGTTATCTCGGGCAAGGGTATTTCTAATTTCGAGTCCTTGCACGCGACGTTGACCGTGCCCGTGACTTTCCCGCTATACGTGTCCCAGAACTCGACCGTATATTCTCCCTTGTCCATCCCGGCGACCGTCAACACGGCGTCTTTGACATCAAGCGGCTTCAAGATGCCCTGGTTGAACTTAGTCCTCAAGAGGTCGTAAACCCATATGAGCGCCCTCTTGTTGTTCATTATGCCCTGCGCGTTAAGTATCGTCCCGTCCTCGAACTCGAGCGTACCACGGCTGTACTGGTAATCCTGCCCGCGCCTGTCTTCGCCTTCGTTGAATTTGGCGAGCGAGCGCCAGTGGAAATACAGGTTATTCGGCTCGATATAATCGTCCCATTGCCAGGGCATCGCGTCACCGGATGACACCGTTGTATAAGCGGCCCAGATGCCGTTATGGTGGACGGTAGCGTCCGGGTCTTGTACGTCGATGCCGCTTAAGTTGCTGCCGCCGTATTCCCCGACGAAATACGCCTTCTTATAATCTTTCATTATCGTATAAAGGCCGTCGAGGGTCGTGACTATCTCCGGCGTATACATATGTATCTGGCCGTAGGATATCTCCGGCTGCCTCCAGATATCCTTCGGGAAATTTCCGAAATAGCTCGTTGTTATCATGTGCCTGTAAGGATCGACGGAATCGACGTACTGGCCCATCTCCTTCTGCCACGGGATATCGAGGTTCGCGTCGTAATTGTCCATAAGCGTCAGCTCGTTCCACGGTTCCCAGGCGAGGATGTTCGGCGAATATCCCCAGCGCGCGATGATGTAGCGCATGCGCATCTTGTAGAGCCTCTTCGCCTCAGGGTTCGTCAGGAAGTCTTTCGGCTCCTTGCACGGCCCGCCGTTATTTACGTTATAGGGGTTATTCAGCCATTCGGGGTCGACCTTGGTGCTGAGCTGGCCGTGCTGGTTCAATACGAGCTGGAAATAGATATCATGCTTCTTCGCCAGGTCGGTTATGTCGTCCAGCAGCTTCGCGTTCTTTAGATTATAATTATTAAGGCCGTGGAAATCTCCGACGTCGAGCCATTCTATTGCGCACTGCCAGCTCGACATCCAGACCCGCGACCAACAGTACATATTCTCCTGCATCTTCAGGAAATAATGTTCGTACGCGTTTACGGAAGGCGCCCACGCCACGTTCTGGCCTATCGGATAATAATATTCGCCGTTATCGAACTCGAAATAGAGCGGGTCCCTTTTGCTTATGCGGACAAATCCTTTTTTCGGCGCCGCTGGTGCCAGACTTCCAAGTGTTGGCGAGGCAGGGGCCGTGCATTCGAAAACCATGTTATCGGACTTGGCGCTCCCCTTCGGGTTGGCTACGTTCACGCAATATCCCCATTTTCCGGCCTTGTCCGGGGTGAACCTTATCTTCCAGGCCGCGTCCGATATATTTACGCCGTCGACCTTCCCGGAATAAAGGAACCCGGGCATGGTGAATTTCTTTCCGTCGGGCGAGGTGAATACCGCGTTAAGGTCTATGTTCCCGGGGTCATACGGATGCTGGTACGTCCCGTCGAAATCAACGGTCACCTCGAACTTCTCGAACTGCTCGACGCTATCCTTCTCACCTTTTACCGAAAGGATCTTCGGCGCCTTATATTCAGCTAACGGGATCACCTTCTGTTCGCTCGTTATCCTGGGGGTCCTCTCGACGCGAATATTATCGAAATAGACGTTCGCCTTAGCCTCGGTGTCTTCGGCATACATGATGAACATTATACGCCAGGCGATCGTGCCCGCCCGGGGCGCGTAATTATACTGCCAGTTGCTGGTGGGCGACTTGAAATCTTTTTCGTGGATATTGAAAGTTACGTCCTTGTTCAGCCCCTTCTTTATCGTCTCGGTCGCGCTTTCGATGAACTCATCGGTATAGAGGACGAGGGCCATCTCGAACGCCGGGCCGTCGTTATAGATATCAACCGTGAGTTTTTTCGTCGAATCGAGGTCGATGGCCGACTGTTCCCTCTCGAGGACGACTCCCTTGGGCGGGTTCTGTTTTCCCTCGGGCCCGAACTCGACCTTAAAGCACTTATCGCCTTCGGTCTTGTTCTCCGGGACTAAAGTAAGTTTCGCGGCATCGCCCCATTGGGCTATGCTCCAGAGGTGCTTTGATTCGAGGCCATCCCACAAGACGGTTTCGGTACCCTCAACCACCGAGGCAGTCTTGGTCTCCGCGGCGTGCAGATGGCCGGCGGCCGCCAGAACAGACAGTATGAATATAACGGATAATAATTTCTTCATGAGTTTTTCGCCCTCCAGGCTGCGCCGATTATTCCCGCATCTTCACCGAGTTCCGCGGGCACTATCCTGACCCCTTTGCTTGCTTCCTTTAAAGCCCTTTCCTTCGCGGCCTTCTCCACCTTGTAGAAAAATTTCTTTCCGGCCTTTGACATGCCACCGGCTAATACTATCGTTTCCGGATCGAGCGCGTTTATTATGTTGGCTATCGCCGCTCCGAGATATACGGCCGTTTCATCCACGATCCTGCGCGATATCTTGTCGCCCTTTTCTGCCGCTTTATATACATCTTCGGCGGTCATTTTGCCGGCGGCCTTCCTGCGCCTTACTACGGCCGTCGCTGAAGCGTACATCTCCAAGCAGCCCCGGTTTCCGCAGCCGCATTTAAGGCCGTTATAATCTATCGATACGTGGCCCAGTTCCGAAGCGAACCCGCCTTTTCCGGTCCATAATTTTCCGTCGAGGACGATCGCGCTCCCTATGCCGGTGCCGAGCGTAAGCAATACCATGCTTGAAGAACCGCGGCCTGCGCCGCTCATCGCTTCGCCGAGCCCGGCGCAATTGGCGTCGTTCTCGACTACCGCGGGAATCCGGAACCTTCTTTCAATGATCTTTTTTAACCGCACTCCGCGCCAATCCGGAAGGTTCGGCGGGGAAAGGATTTCACCTTTTTTGCTGTCCAGCGGGCCGGGACATCCGGCCCCTATAGCTTTTATTTTAACGCCGGACCTTTTGATCACGCCGGCGGCGGCATCGAGCAGGCGAGAGATGACTTTATTTTTGCCCTGCTCTTTGAGCGTCGGCATGCGGTATCTCGCGATCACTTTACCGCGCCCGTCTATGATGCCGAGGCGGATATTCGTCCCGCCTATATCTATGCCGAGATAATTGCTTATAGCGGCTTCCTCTTTCCCTTCAAGGCGATATCTACCAGGTCATCGATCTTCGCGGTCGCAACATTCATGCATGTGTCCGCTCCGCCATAATATATCTTTACTGTACCGTCCGGCTCCGGGATGGCACCGCAGGTGAATACTACATTATGGACGTAGCCTACCCTTTCGAATATCTCGTCCGGGCTCAGGATAAACTGGTCCGCGATACCGAGGATCTTTGCCGGGTTCTTAAGGTCATGCATCGCGACACCCAGCCTGTAGGTCATGCCGTCCATCGTCCATGTTACGCCGTGATAAATGCTGAGCCAGCCCTTTTTCGTCTTGATGGGCGGGGCTCCGGCGCCTATCTTATGGTCCTCCCAGATATGGTTGCCATAAGGAAGCATTATAAGTTCCTGT
>CAISWF010000137.1 GCA_903889135.1 Candidatus Omnitrophota bacterium | reverse complement strand
GGTCGAGCCGTTCCGTCTCGAGAAAGGCTGTCGCCGAGGCGATAAGGCCTGAAGCGGAGGGGCTTATAAAACAGATAGGCGTCAAATTAAAAGAGATGAGTTCCGCCAAGGAAGCCGCGATGGGATGCGTTGTCGCCGGCGACCTGACCGCGCTGGGCGGTTTCCTCGAGATGCTGGAATTGTCCCTTAGCATGCCCGTGAAGATGGGGCTCGTTAAGGGCGTATCCGGCGGGGATATGTCGAGGGCCGGCGCCGGACAGATCGTATCGGTCGGCCTCGTGAAATACTGGGCCCGGGAAGGCGCTAAGAAAAAAGTCCGGAAGAATTTCTTCGGCAACACGCCGTTAGGAAAATTGCTGGACAGGGTAAACCGTATCTTCAGCGAGTATTTCTGAAAATGATCCCTGAAAATATACATGACGTAAGGGAGCGGATCCGCCGGGCTGCCGAGAATGCCGGCAGGAACGACCGCGATATCACGCTGATCTGCGTGACCAAGACCGTAGGCGTCCCGCAGATCGAAGAAGCGCTTGCCGCCGGGGTTACTGAAATAGGCGAGAGCTATGTGCAGGCCGCGGAGATCAAATACAGAACGATCGAGCACAGGGCGAATTGGCACCTTATCGGCCACCTGCAGACAAATAAGGTCAAGGAGGCTGTGCAGATCTTCGATCTTATCCATTCGGTCGATTCGTTGAAACTGGCCGAGGAAATATCGAAACGAAGCGCCGGCCTTCTGGACCCGAAGAAGATATTGATAGAGGTCAAGACTTCGGAAGAGGCGACAAAATACGGGGTCTTGCCCGAACAGGTGCTTCCGCTCATAGAAAAGATAACCGAGTTACCCGGTGTAATGGTCATGGGCCTGATGACCATGGCGCCGTTCACGGAGAACCCGGAGGATTCGAGGCCGTATTTCAAACGGCTGAAAAAACTGGCGACGCTGGTCTCGGATAAGAATATGAGGAAAGTCAGCATGGATTATCTTTCCATGGGGATGACCCAGGATTTTGAGGTCGCGATACAGGAAGGCGCCAATATAATAAGGATAGGGCATGCGATATTTGGCGGATAAAAAAATAGGCGTTATCGGCCTGGGGAATATGGGCGGAGCTGTAATAAACGGGCTTCTCTCTTCCGGCGCCGTCAAGAGGACGGGTGTCATAGGTTTCGATAATGATGCAGCCAAGCGCGTGGTCGCCGTTAAGAAATATGGAATATTGGCAACCAGATCTATAATTGAGGCCGCCTCGCATTGCGATATCGTCATCTTGGCGGTCAAGCCTCAAAATATCGACGAAGTGCTCAGGGAAGTATCTTCTTACGGCAAAGGACGGTTATACATCTCTATCGCGGCGGGCATAAAGACCCGCAGGATAGAGAAGGCCCTGTCCGGCATCCTCAGGCCCCGCGTCATAAGGGTGATGCCGAATACTCCCGCGCTTGTGGGAGAGGGCATATCGGCTCTCTGCAAAGGCAAATACGCTACAGCAAAAGACCTTAAGGCCGCTGATGAGATATTTTCGAGCGTGGGCGAGACGGTAAATTTAAACGAGAGATATTTCGATCTCGTCACCGCGGTATCGGGAAGCGGCCCCGCCTATTTCTTCTACTTCAAAGAGGCGCTTATAGAGGCGGCTGTCCGCCTAGGGATGGATAAGGCTACGGCAAAAAGGCTCGTCTCGAAGACCGCCCTCGGCGCCGCGCGGCTCCTTATAGAATCCGGGCACGAGCCCGGCGTACTGCGCCAGCGCGTGACGTCAAAGGGCGGTACGACCGAACGGGCGATAAAAGTATTCGACCGCGCCGGGATGAAGAAGATAGTCGAAAAGGCGGTTACGGCCGCGGCGCGCCGCTCAAAAGAATTATCGGGGGAATAAGGGATGTTCGCGTTAAGCAATTTGATAGTCCTGGCCGGTCGACTGCTCGAAGCGCTGATAAATATTATATGCATCCTGATATTTTTACGGGCGGTCATAAGCTGGGTCAATCCCGACCCGTTCAATCCGCTGGTGCAGTTTTTGAACAGGGCTACGGACCCCATCCTGGCGCCGATAAGGAGGTTCCTACCGCCTTTAGGGCCGGTCGACATTTCGCCGTGGATCGCTACGATCGTCCTTTATTCCGTAAATAAATATTTTCTGGTGCCGACGCTGCTGGAACTGGCTATGAGGCTAAGGTAATAGCCGTATCCCGGAAATAAGGAGAGATAAATGCACGAGCTGAAGACAAAGATCGAAGATACGATCAAGTTCATAAAAGACGAGCTGAAAGAGGTCCCGAAGATCGACATCGCAATAATCCTCGGGACAGGCCTGGGCAACCTCGCCGAGAAGATAAAAGATAAGAGGGGCATAGAATATTGGAAGATACCTAATTTCCCGGTATCTACTGTCAAGGGGCACAAAGGCGAGCTCGTGTTCGGGAAGATCGGCGACAAGAATGTCGTCGCGATGGAGGGCAGGTTCCATTATTACGAAGGATATCCGCTGGACCAGGTCACGTATCCGGTCAGAGTAGTAAAGGCTCTCGGCGCGAAGATACTCGTCGTCTCGAACGCGGCAGGCGGGATGAATCCGGGTTACAAGCCCGGAGACCTCATGGTGATAGCCGACCATATAAATTTTACCGGGGTGAATCCGCTGATAGGACCGAACGATGAATCCCTCGGGCCCAGGTTCCCGGATTTCTGCGACCTGTACGACCCGAAACTTATCGCGCTGGCGGAAGAGATAGCGAAAGAAGAAAAGATCAGGATGCATAAGGGAATTTATATAGGCGTCACCGGCCCTAACTTAGAGACTCGCGCGGAGTATAAATTTTTCCAAATGATCGGCGCGGACGCGGTCGGGATGTCGACCGTGCCGGAAGTCGTCGTGGCCAGGCATGCGGGACTGCGGATATTCGGCATAAGCGTCATCACCGATGTCTGCCTCCCCGAAACGCTCAAGCCGTGCAATATAGATGAGATAATAAAGACGGCCAACGAAGCCGAGCCGAAGTTGACCAAATTGATCCATACGTTGATAGAGAGAATATGAATCCCGCGCCCTAATGAGGCGTGGAGAAAGTACACAGAGGATGGGATGAATTACAAAGATACTTTAAATCTGCCCAAGACCGATTTTCCGATGAAGGCCGACCTCCCGAAGAGGGAGCCTGAGATGCTGAAATCCTGGCAGGATAATGATATTTACGGCCACATACGGAAGAAATTCGCGGGCAAGCCTAAATACATATTGCATGACGGCCCGCCGTACGCGAACGGCGACATCCACATCGGCCACGCCCTCAACAAGACGCTCAAGGACATAGTCGTAAAATACAAGACGATGCGCGGGTTCGACTCGCCGTATGTCCCGGGTTGGGATTGCCATGGGCTGCCGGTCGAGCACGCCTTATTTAAAGAACTTAAGATATCGAAAGGCCAGATAGGCCAGCTTGAGTTCAGGAAGAAAGCCGCGGATTACGCGCTAAAGTTCGTCGGGACGCAGAAGGAGCAGTTCAAGCGCCTCGGCGTTTTCGGCGACTGGGACGACCCTTACCTTACGCTTAAGCCCGGGTATGTCGCAGGCATCATACGCTCGTTCGGAAAACTCGTTGAAGGCGGTTATGTCTATAAAGGCGTAAAGCCGGTCAACTGGTGCGTGCGCTGCGAAACTGCCTTGGCCGAGGCAGAGGTGGAATATGCCGACCATTCATCCCCGTCCGTATTCGTTAAATTTGAGATAATGGGCTCCAAGATAAAAGGCGGCAAAAATTATCTCATCATCTGGACGACCACTCCGTGGACGCTGGTAGCGAATGTCGCGGTCGCGGTCCATCCATCGCTCGATTACGTGACGATCGAGGCGAACGGCGAGCATTATGTGCTCGCGAAAGACCTGCTCGAGCCCGTCGCGGCGAAAGCCGGCTTTAAAGATTATAAGATCATCTCTACCGTGAAAGGGAATGACCTCGAGGGGACAACGTATAAACATCCGTTTATCGATAGGGAGGGAAAGGTCGTACTCGCGGATTACGTCTCCAACGAAGAAGGCTCCGGATGCGTACACACCGCGCCGGGCCATGGCATGGAGGACTATCTTACGGGACAGAGATACGGACTGTCCACGATAATGCCTGTCGACGAGAGAGGAATATTCGATAAGACGGCCGGCGAATTCGCCGGCATACATGTCTTCAAGGCGAACGGGGCCATATTGGAAAGATTAACGAAAGACGGTGCCTTGCTCAACAGCGGGACGATCTCGCATTCATATCCGCATTGCTGGAGGTGCAAGGAGCCTGTTATCTTCAGGGCGACGGTCCAGTGGTTCATAAATGTCGACCACAACTCTTTGAGGAAAAATACACTCGAAGAAGTAAAGAAAGTGAAGTGGATCCCGGCGGTCGGGGAGAACAGGATATCGGCGATGATAGAGAACAGGCCCGACTGGTGCCTCTCGCGCCAGAGATACTGGGGCGTGCCGATCCCCGCTTTCTATTGCGAGTCATGCAAGAAACCAATACTCGATACCAAAGTAATAAGCCATATCAGCGGGCTGATGGAAATTGACGGCTCTAATGTCTGGTTCAGCAAGGCCGCGGAAGAGCTGCTGCCTGCCGGATTCGCGTGCCCGGAATGCAAAGGAAAGAAATTCAGGAAGGAAGAAGATATACTCGATGTCTGGTTTGATTCCGGGGTCAGCCACCAGTCCGTATTAAAGAGCAGGAAGGAACTCGCGTTCCCGGCCGACCTTTACCTGGAAGGAAGTGACCAGCACCGCGGGTGGTTCCAGGCGGCGATACTGACCTCGATGCCCATCGAGGGCAGGCCTTCGTTCAGGAACGTCCTGACGCACGGTTTTGTCGTTGACGGCGAGGGAAGGAAGATGTCGAAATCGCTGGGCAATGTCATCTCGCCTCAGGAGATTATAAAGACGCACGGGGCCGATGTGTTGAGGATGTGGGTCGCATCGTGCGATTACTACGAAGATATAAGGATATCAAAAGAGATACTCGAGCGCACTTCCGAGGCCTACCGCAAAATAAGGAACACGGCGCGCTTCATACTCGGCAACCTTTTCGATTTTGACCCGGTCAAGGACAGGCTCGCGCACAAGGACCTTCTCGAGGTGGATAAATGGGCGGTCTCGAAGGCGTATTCCCTGGCAGGGGAGGCCGCGGGCTATTACGATGCGTTTGAGTTCCATAAGGTCTTTCGCGCCCTCTACAATTTTTGCACCGTCGAACTTTCCAGTTTTTATCTTGACGTTTCAAAGGACAGGTTGTATACTTATGCGCCGAACTCGAAAGAGCGGAGGTCTTGCCAGACCGCGATTTATGAGATAGTGGCGGTTCTGGCAAAGGTCCTCGCGCCGATCGCGCCGTTCACGGCCGATGAGATATGGCAGAAGATGAAGCGGGACGACCCGGAGGCGTGCATACACGCGTCGCTCTGGCCCGATCCCAAAGGGGGATACATAGACAAGTCTCTCGAAGAGAAGTGGGAGAAGATCTTCACCCTACGTCCTTTCATAATGAAAGCGATAGAGGAGAAGAGGGCCAAAGCCGTCATAGGCGATTCGATGGAAGCATGCGTCACGCTGTATATAAAGGATGCCGGGAAATACGGGTTCCTGGGCGATTTTGCGAAAGAGCTTGCGGGAGTGTTCCTGGTCTCGGATTTCAGGCTCGAAGAAACAGGCAGCATGCCGGCGGGAAAAGACGGAATGCCTGAGACCGAAGGTTTGGGTATTTACGTGGATAAGGCCTCCGGAGGCAAATGCGGCCGCTGCTGGACGTATAAAAAAGAGGTCGGAAGCGACCCGGAACATCCGACGCTCTGCGGGCGCTGCTCGAATGTCTTAAAAGGAGAATAATATGATGAAGTTCGATAAGGAAGAACTCGAAAAATATAAGAAGATGCTCCTCAAGAAAAAAGAGGAGATGCTGAAGGAAGTCCGCGGAGTCCAGAAGGATTCGCTCAACACGTCCCAGAGGGACGCTTCCGGAGACCTGTCCGCGTATACTTTCCATATGGCCGATGTTGCCACGGACAGTTTCGACAGGGAATTTTCGCTCGGCATCGCCACGAACGTACAGCAGAAGATACTTTACGCCATAGAGGAGGCGCTCAAGCGCATCGAGGATAAGACCTTCGGCATATGCACTGAATGCGAGAAGCCGATACCAAAACAGCGCCTTACCGCGATGCCGTGGGCCGGCCTCTGCCTCGAGTGCCAGGCTAAAGAGGATCCGCAGAAGAAGATAATCTAATGCGCTCATTTCTGAGGAAAGGGCTGGCGCCTTTCCTTATCGCCGGCGCGGTAGCCGTCATAGACCAGGTCACCAAGGCGATAGCGGTAACGAAGTTAACTTCCGCAGGTTCCATTCCCGCGATCGGCACCATCGTAAGTTTCACTCTTGTCAAGAATACCGGCGCCGCTTTCGGCCTCTTCAGGTACCAGACCACCGCTTTCGTGGTCATTTCCGTCATAGCGATAGCGTTCACAATTTTCTATCTTGCAAGGAAGAGGCCCGCTCTCTATCTGCCTTTCGCCCTGATACTCGGAGGCGCGGCAGGGAACCTTATCGACAGGATCCGTTTCGGTTATGTCATAGATTTCATAGACCTGCACTTCTGGCCCGTCTTCAATGCTGCCGACAGTTGCATAACCATTGGCGCGATATTCCTGTTCGTGATGATAATTAGGGGGAAAGATGCATCCCGTATTATTTAAGATCGGCTCCTGTTCGGTATACTCATACGGCGCGATGCTCGCGTTGGCTTTCCTGGTATGTTCTTTCCTCGCCAGGAGGCGCGCCGTTGCGATCGGCATGGACGGCGAGAAGATCTTCGACCTGATGACGGCCCTTATTATATCCGGCGTAATAGGCGGCAGGCTCCTGTTCGTCCTTTTGGATCTCGATTATTTCAGGTCCAGGCCACTGGATATATTTAAGATCTGGGAGGGCGGCCTGGCCTGGTACGGAGGGCTCATACTGGCTGTCATAAGCGTGGCGGTCTTCCTGCGCATAAATAAGATGCCGGCACTGAAGACCGCCGACCTGCTGATGCCGTATATCGCGCTTGGGCAGGCGATCGGCCGCATAGGATGTTTCCTGAACGGCTGCTGTTACGGCAAGGCTACGGCGCTGCCGATAGGCGTGGTCTTTAACCCTGAGCAGGGCGCGGTGCTCCCTACGCAGCTCTTCGAATCCGCCGCGATGTTTATCGTGTATCTTGTTTTGAGGAGGCGCGTCCCGTCGAACGGGAGGACGTTTTTCCTGTATCTTATATTCTATTCGACTTTCAGGTTCTTCATTGAGTTCCTGCGCGGCGATGATATGCTAGCCATAATGGGATTGACATTTTCGCAGGCAGTATCAATAGCGATCTTCTCGACAGCGGTGATATTATGGAAAACTATACCTTCGAAGTAGGGCCGGAGGCGGGATCCGAGCGCCTCGACCAATACCTCGTCTCGGTATTGCCCGAGACGGTCTCGCGTTCGCACCTGAAAAAACTCATAGGCGCCGGACAAATACTCGTGGACGGCAAGCCGGCCAAGCCGCACCACAAGGTCAAGCCGGGCGAGAAGATAGAGATCTCATTTGAGGAGCCCGCATCCCCGGAATTGAAGGCCGAAGATATACCCCTTAATATAATATACGAAGACGATGACATGATAGTGATAAACAAGCAGCCGGGCATCGCGGTCCATCCCGCGCCGGGCACGCGTTCCGGCACGATAGTAAACGCCCTGCTCTTCCACTGCAGGAAACTTTCCGACATGAATGAGGGGAGGCCGGGCATAGTCCATCGCCTCGACAAGGATACATCCGGCGTGATGGTCGCGGCGAAAAACAATGCCAGCCACGCGGAACTCGCGAGACAATTCAAGGACCGCACCGTAAAGAAAAATTACCTGGCCCTGGTCAAGGGCATCATAGAGATGGACAACGGAGTAGTGGACCTGCCGATCGGCAGGCACCCGAGCAACCGGCAGAAGATGGCGGTCAGGCATGACTCGGAGCGAAAAGCCGTAACGGAATACCAGGTCATAAAGAGGTTTGACGGTTTCACCCTCGTCAAGCTGGACCTCAAGACAGGCAGGACGCACCAGATACGCGTCCATATGGCGTATATCGGCCATCCCGTATTAGGAGATGAGAAGTACGGCTCGAAAGGAAAATTCCCCAGGCAGGCGCTCCATTCATATTATCTCAAGCTGCACCATCCTAAGGACGGCAGGGAGATGGAATTCAGGGCCGAACTGCCGGCCGATATGAAGAATATAATGGGGCCCGATATTTTTCTTGCATTTTAAAGCCTTATTCTATATAATGATTTTCAAATAGAAATCAAAAAGGAGGAACAAATGAAATCGTTCCGGCTTATAGTCATATTATTAGCGATCCTATGCGTAGTATTCCTGGTATTTTCTTTTGTTACTTTCAACGGGCTCCAGGCCGAGAAGAAGACCCGCATCGCCACGGAGAATTCACTAAAGGATCTTCAGGCGAACAAGGAAGACCTGCAGAAGCAGCTCGATGACCAGAAGAAACTCAAGACCGATCTCGAGACGCAGCTTGCGGACCTCAAGGGAAAAGTGACCTCACTGCAGGATAAGGCCGAGAAACTGGCGGCACAGATCGCGGCTGAGAAGAAAGACAAAGAAGACGCCCTCGCCAAGTTGACCGATAAAGATAAAGAGATAGAGGAAGTAAAGACGAACTGGGAGAGCGAGAAGACTTCGCATGCCGCCGTCCAGGACCAGTTCGATAAACTTCAGAAGGAATACGCCGCGGTCCAGAAGAAACTTGATGACCTGCAGACTGCCAACCAGAGCCTTTCGAAACAGGTAGAGGACCTTCAGGCGAAAAAGGAAGTGGAGCTTGACAAGATAGTGGTCAAGCCGGGCGTTGAGGCCGAAGGCAAAGTCCTTGTCGTAAATAAGGAATTTAATTTTATAGTCGTCGCCGCGGGCAACAATAAAGGCATCACCCCAGGCGTGACCTTCGGAGTCTTCAGGAACAATAAGCTTGTCGCCAAGGCCACAGTCGAAAAGGTCTACGAGACGATGTCGGCCGCAAACATACTGCCGGACAGCGGCGAGATCAAAGAGGGCGACATAGCGAAAGCTATGTAAGTGAGCTCCACCACGATAAGACCCGCCAAGAGATTGAGCGGCTCCCTGGTTTTACCGGGCGATAAGTCCATTTCCCACAGGGCCGTCATGCTCGCCTCGCTCGCGAACGGCACGAGCGTCCTAAGAAACATTCTCCATTCGGACGATACCCTCACAACGATAGAGGCGTTCCGCGCCCTCGGCATCGATATCAAAGAAAATCCCAATGAAATAATAATAATAGGCCGCGGTCTGAACGGCCTAAAAGAACCCTCAGGGCCGATTTTCATGCGCAATTCCGGAACGTCGATGCGCCTGCTGCTCGGCATCCTGGCCGGCCAGCATTTCGCGGCGACCTTGGCCGCGGATAAGGGATTGGCCGGAAGGCCGATGCGCCGCGTAACCGAGCCGCTTTCGATGATGGGCGCGAAATTCGAAGGAAAGAACAACGCTGATTACGCGCCGATTACCGTGCGCGGCGGGAAATTAAAACCCATAGATTACATCACGCCGGTCGCGAGCGCGCAAGTCAAATCCGCTATTCTCCTTGCCGGACTTTACGCCGGAGGGAAAACGTCAGTAACCGAGCCGTCGAGATCCAGGGACCATACCGAGCGGATGCTTAAGGCGTTCGGCGCTCGCGTTTCGGCCGAAGGGCTAAGGGTCTCGGTCGAGGGAGGCGCGGACCTGAAGCCGCAGAATATTGATGTACCCGGAGATATATCCGCCGCCGCGTTCTTCATGGTCGGCGCGACGATAGTAAAAGATTCGGCCGTGACCCTCAAGTCAGTCGGCGTAAACCCCACGAGGACGGGAATAATGGATATCCTCAATAAGATGGGTGCGAAGATCACGATAGAAAATACAAAAGAGATAGCGTCAGAGCCGGTCGGCGACATAACCATAGAGAGCGGCGAACTGCGCGGCATTACGATAGAAGGGGACCTGATCCCGCGCTCGATAGACGAGTTGCCCGTCGTAATGGTCGCGGCCGCTTATGCAAAAGGCACGACTATCATAAAAGGCGCACAGGAACTCAAGGTTAAAGAGACCGACAGGATAAGCTCGATGGCCGCGAACTTAAAGAACATGGGCGCGAAATTCAACCTGAAAGGCGATGATATCGTCATTGAGGGGACCGGAGCGCTAAAAGGTATAACCGCGATGAGCTTCGGCGACCACAGGACCGCGATGTCGATAGCCGTCGCAGGCCTCGCGGCGAAGGGCGAGACGACCATTGACGACACCGCCTGCATCGCCAAGTCATATCCCAACTTCCTCAAAGACTTAAATTCACTTTTGGCATAGATTGTGCGGCTTGTGTTTTGATATTTTGAAATTATTATGCTGGCACTTCGGCCTTGTGTTCTTGCAGGGACGCTCGCTCGGCCCAGCGTGCCTCTCTCGCTCTGTGCTGATCCTCGCTCTCCCGCCTTCGGCGGGAACCGTGCCCGCTCGGACCAGCAAAGCCCTGCAATCACACAAAGGCCTACGCGCCATATGTTAAGTTCAAAACACACAAGCCGCAATAATAATATTTGGGGGTAAATATGAGGAACATTAAGAATTGGCTTGGATATCTTCTCGTTATTCTTGCATCATATTCTATCGTAGTTATCTTACTTGTCGTCGGCGGATCATTTTTAGCAATTCATCTCAACAAATACGCTATTTTCTATAAACTTGTCAACCCCCATGTCCCCATTTTAACAGGTCTTGCGTTCTATGCTGCAATTGCTTCTGTAATTATTATTATAATAGGGTTATGCAATAAATCTTGGGCCGTTCTTAGGAGTGGAACGTGGATATTTGGCTTTGCAGGGATAGGTTTTATCGCTTTTATGATAGGTGTAGTTTTTGTTGTGGCATCAATACTGCCAGGTTCCCCGTCAAGCTATCCAGTCCGTTTTCCTTTAACAGAAGGCCCGTTGCCAGAGTACGTGAAAGCTCCTCTAGGCAACAGCAAGATCGGATTCGATATCTATGATAATCGCAAAAGCGGGCCTCTTGCCGGGAAGAGAACACGCGTTCCCTGGGAAAAGAGGATTGATTACTTAGGTTCATCCCAACAAAACGGGCTATATTACACACAGGCACCTATTTGGATTGAATGGAAAGGGGAGCTATATGTAATTGCCGACCCGGATAAGACTCATGAGTTGGGACCAAATAGGTTTTTTGATCTAACGAAAATTTTAACAATTAATACGAATAGGGAAGTATATATTCGTATGATTGCTCCAAAAGTCGGTATTGACGATATTTTCGGTCCTTATGCTTTACCGTGAATAGTTAGATTGTTTCTGCATAAATTATCGTAAGAACGGAGATTTTCGTCCTCGCAGGGATTGGGAAATTCGAGCGGGCACGGTTGCCCTGCTAATACTTAAGGCAGAGCGAGAATTTCCCGAAGCGCAGCGAGCGCGCAGGGCGAGCCAGCGACCCGGAGAGGACAAAATCGACGTTCGTAGGATAATCCGTAACCTAAATTGCCGTTGACATTTATGCAGTGGTTTGGTATCCTCTTATGATGCTGGGAGGGTGGGTCAAAATGAATCCCATTTTCCCATAAAAAAGAAAGAGGTATGGGGTGAACATTTTCGATGTCTTGAAGAGGGGATTTAACAACATCTCCGGCATGTTCTCAAACGACATGGGCATCGACCTTGGCACTGCGAGCACGCTCGTTTACGTAAAAGGCCAAGGGATAGTGCTTTGCGAACCTTCTGTCGTCGCCATAGAAAAGGGGACTAATCATGTCCTGGCGGTCGGCGAAGAGGCGAAGCGCATGTTAGGCCGCACCCCCGGTTCGATAGTGGCCATAAGGCCGATGAAAGACGGAGTTATCGCTGATTTTGAGATAACGGAGGCGATGCTCCGTTATTTTATTAATAAGGTCCACAACAGGAGGGTTTTGGTCAGGCCGCGCATGGTCATCGCCATCCCTTCGGGCATAACCGAAGTCGAGAAGCGCGCGGTCAAGGATTCTGCGGAGAGGGCAGGCGCCCGAGAGGTATACCTGGTCGAGGAGCCGATAGCGGCCGCGATAGGCGTCGGGCTTCCGATACAGGAACCTGCCGGCAACATGATAATAGATATAGGCGGCGGCACGACGGAGATGGCCGTAGTCTCGCTCTCCGACATAGTCTATTCGAAGTCTATCCGAATCGGCGGCGACGAGATGGACGACGCGATAATACAGCATTTGAAAAAGACTTATAATCTCATGATCGGCGAACGCACGGCCGAAGAGGTAAAGATAAAGATAGGTTCGGCTTATCCGTTGGACGAGGAAATGACGATGGAAGTTCGCGGCCGCGACCTGGTCGCCGGCCTGCCGAAGACCGTCACGATCTCTTCAGAGGAAGTCAGGGAGGCTCTCGCAGAGCCGATCGCCGCGATAGTCGAGGCGGTCAGGATAACCCTCGAACGCACACCGCCCGAACTTTCCGCCGACCTTATAGAGCGCGGAATGGTGTTGGCAGGCGGAGGCGGATTGCTGAGGGGCCTGGACAAACTGCTTTCGGAACAAACAGGCCTTCCGGTCCACATAGCCGAGGATCCGATCACCGCGGTCGCGCTCGGTACAGGGATGGTCTTAAGCGAAATAAAATATCTCAAGAAGGTGACGGTCACTACCGCTTCGAAGTCCCCTGAATCACAGTAAACGATGTGAAAAAATTCCAGAACAAACCTTTAACTCTTGTCGCCGCAGTATCCCTTGTCATTATCCTGTTAATCGCGTTTGAATCCCTCGCAAACAGAACTACCTTAGGCTTAAATTCCATCCTGCAGTTCCCTGCGCAGATAGCGTCCGCAGTCTTCGAGACCGGGTTCGAGCTCCTGCATTTCAAAAGCATAGCCAATGAAAATAAAAGGCTGAAACGCGATGCCGCGGCGCTGGGTTCCCGTGCGGCGGCGCTCGATGAGGCCGTTTCCGAGAATAGGAGGCTCAAGGATATACTCGCCATGAAGGATAAGGTGGGGAGGCGTTCCGTGGCCGCCAAAGTCACTGGACTTGACCTGTCGAACTGGTCCGAGAGCCTGATAATAAATAAAGGCATTAAAGACGGGATGAAGGAAGACATGGCAGTGCTGGCCGACGGGGTCGTCATCGGGAAAGTTACGGCGGTCGGCAGGGCGAGTTCCCGCGTATCCCTGATCACGGATCCCGAGATAAGGGTCGCCGTCGTATCTCAGAGGTCAAGGGCGGGCGGCCTTATGTACGGCATCACCCACGGCCGGTGCATCATGAAATTCATTCCCAAGGAAGCGGACATAAAAACCGGCGACACGGTCGTAACTTCCGGCACAAGCGGCGTTTACCCGCAGGGATTCCTCGCGGGGAAAGTGATAGATGTCAGGCTGGAATTTAATATGATGTACCAGTTCGCGGTCATAGAACCGGCGATAAACCCGATGGCTGTCGAGGAGGTATTAGCGGTAGAATGAGCTGGCCTCGGATCATCATAACGCTAGTCGTTATTTCCGTGCTTGAGGCGGGAAGCCGTAATTACATAAAGCTTCTCGGCGTGAGCCCCGAATTCGTCCTTATAGGCGTCTTATTCTTCTCGCTTAATTCCGGTAAATGGAAGGGGGCGGTTTGCGGCTCCATCGGCGGGCTTTTGGAAATGGTCTTCTGCGGGGCGCACCCCCTCATACTTATACTTTACGGCGCGATCGGCTATGCCGCAGGTTTATATAAAGAGGCGCTTTACAGGCATCTGGCGTCGGCGCAGATGATAATCACGGCGATCGCGGTCATATCTTCTATGTTTGTTTACGACCTGTTCATTTCTTCGTCCGGATTTCCTTACTACAAGGCGGTCTTCTTCCTTGCCATACCCGCGGCGATATATACTTCATTATTAGCCCCTCTTATCTTCAGGGCCCTCGAATTTTTAATGCCGTCGATAGAAACGGACTATAAAGAGATAGTCTTCAAGAAAAAGGTGTTTGAGGGCAGGCGTCCTCAATAGAATATTAATATGCGCGGTAAAGTCTATTCGGTCATAGTTGATGTCTTGTTCCTGGTCATATTGGCGGGATTGTTCTATCTCCAGATATTGAGATGGCCTCTTTATCACGACCTCGCCAAGAAGAACCATATAAGGCTAATACCGCTGCCCGGCCTTCGCGGCACGATCTACGACAGGAACGGCCTCGCCATAGTCGATAACCGCCTTTCTTTCGATGTTGTCATCATCCCGCAGGAAGTAGAGAATGTCGATACGACGTACGGCCGCCTCTCCCTGGCCCTGGGCATTTCGAGGTCCCGCATCGAATCGATCGTCAAGAAGGATTATACCGCGCCGTTCGCGCCGATAACCATAGCCGGCGACGTCGATAAAGACCTCGCCTTCCGCCTCGAGGAGAAGAAGCAAGAGCTGCCCGGGGTCCTGGTCCTTCCGAGGACGTTAAGGTGGTATATCTACGGCGAGAGGACGTCTCACCTCATAGGTTACTTAAGCCTCATCAACAAGGAAGAATTGGAAAGGTTAAGGGACTACGGATATTCGGGAGATGACCTGGTCGGCCGTTCCGGGATCGAGAGGGCGTACGACAAATACCTGAAGGGCGAGGACGGCGGCACCCAGCTGGAAGTGGACGCCACCGGCAAGCTAGTAAAGATCCTCGGGAATAAGAACCAGAAGAAGGGCACGGATATCACCCTAACCGTCGATGCGAAACTGCAGGCCTATGCCTCCGACTGCCTCGAAGGGGTAAAGGGCTCGGTCGTCATCATGGACCCGCGCAATGGGGAGATCCTAACTATGGCTTCATCCCCATCGTTTGACTCGAATATATTCGTCGAGCGCGGCAAGGGCGAACAGGTGGTGGATTACATGAAGTCGGCCTCGCACCCGATGCTCAACCGCGCGGTAAACGGCCAATATCCCCCGGGCTCCATCTTTAAGATAATAATGTCGGATGCCGGCCTCGAGACTAATGCGATAACCGAGCACACGACTTTTGTCTGCCCGGGGAAATTTTTCCTCGGGAGGGCCGAGTTCGACTGCTGGAAGGCGGAAGGGCACGGTCCGCAGGACCTGCGCGACGCGATAACGCATTCGTGCAATGTTTATTTTTATAATCTCGGACACAAATTGGGGCCGGATGTAATTTCCGAATACGCGCAGAAATTCGGCCTTGGGAAACCCACCGGTATAGATATAGGCGGCGAAAGCTCCGGGCTCGTGCCGAGCCCCGCCTGGAAAAAGGCGAAGAGGGGGCAGAGCTGGTACGAAGGCGAGACGATCAATTACGCCATTGGCCAGGGCGACCTTCTGGTGACTCCGCTGCAGATGGTCGAGGTAGTTTCCACATTCGCGACAGAGGGCAGCGCGCCGAGGCCGCATATTTTAAAGAAGGTCGGCAGTTCCGGCGTCCAGGTACCGAGGCCGGTGACGATACCGGTCTCAAAGGCCGCGATCGAGACCATAAAATCCGCGATGGTGAACGTCGTCGCCTCCGATACCGGGACCGGTCAAAGGGCCAGGATAGAGGGCATAAAGGTGGCGGCGAAGACCGGCACCGCGCAGACGCCTAACGGCGAACCGCACGCGTGGTTCTTGGGTTTCGCGCCGGCGGAAGACCCGAAGGTAGCTTTTGTGGTGATGGTCGAACACGGCGGCCACGGGGGCGTGACGGCCGCCGATATAGCTAAAAAGATCCTCGATTTCGCGAAGGATAACACGGAAATATTCAAATGAGAAATGACTTTAAATTAAAAGGCGAATTCGATTACGGGCTCGTGCTGATAACAGCGGCCATCCTGGTGATGGGCCTGTTCGTTGTCTACAGCGCCTCATACCAGAAACTCGTCTCTTCGAACGCGAACCTAGCGATGAGGCAGGTAAATTCCGCTATGATCGGCCTTATCATCGCTGCGGCAATATTCCGGATAGGCTACCAGAGGATAATAGATTTCAGTTATTACATATTCGGCCTGAACGTATTCTTCCTGCTCCTGGTCCTCATCCCCGGCATCGGCGATGTCCGCTACGGGGCGAGGAGATGGATAGAGCTCGGCTCATTCGCCTTCCAGCCGTCGGAATTCGCGAAGGTCACTTTTATATTCGCGCTGGCGAAATATCTCGGCGACGTAAAGGAAGGAATAGAAAAACTGAAAGCCCTCATCGTTCCTTTCGCCATGACTGCGATCCCGATGCTCCTGATATTCAAGGAGCCCGACCTTGGTACAGCTTTGATATTCATACCGATCCTCTTTACCATGCTGCTCATCGCCGGGGCGCGGCCTAAATACCTCCTTTTTATGATAGGCTCGGGACTGGCGTGCGTTCCATTTTTGTGGTTAATCCTGAAAGATTACCAGAGGGCGAGACTTTTTGTCTTCCTTAACCCTAACCTCGATCCGCTAGGCGCGGGTTATACGATCATACAATCCAAGATAGCGATAGGGTCAGGAGGGATACTTGGAAAGGGATGGCTCGCCGGAACGCAGAACCAGCTGAACTTCCTGCCTGAACGCCACACGGATTTCATCTTCTCGGTGGTGGGCGAGGAGTGGGGGTTCATCGGCAGCGCGCTGCTCCTGTTCCTTTTTTACAGGTTCGTAGACAAAGGAATAAGGATAGCCGAGACGACGAGCGACACATACGGAAAAACCCTTGCCTACGGGATAACCACCATGTTCGTGGTGCATGTGATAGTGAATATAGGCATGGTCTGCGGAATAATGCCCGTTGTCGGCCTGCCGCTTCCTTTTGTCTCATACGGAGGCTCCTTCCTTATAATGTCCCTCGCTTGCGTCGGGATCCTCGAGAATATAAAAAATAAACGCAAGGTCTTCTGATGCTGACCGACGAGACACTCCTCGGCGTGACAAAACCCGCCCGGTATACGGGCGGCGAATGGAACAGCATCGTAAAAGGGGATGAGGGGATAGCCTGCAGGGTCGCCTTATGTTTCCCGGACCTCTACGAGGTCGGCATGAGCCATCTGGGGCTGAAGATCCTCTATTCCATACTCAACGGCAGGGACGATGTCGCGTGCGAACGCTCGTTCGCGCCCTGGCACGATATGGAAAAAGTAATGAGGGAGAAGTCAATACCGCTGTTCTCTCTCGAGACGGGGCGCCCGCTCAACAGGTTCGACATAGTGGGGTTCTCCCTACAGTACGAGTTGAGCTATACGAATATCCTGAACATGCTCGACCTTTCCGGCATACCGCTTTTTTCGAAAGACCGCGATAACTCCAGCCCCCTTATAGTGGGCGGCGGGCCGTGCGTCTTCAATCCCGAACCTGTCGCGGATTTCTTCGACTGTTTCATAATCGGCGAGGCTGAGGAGGCGGTGCTGGAAGTCGTCGACGCGGTGATGGAAAATAAAAAAGACGGTTCGGGCCGGCGCGTGTTATTGGAAAAGCTTGCCGCGCTCGAAGGCGTATATGTGCCTTCGATCCCGAAGAAGATCAATAAAAGGTTTATTGCCGACCTGGAGAACGCGCCGTTCCCGGAAAGACCCGTAGTGCCTTTTATAAATGTCGTCCACGACAGGATACAGATAGAGATAATGCGCGGCTGCAGGAGGGCATGCAATTTCTGCCAGGCGTGCGCGATCTACGGGCCCAACCGTTTCCGTTCACCGGCGAAAATACTTTCGCTGGCCGAGAAGATATATAAGAATACCGGTTATGATGAGATATCGCTGGTCTCGCTCTCCTCGGGCGACCATCCGCAGATAATGGAGATAGTGACATCGCTTACAGAGGCTTTCAAGGACAGGGCGGTGAGCATCTCGTTCCCGTCGCTTCGGGTCGAGGAGATGACGAGCCGCTTTCCCCTCGAGCTTTCGTCGGGAAGGCATACGGGACTGACCTTCGCTCCCGAGGTTGGGAGCGATAAAATGCGCAAGATCATCAATAAAAATGTACCGCCCGAGGCGCTCAAGGAATGCGCCTACCAGGCTTTCAAGAACAATTGGCGCAGGATAAAGCTTTATTTCATGATCGGCCTGCCCGGCGAGGAAGACAGCGACCTGGACGCGATCGTCGACCTGGCCCGGGAGATCTCCGAGACGAAAAAGAAGGTCGACGGGAGGCCTGCGGATATAAACGCCGCGGTATCGGTCTTTATCCCCAAGCCGCATACGAGGTTTGAACGCGAGGCCATGCTTCCGGCCGATGAGGTATACAGGAGGCAGAGGTATATCAGGGATAAGGCTAGGCGCTCGAGGGTAAAATTTGTTTTCCATGACCCGAAGATGAGCTATCTGGAGGCGGTCTTCGCGCGCGGCGACAGGGATCTCTCAAAGGCGCTGTATATTGCCTGGAAAAACGGGTGCCGGTTCGACAGCTGGAAGGAAAATTTCGATCTCGAAAAGTGGCTGCCGGCTTTCCGCGAGGCAGGCATAGACCCGGATCGTTATTCATTGAGAGAGCGAGGGTTAGACGAAGGCCTACCCTGGGGATTCATCGCGTTGCGATAATTATGTTTGACACCTAATTTAGGAACAGGTATACTTTTTATAATAAATTACGAAGGGAGATGATAAAGATGGCAGGAATGTTCAAAAAACTGTCGCTTATACCCGCCGGGCTCCGTTATAAGCTAACCGTCGCTTTTGTGTTGATGTCCATCATACCGCTTGCCATCTGTGTCTACCTCGCGTACAATTTTATTTATTTCCCGTTCCTCCAGCCCAATATCGACATTGATTTTACGACGAAAAATGTATCGCTCGTAATAGGGATTACGATGCTCATCGCCTTGCTCGGATTCAAGATCATCCGGGACATCGTCTCGCCGATAATCGATATGGCTGTAAGGGCCAAAAACATCGCTAACGGCGATTTTTCGAGGAGCATAGACGTCAAGAGCGAGGACGAGGTGGGGGAGCTCGGAGCCACCCTTAACGTCCTCACCCGCCGCATACGCGAGAACATGGACGAACTCCGTTCCTACGGAGAGAGGACCAAAGAAATAAATGTCGAGATAAACAAGAAGGTCCTGATCATGTCGAGCCTCCTGCAGGTCAGCAATCTCATCTCGCAGGGCGCTTCGCTCGACGAGATCCTGAAGATAACCATCGGGAAGATAAACCAGGTTGAGGATGATTCATCCACATTCGTGATGCTTACCGAGGAAAAGAACACCCTCGTGATGAAAGTAAGCGAGAACCTGAGCGGGAGCTTGAATTCTTTCCGGCTCAAGGTAGGCACGGGCCTCATTGGTAAGCTCGTCGCCGAAAACAAGATGGCCAGCATAGACAGGCGGTCGCGGATGTCGTCCGACATAGAGGAATTCCTGAAGGTCTTCAGCGTAAAGAATTGCCTCCTTTGTCCAATCGTCGCGCACGGCCACGGCTTCGGGATAGTGGGATTATGCAATACGGCGACGGATTATGAGTTCAAGGAAGAGGACGTCGAGCTTATAAAACTTTTCGGGAAACAGATGGCCATAGCCGTAGAGAACGAGATATTGACTACCAAGGCGAAGGAACTGGCCATCAAGGATGAGCTCACCGGCCTCTATAACGAAAAATTCATCATGTCCCGTCTTGAGGAAGAGATAAGGCGCGCCGCGCTGTACCAGCGGCCGTGTTCATTCCTCCTCTTTAATATCGACGACCTTAATCTATACAGGGACATAAACGGCGAGCTGGCGGCCGAAGATACAATAAAGAAGATCGGCAAGATAATTGAATCGAACATCACTGAGGTCGACAGGGTAGGCAGGTTGAGCGGTGATACGTTCGCGGTGATACTGCCGGAGAAGAACAAGAAGCAGGCGAATACGGCCGCGGAAGTCCTCAAGCAGCGCGTCGAGGCCTTCGGCATCGCCGGCGGTAAAGGTTATCCGCGCAATTTTGTGACCGTGAGCGGCGGCGTCAGCGAGAACCCCATAGATGGAGTTACCGCCGAAGACCTGATAAAAAAAGCGAATTCGACCTTGAACGAAGCCAAATCAAAAGGCAAGAATACGATCGTCTCTTAATCCCAAGGAGGTCCTATGGTAAATGTCCAGATAGAGACACTGCTCAAATTGATGGTCCAGAAAGGGGCGTCCGACCTCCACATTTCCGTATTTTCCCCGCCCCAGCTTAGGATAGATGAGCAATTAGTGCCGACCGAATTTGCCGTCCTCGCAGCCGAGGACGCAAAGAGACTGGCGTACAGCATGCTCAAGCCGCAGCATATAGAGAAGTTCGAGCGGGAACTTGAACTTGACGTGTCGTTCGGCATAGAGGGGCTCGGGCGTTTCAGGGTGAATGTTTTCCTGCAGAGGGGATATGTCAGCGCGGCGGTAAGGCTTCTTCCGCTCCACATAATGAGTTTCGAGGAATGTGGCCTCCCGCTCAACGTCGTAGAGGACTTGTGCAAAAGGCCTAAAGGGCTGGTCCTAGTCACAGGCGCCACCGGAAGCGGCAAGTCCACGACCCTCGCCTCGATGGTCGATAAGATAAATTCGGAGAGGAATTGCCATATCGTGATCGTGGAAGACCCGATAGAGTATGTCCATAAGAATAAAAAAGCGCTGGTCGACCAGCGCGAAGTCGGGTCGGACACGACGTCATTCGCGCAATCGTTGAAGCATGTATTAAGGCAGGATCCGAACGTCATCCTCATCGGAGAGATGCGGGACCTCGAGACGATCGAGGCGGCCCTGGATATCGCCGAGACCGGCCACCTCGTCCTTTCCACGCTTCACACTTCGGACGCGGTTCAGACAATAAACAGGGTCATCGACGTCTTTCCTTCTCATCAGCAGCAACAGGTCAGGATACAGCTTTCATTCGTTTTGCTCGGCATACTCGCCCAGCAGCTCATACCCAGGGCCAGCGGCCACGGGAGGGTCCTGGCGACGGAAGTCCTTATCGCGACCCCCGCGGTAAGAAGCCTGGTGCGCGAGGCGAAGACGCACCAGTTGTATTCGGTCATACAGACGAGCCAGAAAGAGGGCATGAGGACGATGAACCAGACGCTCTTCGAACTCTATACCAAGAAATTAATAAGTTACGAAGACGCGATACTGCGCAGCACTGATCCGGATGATCTTGACAGGTTATTCAGGAAATAGGGCCATATGGCGTCGGTAAAACGCGTAATAACTAAAACAATAGGACAACTCCTCCTGGAAAAAGGCGTGATAAAACAGGCGCATCTAGACGAGGCCCTGAAGATCCAGAAGGAGAAGGGCGGGCTTTTGGGCCAGATCCTGGCCGGGCTGGGATATGTAACTGAGGAGCAAATAGCCCAAGCCATCACGGTCCAATACGGTTTCCCGTACCTGCCCCTGGCTAATTACGAGATGGACGAATCGGCGATAAAGATGGTGCCGGAGAACGTCGCCCGCCAGTATTGCCTTATACCGATAGATAAGATCGGCAATACCGTTACCATCGCGATGGCCGACCCGCTGAACATACAGGCGGTCGAGGATATAGAGATGGTGACAAGCTGCTCGATACAGATATTCGTTTCTACCGCCACGGACATAAAGCAGGCGATTGACAAGTTCTATAAAAAATAGGAGAGCCTGACAGCCGATGCCATCTGGGATCAAGGAACGGCTAAGCGAGATACTGATAAAAAAAGGGACGATTTCCGAAGAAAAATTAAACCAGGCCCTTCAGACCCAGAAAGAAAAGGGCGGTTCTTTGGGAGATATCCTTGTCTCCCTGGGCGCGATAACACAGAGAGAATTACTCGCGATCTTAAGCCAGGAGCTCGGCATCCCGCCGATATCCCTTTCCAAATTCAAGATAGACCCCGAAATAACGAAATTCATCCCGAAAAAGATCGCCGTCAACTACCAGATCATGCCTATCTCGAAGATGGGTAATATCATCACCGTCGCGATGGCCGACCCGCTTAATGTCTTCGCCCTGGATGATATAAAGAATGTCACAGGCATGGACATCACGCCAATCATAACCACCCTGGACGATGTCAAGGCCGCCATAGACCAGCATTACGGTACCGCGGCTACCTCAACCATCGAAGCGCTGGTAAAAGAGACTAATATAGAGCTCATCTCTTCAAGGAGACCGGAAGATGAGTCCATCGAGGTGCTTGGCGCGGTAGCCGACACCCCCGTTGTAAAACTCACGAGCGCTATCGTCCTGGACGCGACAAAAGCGCGGGCGAGCGATATCCTCATAGAGCCGATGGAGGATCACCTGCGCGTCAGGTATAAGATCGACGGCATATTCAGGGAAGCGCAAGCGCTCCCGAGGGCGATACAGTCGGGCATAATATCCAGGATCAAAGTCATGTCGAACCTCAATATTGCCGAGCGGCGCCTGCCGCAGGACGGGAGGTTCAAGATTAAGGTGCAGGAAAGGCAGGTAGATTTCAGGGTCTCGACCGTCCCGACAGCGTTCGGCGAGAAAGTCGCGCTCAGGATCCTCGACAAATCCCAGGCCATGCTCGACGTCGACAAACTGGGTTTCGAGAAGGAGCCCCTCGACGAACTCAAGAAGGCATCGAGGAGGCCCCACGGGATGATACTCGTCTGCGGTCCGGCGGGTTCCGGCAAGACTACGACGCTGTACTCGGTCATCAAGCATATAGATTCCCCGGAAAAGAATTTTGTCACGGTAGAAGATCCCGTCGAATACCTGCTCCCCGGGATAAACCAGGTCAATATAAATACCAATATCGGGTTGACATACGCGGCTACGCTCCGTTCTATATTGCGCCAGGACCCGAACGTAATAATGGTAGGCGAGATAAGGGACCTCGAGACCGTCGACATCGCGATAAAAGCCGCGTTGACCGGGCACCTCGTCCTCAGCACCCTGCATACCAACACGGCGACCGGCGTCATCATGAGGCTGGTGAATATGGGCGTAGAACCGTTCCTCATCAGTTCATCGGTGGTCCTTGTCGCTGCCCAGCGGCTTGTCAGGAAAGTCTGCCCGCGCTGCAAAGAGATCTACGATGTCCCGAGGTCCATGCTCGAAAAACTTAAGATAAAGGCGCCGGATAATGTGAAGCTCTACAAAGGTAAAGGCTGCGATCATTGTTTTAAGACGGGTTTCAGGGGAAGGGTAGGCCTTATAGAGGCGGTAAGTATAAACTCGGAACTGAGGGAACTGATCGCCAAGAGGGCGCATGAGAGCACCGTCTACGAAGCGGCGCGCAGGGCGGGGCTTGTGACTTTAAGGGAAAGCGGCCTGCGGAAGGTCTTTGACGGCACCACGACCCTCGAGGAGGTTCTGCGCGTGACCCTCGGCGAGCAGGATTAAACTATGGCCCAAAGCATAAGAGATAAATTAGCCGAAGTCCTGGTAAAGAAGGGTTCCATCTCCAAGGAAAAACTGGACGAGGCTATCAAGACACAGAAGGAGAAGGGTGGGAACCTCAGTAAGATCCTCGTCCAAAAAGGCCTCGTCAACGAGAATGAGCTCTTATCCATATTCAGCCAGGAACTTAACATAACGCCGATAAACCTGGCGAAATATAAGATAGACAAGGAGATCATCTCCCTTGTGCCCGAGAAGATCGCGCGGCTTTATCATCTTATCCCCGTCTCAAGGATCGGAAACCGCATGACTGTGGCCATGTCCGATCCGCTCGATATATTCGCCCTGGACGACCTTAAGATACTCACCAAATACGAGATCGATCCCGTCATCGCCACGGATAAGGATATAATCGCCTCGATCGCGACCTATTACGGGGAGGAGACGCTCTCCATAGATAAGATAGTAAAAGACGTCAAGGGCGACGAACTGGAGCTCCTCTCGAATGAAGATGCGGAGCGGTTCGATGTTTCCACGCTGGCCATAGAGAGTCAGAAGGCGCCGATACTTAAGATGGTCGACGTCATAATAAGCGAGGCGCTCAAACGCCGCGCCTCTGACATTCATGTCGAGCCGATGGAGACCGACCTGCGCATACGCTACCGCATCGACGGCGCCCTTACGGAATTCTCGCACCTACCGAAGTCGAACCAGAACGCCGTTCTTACGAGGATCAAGATAATGTCGGATATGGATATCACCGAATGGCGCCTCCCGCAGGACGGCAGGTTCAAAGTGAGGATGGAGGAGAGGGAGATAGATTTCCGCGTCTCCACCCTGCCGCTGGTCCATGGCGAAAAGGTCGTCATGAGGGTACTTGATAAATCGAGCATAAAAGTTTCCCCGGAAAAGCTCGGCTTCCTTCCCAAGACACTCGAGGAGTTGAGGGAGGCCATATCCAAGCCTTACGGGATGTTCCTGGTGACGGGGCCGACCGGGAGCGGCAAGTCCACGACCCTTTATTCCATCCTTAACATATTGAATACGCCGGAAAAGAATATCGTCACTATAGAGGACCCGATCGAATATGAGCTCCTGGGGATAACCCAGGTGCAGGTCAAGCCGGAAATAGGCCTCACTTTCGCGGGCGGCCTGCGCGCTTTCCTGCGCCAGGCGCCGGACATAGTGATGGTCGGAGAGATCCGCGATTTTGAGACCGCGGATATCGCCATCAAGGCCTCGCTTACCGGACAGTTGCTACTTTCGACCCTGCATACAAACGACGCGGCGAGCGCCATAACGAGGCTTATAGATATGGGCGTCGAGCCGTTTTTGGTCGCCTCCAGCGTGGTGTTCATATGCGCGCAGAGATTGATGAAGAGGGTATGCGTGAATTGCAAGGAGAAGGTCGATATCCCGAAGGAGACGCTGGACAAGCTTGGATACAAGGAAGGGGCTAAAGCCCCTGAGGGGTCCAAGGGCCCTGGGGGGTCCAAGGCGACCTTCTTCAAGGGAAAGGGGTGCGCCAAGTGCAATAATACTGGATATTACGGGAGGTTTGCCATCCTCGAGAACCTCACCGTAGACGAAAAAATAAAAGAGATGATACTTGACAGGGTGCAGAGCGATAAGATAAAAGAATATGCCGTGAAGGAGAAGGGGATGCTCACGCTGCGCGCCGTGGCTCTGGAGAACCTGGCTTTGGGATTCACCACTATAGAGGAAGTATTAAGGGTAACGTCGGAGGAATAAAGTGACCCAATTTAAATATGTCGCGAAGGATAAGGACGGCAGGACCATATCCGGCACCATGGAGGCGCCCAGCAGCATCGTCCTCGTAGATACGCTCAGGCAAAAAGAATATGTGATAATTTCGTTGGATGAGGCGAAGGAGGCGGCCAGGGGGCCGTCATTCGGCGGCGGCGGGAAGATAAAGATGGACGACCTGGTCGTCTTCTCCAGGCAGCTCGCTACCATGGTCGATGCCGGCATACCGCTGGTCGGTGCCCTTGACGCGCTCCAGGAGCAAATGGAGAGCAAGGGTTTCAAGAACGTCGTAAAGAAGGTTCGCGACAATGTCGAGGGAGGGCTGAGCCTCTCCGAGGCCCTCGGTAAACAGCCGAATGTATTCTCTCCTTTTTTCATAAACATGGTAAGGGCTGGGGAGTCGAGCGGCAACCTCGATGAGATACTCGACAGGGTCGCCATCTACATGGAAAAGACGATCGCCCTGATAAGGAAAGTGAAATCAAGCCTCATATATCCGGCGGTCGTAGTTATAATGGCCATACTCATTACCACGTTCCTTATCGTAAAAGTCGTCCCGACGTTCGAGAGCATATTCGCCACCATCGGCGTAACTCTGCCGCTGCCGACATTGATACTGATAAAGATCTCCCACATAGTCAGGAGCTACCTTCTTTTCGTGATCATAGGGTTAGTGATCGGGTTCATAGCGCTTTCGCAGATCAGCAAGACCGATAAGGGCAGGCTTGCCTTAGATATATTCCTATTGAAAATACCCGTCATCGGGCCGTTATTAAGGAAGGTTGCCATCGCGAGGTTCGCGCGCACGCTTTCGACGCTGCAGAAGAGCGGCGTTTCGATATTGACGGCGCTTGAAATAGTTGGAAAGACTTCGGGCAATAAAGTGATCGAGGCGGCGGTCTTGAAGACCAAGATGAGCATCAAGGAAGGCGAGTCGATCGCGCAGCCGCTCACCGCCAGCAAGGTCTTCCCGCCCATGGTCACCAGGATGATCTCGGTAGGGGAGCAGACGGGCAAGCTGGAAGAGATGCTCGCAAAAGTCGCCGATTTCTACGAGAGCGAAGTCGACGCGGCCGTATCCGATTGGTTATAAATAGTAAATTCCGGTGCCGCTGTATTCACTTCAATCAACCATTTATAATCTGATTTATCCTCGTTATCTACTTTAATGCTGACGATGAACCCGGCTTTCCGCAGGCTGTTCGCTGCGTTTCGGGCGGATTTCACGGCCTCCGGACCTTCAGTAGTCACTGTCACCAGTATCCGGTTGACTTCCGGCCCGGACGGCGCCGGCATTTCAATTAAATTCATCAAAGTATTCATCTGCAGCGCAAAACCGG
>CAISWF010000136.1 GCA_903889135.1 Candidatus Omnitrophota bacterium | reverse complement strand
GGCAGCCTCCTCAGGAGATGACAATATGGCAGGAAGATAAATTTCCGGCGAAAGTGGCGCTTCATAGGGGCTGTCGATTCCGGTGAAGTTTTTCTCGTTTCTCTCCCGCCACATCGAATGTATCTTCTATTATATAGGCGTATCTTCTCGTCCTTTTACCCTATTAGACAGGGACGGCGGGACAGCGTTCGCTCACTGGAGCGGGTGAGGAGAATCGAACTCCCGTGAACAGCTTGGAAGGCTGCCGTTCTACCATTGAACTACACCCGCATAAACAAACTCGTATATGACTAACAGGGGCTAGTTTGCTGTAAAGGGGAAAACCTAGTTTTCCCCTTTACGGAACCCCTTTCCAAATTGGTAGAATGATCCTTACAGCAATTAATATGTTACCTAAAAATGGTGGGCAGAGGAGGACTTGAACCTCCGAAGGCGTAGCCATCAGATTTACAGTCTGACCCCTTTGACCGCTCGGGAATCTGCCCAAATTATCAATGGAGCTGGCGAAGGGATTTGAACCCCCGACCCGCGGTTTACAAAACCGCCGCTCTACCAACTGAGCTACGCCAGCTTAAACGAACTCGTATCGCCCAAGCTGGGCGAGTTCGTTGTAAGGGGCGAAACGTAGTTTCTCCCCTTACAGGCCACTCTTCCGAATCTGAGGGGAAAATCCTTACACCAATCACTGAGATCTTTGTAACTTTTTGATCGCTTCCGGTATTTTATTTAAAAGATCCGAGGCGAGCATGCTGACCTCGCCCTTCTCTTTTGCCGCCAGGTCGCCCGCAAGCCCGTGCAGATATACTCCGAGCATAGCGGCATTAAACGGCCTCATTCCTTGCCCTATAAACGACGCTATCATGCCTGTAAGCACATCGCCTGTGCCGCCTTTAGCCATGCCGGGATTTCCGGTAGAATTGACATATGTCTTACCGTCAGGGCGGGCTACGACCGTGCGGTGGCCCTTCAAAACGCAGACCACATTATACTTATTCGCGAACTCTTTTGCAACTTTTTCTTTGGCCGCCGCGATCCTTTTCACGGACAGCCCGGACAACCTGGACATCTCTCCGGGATGGGGCGTAATAACGACGGGCGCATTAGCCCTGTTTAGCAGCTCCGGCTTGCCCTCAAGCGCGTTGATCCCGTCCGCATCGAGGACTACCGGTTTTTTCAAGATAATAACGAGTTTCCTTATAAGCCGCTGCGTGCTTTGATCCCCCGACAAGCCGGGGCCTATCGCCACACAATCGGTCTTTTCGGAGAATTTCATTATGGCCGGATACGCCTTTTCGCTCAACGCCTGCCCCCGCGTTTCAGGCAACGGCATGGCCATCGCTTCTGTAAGTTTTCGCGCCATTATAGGATATAAACTTTTCGGGATACCGAGAGTGACAAGCCCGCTCCCTGAAACCAGCGCCGCCCACGAGCAGAGCGCCGCGGCGCCCGTGAACCCGGCAGAACCGGCAAGGACAAAAACGTGGCCGTAGTCGCCTTTGTTGGAATCGGCCTTCCTCTTCGGGAGCTTTATCATTTTAATAATATGCAGTTGCCGACCGCGTAATTTTTGGTATGCGAGAGGCTGACGACGGCCTTTTTGACTTTGCGCTTTGTCATGAGCCTCTTTGCAGTGCCTTTTAGGATGACCAGGGGCTTTCCGTGCTTATCATTTATTATCTCAACGTCGGTCCAGGCGATGGGATTATTGCCGTCTCCGCCGAAGGCCTTATATACGGCCTCTTTCGCGGCGAACCTGGCTGCCAGATGCTGTTCGGGTGCGCCTTTCCCTTTGCAGTAAGCGATCTCGCGCAGAGTGAATATCTTATCGAGGAAATGCGAGCCGAATTTCTTTACCGCGGCCTTTATCCTCCTTACCTCTACTATATCTACACCGAAACCTTCTATCATCTTATCAGCCCGATGATTGCGTTAAAAGCGCAATCATCTCCTTTACGGCCTTATCGAGCCCGGTGAAAACGGCCCTCGAGATTATCGAGTGGCCGATATTGAGCTCCTCTATCCCTTCTATCCCCGCGACAGCGCGGACGTTATTGTAATCGAGCCCGTGACCCGCATTTACCCTGAGCCCGATCCCCTTCGCATATTTTGTCGCCTCGATGAGTTTATTCAATTGCTCCTTAAGTTCGTGCCCGTTCCTCGCGTTGGCGTATTCGCCCGTATGGAGCTCGATAAATTCACAACCCGTCTCATGCGCCGCTTTTATCTGTTTACGTACGGGATCGATAAACAGGCTCACCGCTATCCCTCGGCTTTGAAGCTTATCGACTGCGGAGGCGACACGTCTGGCATGCTTTACGCAATCAAGCCCGCCTTCGGTCGTGACCTCCAGCCGCCTTTCCGGGACGAGCGTCGCCTGGTCGGGATGCAGGTCCAGGGCGACCTTGACTATCCCTTTGGCAATTGACATCTCCATATTAAGAAGCGTGCGGACCGTCTTCCTTAACAGATAGAGGTCTTTATCCTGCATATGCCGCCTGTCTTCCCTTAAATGCGCGACGATGGAATCACAACCGGCGGCTTCGCATACGCGCGCGGCCAGGACAGGGTCAGGCTCCATTCCGCCTCTTGCCTGCCTTATTGTAGCCACATGGTCTATGTTAACGCCTAATTTGGGCATATCTTGTCCGGATGATTATTTCTGCGGGATCTCTGTGGGGGTTTCGTTGTACGCTGCCTTCTCGGCCTTATAGCCCGGGGTATTCTTTAATTCCTGGCGGGCATAAGACCAGACTATGACCGCCAATATAAAGGCGACCAATTTAAGCCAGAAGTTTTTCGAGAACCAGTCGCTCATGTCTTTTTCCTGAAAAAACGGTCCATGGACAATTTCACGTGCGATTTCTTTTCTTTCTTGGGCCTGTATAGCAGTGAGCGCAGATGGTTAATGAGGCGGTCCCTGTCCAGGTCGCGCGTAAGCTTTCCCGCGTTCGCGATAGATATTACGCCGGTCTCTTCGGATACGACGACGCAGACCGAATCCGTCTCCTCGGTCAGCCCTATCGCGGCCCTGTGCCTGGTGCCGAGCAGCTTGCTGATATCCGGGCTAGGCGACAACGGAAAGAGGCAACCCGCGGCTACCACCCTGTCACCGTGGACGATCACGCCGCCGTCGTGCAGGGGCGTATTAGGCATAAAGATCGTGTTCAAAAGTTCGCTCGTAATAACGCTGTCGAGCTGGACGCCGCTTTCCGTGTACGGTTCGAGGTTCACTTCCCTCTGTATCGCTATTATCGCACCGATCTTTTTCCTGGCGAGTATCGATACCGATTTCGCGATCTCGTCAATGGTCCGCTCTTCGGTTATTATGTTCCCGAATACCTTCTCCCTGCCGATCCTGGCAAGGCCGCTCCTCATCTCCGGCTGGAAGACGATCAGGAAGGCGATTACCGAAAGCGCGAAGAGTTTGGTGAATATCCAGTTTATGACGTCGAAACGAAGCTGCTGGGTAAGGAAGAATATGACCGCGATTATTATTATGCCCCGCAATACCTGCACTGCGCGCGTGCCCTTTATGAATTCGAGCAGCTTATAAATTATATACCAGATTATCCCGATCTCTATGACCGGTTTCCACGCCATGATCACCAGCTGCATCGGCGTCTTTGCCTGCGATAGATCGAAAAATTCTTCAAGCATTTGAAATGGCTTCCGTTATTTGAACGACCTGCCTCATCTCTTTCACGTCATGGACCCTTATTATATCCGCGCCGTTCTTTATGGCTAAAGCTACCGCTGCCGCGGTCCCGAATGCCCTGCCCAGCTCCGGCGGGACCTTGCCGTCCGTCCCGGCTCCGGATATCTTCCCGATGAACGCCTTCCGCGACGGCCCGACCATTACGGGATATCCGAGCGACTTCAATTCGCCTAGCCTTTTCAATATTTTCAAATTATGTTCAAGCGTCTTTCCGAAACCTATGCCCGGGTCGACGACTATCCTGTCGCCGGATACGCCCGCTTCCTCGGCTATCGCGGCGCTGTTCTGCAGGCTCCCGGTCATCTCCGACATAAGATCCTTATAGCGCGGGTCATTCTGCATCGTCCGCGGCGAGCCCTTCATGTGCATCAGGATCAACGCGGCTTTGTGCCTGGCGGCGACCTTAGCTATGCGCCTGTCCCTTTTTAACCCGGTGACATCATTTATTATGGCCGCGCCCGCGTCCAGCGCTTCCCCTGCAACTTCAGATTTTGAGGTATCGACCGAGACCGGTATCCGCAGCCGCTTTACAAGTATCTTGACCACCGGGATGATCCGCCTGCATTCTTCCATGGCCGAAACAGGTTTAGCACCCGGACGCGTCGATTCTCCTCCGATATCTATTATGTCGGCGCCCTCAGACTCCATCTTCAGGCCGCGGCCGACCGCGTACTCCCTGTCAAAAAACATCCCGCCGTCCGAAAACGAGTCGGGCGTTACGTTCAATACGCCCATTATATGCGGGCGCTTTCCGAGGTTCAACTTATATTTTCCGGCACGCAGAAAAAGATCTTTTCTGGCATAAACCGCTTCAATGGCCCGTATCTTCTGCGCCAGCGCGGAAAGCCCGAACGGCTGCTTTTCAAGTTTTTCGCAGACCTTATCTATCTGCGCTATAGTGCCGATCAGCATGCCCTCGGCATTCTTGTTCCTTCTTATGAATGCGTCCCACGAAACGGCGCAGTCTCCTCCGGCCGAAAGCATCTCCTGTTTCAGGATGTTCAGCGCCACGGAATCGATTGCGCTGATCTTAATTATCCTCGTGACCGCCTTGGGCGCCATGATCCCGATGCCGCCCTTATGGACATTGAGCGCGGCAAGTTCCCCCGCGGCTTCCTCCAGGTCTTTTATCTCGATGACGCGGAGGTCCATATTAGATCCCCAGGAGTTCTTTTACTTCCTTGACGTCGAGGACTTCTTTCTCCAATAGCTTCGTTGCCAGCGCGGTCAACTTGTCTCTGTTATCAATGAGCGCCTGCTTAGCGCGGCCATAGCATTCATCCACGATGCGCTTCACTTCCTGGTCTATGATCAAAGCGGTCTGGTCACTGTAATTTTTTTCCTCGTAGATGTCCCTTCCCAGGAATATCTGGTCCGGCCTGTGCCCGAGAGTAAGATTCCCAAGCTTGTCGCTCATCCCGAACTCGGTCACCATGCGCCTGGCTATTTTGGTCGCGGTTTTGATATCGCTTCTCGCGCCCGTAGTCACATCGTTGAATAAAATTTCTTCGGACGCGCGGCCGCCCAATGACACTGTTATCTCAGCAAAGAGCTCATTCTTGGATTTATAATATCTGTCCTCGGTCGGGGCGGTGAGCGTATACCCGCCCGCCATGCCCCTCGGAAGTATGGTCACCTTATGCAGCGGCTCGGCCTTCGGGATCAGGAGCGAAAGCAGGGCATGCCCGGATTCGTGGTAGGCGGTTATCTCCTTCTCATGCGCCGACATCACGCGGCTTTTCCTGGCCGGCCCGGCGATGACCCTTTCTATCGATTCGCCCAACTCCTCCATCGTGACCGATTCCTTGCCCCTGCGCGCCGCGAGGAGCGCGGCCTCATTCACGAGATTAGCCAGGTCGGCGCCGGAAAATCCGACGGTCCTTTGCGCTACAAGTTTCAGGTCCGCTTCGGGCGCCAGTTTAACATTCTTCGCGTGGACTTTGAGTATTGCCTCTCTTCCAATGATATCAGGCTCTGTCACGTAAATTACCCTGTCAAATCTTCCCGGACGCAAGAGAGCGCTATCTAGGACATCCGGCCTGTTGGTCGCGGCTATTACTATGACGCCTTCCTGGGTGCCGAAACCGTCCATCTCGACAAGCAGGGCGTTCAATGTCTGCTCGCGTTCATCGTTTCCGCCGCCGACGCCTGCGAAGCGCTGCCTGCCGACCGCGTCGATCTCGTCGACGAAAATTATGCAGCCCTTCCCTCCCAATTTCGCGGCGCGTTTCGCCTCCTCAAAAAGATCGCGCACCCTCGATGCGCCAACGCCGACGAACATCTCGACAAAATCCGACCCGCTTATGGAGAAGAACGGGACATCAGCCTCGCCTGCGACCGCCTTTGCGAGGAGCGTCTTTCCGGTGCCCGGAGGGCCGATAAGCAGGACGCCTTTCGGTATCTTTCCTCCGAGGCGCGTGAATTTGTGCGGGTCCTTCAAAAATTCTATTACTTCCTGGAGCTCTTCCTTCGCCTCATCCACGCCGGCCACATCCTGGAACGTAATCTTCACCGCCCCGCCCGCAAACTGGCGCGCGCGGCTTTTTCCGAAAGACCATATCTTTCCGCCGGCCGCCTGCGCGTTCCTTGAGAGATATACCCAGAACCCTATGAGCAGCAGGACAGGCACGAAGGTCCAAAAGAAATTGGCGAAGAACGGGTTATTTACGCTGACTTTAAAATCGGTATTCTGTGTCAAGAGGGTATTGAGTTCGGGATAAAAATCCGGGACGAAGACCTTATAACCCTTCCCGCCGACAAGTTTTCCGGTTATGGAGTAGTCTTTCTTTACGGCGGTCTCGACTTTTTTGGCGACAAGTAACTTGGTGTAATCGGAAAGGCTTACTTCCTCGGGCTGCTGCTGCAGGTTCATAGGCTCGCGGAAAACGTACAACAATACCACGACGAACAACAAAGCCACCACAAGCCGCTGTATTATAAAAGGGGCTGGGTTTTTGTCATTTTTCTTCTTTTTCAGTCCGTTTGCCATTGGATTTTCCTTTAGAGGTTTTGATTATAACAGAAAGCCGCCGTAAAAGGCAAGAAAATTAGGCCGTCCGATATGAGATTTTGAGGACGCGTTTTGTGCCGCCGCCGATCTTTACAGCGTCGGAAAGCCGCAGGCCGCAGACCCAGATTATGCCGTTACCTGAGACGAGCAAGGGTACCCTCTCCCTTTTGACGCGGGGGACCTTTAGGTCCATAAAAAAATCTTGTAATTTCTTCTCCTTTGCCATCCCGAGCGGCCTGAACCTGTCGCCTTTCTCCCAGGTCCTTACATAAACGGGCCCTTTTATCTTCGAAAAATCCACATATTCTGCGGTCTTCGACCTGCCCAATTTCATGCCCGGCCTAGAGAAGCTCGCGTCAAAGGTCAATTTCAGTTCGGGAATAAATGTGGAGCCCGGCACCGATATTTGCCTCCTCACCTTGGGGAAAGCGGCCCCGGCCTTTGACTTCCCGAATATCAGGGCATCTTTTGTCCTCACGACCCTTGTCTTTCCCGGGAGGTCCATTGCGCCTTTCCCCGCTTTTATAAGATCTTCTATATCCTCGATATGGGAATAATCAATACAGCGCAGGTCGCCCTTTGATATCTCTATTGCCTTCCGCAGGATGCCGCGGCGGATGCCTGTCTTTTTGCCTTTTAACTTCCGCAGGCCCACGGCCACGGAACCATCCTTGGATCTCAGGCATCCTTTGCACGACTTATTGACGGCGTCCGAGAGGACCTCGTAGTCATAGCTGAAATTCTGCGCGCTCCTGGCGAGGACTTCTTTGATGTTAGGGTTATATTTCTTGAGGTAGGCCATCAGTTCATGCCTGATCCTGTTCCGCAGGAACTTACGCATTAAGTTCGTGGCATCCAAGCGCGGTTTTACGCCCATCCCATTCAGGTATTCTTCAACCTCTTTTCTCCAAACCTCTATGAGCGGCCTCACTATGAATGCGCCGTCGAGCGGGCGCTTCGGCGGTATCCCGCGCAGGCCTCCCAATCCGGAGCCGCGGATGAGCCTCATCAGGACGGTCTCGGCCTGGTCGTCCAAGGTATGGCCCAGCGCTATCTTTTTTGCGCCTGCATCTTTGGCCGTCTTCAGCAAAAATTCGTACCTCTTATCGCGCGCTGCCTCTTCGAGGGAAAGTCCGCTCTCTTCGGCGTATGCGGGAACATCGATCCGCTTAAAAATAAGCGGGATTCCGAGCCTTTTGCAAAGCGACGATACGTATTCGCGGTCCTTCTTCGTCTCCGATGCCGCGCGGAACATATGGTCGAGATGGGCTACGTGGAGCCTAAGGCCGTACTCGCGCTTCAAATTATTGAGCGCAAGCAGGAGCGCGGTAGAGTCCGGGCCTCCGGAGACGGCGACTATCACGCTGTCGCCCTTCTCAATCAACCCGAACTTATTAATTGTTCTGTTAATCGTATCGGTAAGCATAGTATATAGGATGGTGGCGGCGATCCGGATCGAACGGATGACATAGCGGGTATGAGCCGCTCGCTCTAACCATCTGAGCTACGCCGCCATAATTTATCGGTTTAGGTTTCATATGTTATCATAAAACCGTCAAAAAGCAACAGTTTCCTGAGCCGGTATACCCGCCCCGGCCGGGATACTGCCGGCAACATCCGGCAGTAGGTCGCAAAAATAAAAACGGTTATCCCTGAGCACTATTTCACCTTTTACGAACGGTATTTTATAACTGAATATCGGGCCCGCGTATACAAAGGAATGAAATTCGCCGTTCTCGCCGCAAGGGTCGATGCCTGAAGGCAGGTCTGCCAGGAAAGACTCGTCAAACTCTCTGCCTGTAAAATCCTTGGCAAGCTGCGTCGAGTCGACACAGACTATGACTGCCTTAAATCCCAGGCTTATGAACCTGCGGGCCAATTGCCCGCTGTCGCGCTTCCAGAGCGGACAGAGACCTTTCATCCCGATGCGCGCGAGATTATCATCTTTATACTTCTTCACATCCTCCAGCCAGATGTCCCCGGCACCGGCAAGAAGCACCCCTTCAGCGAAATATTTCCTCATTATCTCGCTGATCTTAGCTTCGTTCTCTTCTATTGAGGCGCCTTTCGACATGAACGCCTTCTCGAGTTTTATGCCGAGAGACGCCGCCTGCGCCTCAAGAAGCGAAGTCCTTACGCCATGCATGCTTACCCTGTCATAATCTTTCGTGACCGTCGTAAGCAAAGCGGCGATATCGTATTTACCTGTCTCTTTAAGCTCATGGAGCGCAAGCGCGCTATCCTTGCCGCCGCTCCAGGAAAAGATAACTTTCTCATTCATAAACGTCTCCTTAATATTTCGTTCATGCTTCCGGTGCGGTAACCATGCAGATCAACGGTCACATATTTAAAACCCAGCTTCTGAATGCGCTTAGCCGCACCGGAGGCCGTTCCTGCTTTGAAGAATTTCCTGATCTCACGCGGGGCGACTTCGACCCTCGCGATATCCCCATGGCAGCGGACGCGCACCTGGCTGAAGCCGTATTTATTCCGCAGGATATCCTCTGCTTTTTCTATCATCGCCAATTTCCGCCTGGTTATCGTATCGTAATAAGGTATACGCGAAGCGAGACAGGCATAAGAGGGTTTATTCCATGTGGGCAGCCCGAGTCTCTTTGATAACCTGCGTATCTCGTCCTTGGCCAGGCGGGCTTCTTTTAACGGGCTGGCTATGCCGCTCTCTTTCGCGGCGCGGCTGCCCGGCCTGAAATCTTTCCTGTCGTCATAATTGGAAGCGTCGGCGATATATTTGAAACCTTCCCGCCGGGCGATCTTGCCGATCTGCTTGAATAGCTCTTTTTTGCAATAATAGCATCTCTGCGGAGGATTATCCCTGAATTTGGGATCATTGAATTCACCGGTCCTGATGATCACGTGCCTGACGCCTATTTTTTCCGCGAGCCTCTTAGAGTCGCTGAGTTCCGAAGACGGGTATGTCTCGGACGCTGCCGTGATAGCTAAAACGTTATTTCTGCCTAGAGTATCTTTAGCTACTTTTAGCAGGAACGTCGAATCCACTCCGCCGGAGAAAGCGATCACTACCTTGCCCATCTTCTTTAAGATCTTCTTTAATCTATCCATCCGCCGCCCAATATCTTTTCACCATCATAAAATACAAATGCCTGGCCCGGGGTTATCGCGTACTGCGGCTCATTAAATACGGCTTTTACCTTATTGCCCGATACCGGCATGACCTCGCAGCCTGCCTTCGGGTGGTTATACCTTATCTTCGCCTCAGCGCGGATGCCTGTTTTGAGACCGCCGATAGCCATCCAGGAAACATCGCTCGCCGTCAATTCCCTGCCCTTCGCCTCCCCGGCATCGCCTAATACTATCTCATTCTTTTCAGCGTCTATCTTTACTACATAGACCGGCTTGCCTGCCGCTACACCCAGGCCTTCCCGCTGCCCTATGGTATAGAACGCTATGCCTTTATGCTCTCCTAAAACCCTGCCCTCAGCATCGACTATCCTGCCGGGCCTGACTCCCTTTATCTTGTCCTTTATAAAATCGCGGTAATCGCCTTTGACCACGAAACAAATATCCTGGCTCTCGGGCTTATCATAAACTTTGAGGTCGTTTGACCTGGCTATCTCCCTGACTTCTTTTTTCGATAACCCCCCCAGCGGGAAAAGCGTATGCTCAAGCTGTTCCTGGCTGAGGTCGAATAGGAAATAAGACTGGTCCTTCGTCTTGTCCGCGGCCTCGCTCACGAAATACCGCCCGTTGCCCTCGCCGCGGCCGAGCCCCGCGTAATGTCCGGTCACGACATAGTCCGCGCCTAGGATCTTTGCCCTCTCAAGGAGCTTGCCGAATTTCATCTTGCTGTTGCAGACGACGCAGGGATTAGGAGTCCGCCCACTCTCATATTCAGAGCAAAAATACCTAATAACGGAATCGTTGAAATCTTTCTCGAGATTCATGACGTAATGCGGTATATCGAGCCGGGCGGCGACCTTCCTCGCGTCCTCTATCGCCTCGAGCGAGCAGCAACTCTTCTCGCCATGACTGCCGCACAGGTCCCTGGACCAGAGCTGCATGGTGATACCTATGACCTCGTATCCCTCTTTTTTCAATAAAAAAGCGGCGACCGATGAATCTACGCCGCCGCTCATAGCGACAACGACTTTCTTCACTTATCTTTCCGTTCCCTCTTGTACGCTGCTATTAATCCCGCCGCCAGGATCGCGGCTATGATCCCGATGCCGGCCGGGTTGAGCTTACGCGACTTCGCCCGAAGTGTAAATTCCCTGAGCAAAAAATCGTCGTTCGTGAAATCCCATTTGGCGGTATTCGACACGACCTTTCCGGCGTTGGACTCGATTATCCGGCCCGGCATGACGACCGCTACGTTGAACGAATAGCCCATGAATACCGGCCACCCGTAGGCGCCGAAAGCATCGTCGTAATTCCTTTCATTCAACGCGGTGCTGTAATCCGAAAGCTGCTTGTCTATGCTCGCGTGCACCGCCATCAGCTTTTCCGTGACCGCGTTCCTGTCGGCTGTTTTGTCGAGCGACATTATATAGTCGGCCAAAAACGGCGAGAAACTCTCCGCGCTGTATTTCCGCTCATAGTCGGCCATCCTTGCCTGGAATTGCGTATTTTTCTCGTCGAATACCTTGCGCCCTTCGCTTATGAACGAAACGAGGAAATAGTCGAAGTACGGGCGGTACCTCGCATCCAGGAGGGCTTTGACCTTTTCCTTTGTTACCGTCTTCGGAAAAGCCCGCTCGACCTCTCTTGCGGCGGTCTCGAGCGAATGGTCATACCAGTTATCGGAGAATTTCCTTATCTTCGCTGCGTCTGTGCAATCCTTATATGTCTCCTCGTATTCGTAAGTCGTAAATATTATCCCCCTGCCGATCTTGAGAGAGAATTTATTGGCCGAGGTATCGCCGGGCTTCGCGCCTTTCCTGAAATTATCGGGCGCCAGGCCGTCCATGCCGGTAAATATCCGCTTTACCTCGTAGATATGCTGGGGAGGAGAATCTTTTACATACTGGTTAAGCCTCCACTCCCCGCCCCGGGGCAGGAGATAATCCTTAAGGACTTCCTCTTTCTCGGTCGCGCCGTCCGCCGTGTAGGTAGTGATGCGGAAACCGGAACCGTTATCGTTTATCTTGGTCGTAGCGGTCATGTTAATGAAACAACCGCCGGCAGAAAGGACGAAAAAAACCAAAAACGTCGAAATAAAAAACTTCTTCATTTACTTTCCTTAAGGTACCTGTCCATCGCGGCGGCGGCTTTCTTGCCCGCGCCCATCGCAGCGATGACCGTTCCCTCGCCGGTCGTGATATCCCCGCCGGCGAATATGCCCTTGATCGAGGTCATGCAATTTTCATCTATCTTAAGCTCTCCGGATTTCTCGTCTACCGCAAGCTCTTTTGTCGTATGAGCTATCAACGGGTTCGGCCCTTGCCCGACCGCGATTATCACCGTATCGACCGGCATCTCATATTCTGATCCCTTGATCGGGACCGGCCGCCTCCTGCCGCTCGCATCGGGTTCGCCGAGCTCCATCTTCAGGCAGGTCATGCTCTTAACCTCGCCCTTTTCGTTTCCCTCTATCTTGATAGGAGCCGTAAGGAACCGGAATTCTATGCCCTCTTCCTTAGCGTGCTCGACTTCCGCGCGCCTTGCCGGGGCCTCTGCCTCGCTCCTCCTGTATACGATTATCGCATCCTTCGCCGCGAGCCGCTTAGCCACGCGCACGCAGTCCATGGCTGTGTTACCCGCACCAACTACAGCCACGCGTTCGCCGATCTTCACCGGCGTCTTATATTTCGGGAATTCATACGCGTGCATGAGGTTGACGCGCGTCAAAAACTCGTTCGCGGAATAGACGCCGTTCAAATTCTCTCCCGGGATACCGAGGAAATACGGCAGCCCCGCGCCGGTACCGAGGAATATCGACCTGTATCCGTCCCTGAAAAGGTCCGTTATCGAGAACGTCCGGCCGATGAGGATATTATATTTTATCTCCACGCCCAGGGACCTGATATATTCGGTCTCCCGGTCAAGGATGGCCTTCGGCAGCCTGAACTCAGGGATGCCATATCTTAATACCCCGCCGCTCGCGCTCAACGATTCGAAAAGCGTGACCTTATAACCGTATCTGGCGAGATCGGCGGCGGCTGTCAGCCCGGCCGGCCCGGCGCCGACTACGGCGACTTTAATATCCTTCTTTTCTTTTATGACAGGCGTTTCTTTCGGCCCGGGATGAGCGGCTTCGTGGTCGGCTAGAAATCTCTCGAGCGCGCCGACCGCTACCGGCTGTCCTTTAGCGATCAGCGTGCAAAGCGATTCGCACTGTGTTTCCTGAGGGCAGACTCGCCCGCAGATGGCCGGCAGGTTATTTTTTTCTTTTATCTTCTGTATCGCGCCTTTATAGTCTTTCTTCGCGACAAGTTTTATGAATTCGGGTATGTCTATCTCGACCGGACAGCCGTTGCAGCACGGCTTCTTCTTACACGCGATGCAGCGCTGTGCCTCGAGGACCGCCTGTTCCTCCGTGAAACCTAACGAGACCTCCTTGAAATCCTTGTTCCTCTCATCCGGATCGCGGGCGGGTATCTCCTGCCTGGGTGTCTTATTGGTCGCCATTATCCTTCGAGGGCTCTCCTTTCCTCGTCCAAAAACCTCTTGTTCCTCGCCATGAGTTCATCGAAATCGACTTTATAACCGTCAAATTCCGGGCCGTCCACGCATGAGAATTTCGTCTTGCCTTCTATGGTGCAGCGGCAGCTCCCGCACATCCCTGTCGCGTCCAGGAGTATCGCGTTCAAGCTCACGATCACGGGGATATTGTGCGGCTTCGCGGTCATGGTTACAGCTTTCATCATCGGTATCGGTCCGCAGCAGATCACCCTGTTGACGGTTTGCCCGGATATGACTTTCTTGAGGGCGTCTGTCACGAAACCCTTTATGCCGTAACTGCCGTCGTCTGTCGTGATGAGCACTTCGTCGGCGATCGCCTTGAACTCATTTTCAAGTATTATCAGGCTTTTATTGCGGGCGCCGATGATCGTGATGACCTTATTGCCTTTCTCCTTCAGGGCCTTGGCCGCGGTATATAATTCCGCAGCGCCGACTCCGCCGCCGATTATCACGACCGTGCCGAATTTTTCGATCTCCGTGGGATTCCCCAGCGGACCGAGGATGTCCTTTATCGAATCACCGGCTTTCAACGCGCACAGGTCTTTCGTCGACCTGCCTAACTGCTGGATAATAAGCGTAACGGTCCCGCGCGCCTTATCCGCGTCGCATATGGTAAGAGGTATCCTTTCACCGAATTCATCGAGGCGGACGATCACGAACTGCCCCGGCTTCGCTTCGCGCACCGCCATCGGCGCTTCGACTTTCATCAAAGTTATCGTATCGGCCAGTTGTTTCTTCTCGATTATTTTGTGCATGTGAACATCCTGAAATCCGTATTCACTTGGCTCTCCTCTTGATTTTGATCTTTATAAATTCCGAGTCATTCATCGTAAAGCTGTGCTCTTCGGTAGGGAACTTGCCGCCTTCGACCTCATCCTTATATCTCTTGAACGCGTTCAGCAAAAGCGGCCAGAGGTCGGCGTATTTTTTGACGAACTTCGGCGTGAAGCGGTCGAATAATCCTATCATATCGTTCGTGACTAGCGCCTGGCCGTCGCAATATACGCCGGCACCTATGCCTATCGTTGGGATCTCCAGTTTTTCCGTGATCAATTTCGCGAGTTTATCCGGCACGCATTCGAGGATGACCGCGAAACAGCCCGCCTTTTCCAGGGCAAGCGCGGAATCGATGAGCCGCTGCGCGCTCTTCGCGTCCTTCCCCTGCACCTTGAATCCGCCTAGCTGGGTCGCCGTCTGAGGGGTAAGGCCTATGTGCCCGAGTACAGGAATCCCTGCTTTGACCAATGTCTTCACGATGGCAGCCATCTCGATCCCGCCCTCGATCTTTACGGCGCCGCAGCCACCTTCCTTTATGAACTTGCCGGCATTCCTTACGGTCTCTTTCTCGCCTATGTTATAGGTCATAAAAGGCATATCGCCTACTATAAGCCCGTATTTGACGCCGCGTTTTACGGCTTTGGCGTGGTGGACCATTTCGTCCATAGTTATGGGGACCGTAGATTCGTAGCCCAGGACCGTCATCGCCAGCGAATCGCCTATAAGTATGATATCCACACCCGCCTCATCGATAAGCCGGCCCGAGGGGTAATCATAGGCGGTAAGGAGCGTTATCTTCCGGCCTTCCTGTTTTTTCCTCTGGATGTCGGGGATGGTCATCTTTCTCCGTTCCATGGCCGTCACCTTTTCTCTTTCATTAGCGATTTTACGATGTTGACCGCCTCGATCGCGTCGCGCGCGTAAGCCGAGGCGCCTATCTCTTTGGCGAACGCCTCGGTCACTACCGCGCCGCCTACCATTGTCTTGAAATTCAGGCCCTTCTTCTTCAATTCTTTTATGACGCGCTCCATCTGGATCATCGTAGTGGTCATCAGCGCGCTCAGGCCGATTATGTCCGCCTTGTTCTTTACCGCTTCTTTTATTATCGTATCGGCCGATACACCGCGGCCGAGGTCCAGTATCTTATAGCCGTGGTTCTCCAGGACCGAGATGACGATATTCTTGCCGATATCATGTATATCTCCCTCGACGGTCTCGATGCAGGCGCCAATCACCACCATGCGCCGGCCCATAGCGCGCTCGATCAGCGCATCGACGCCGGCTTTGTCGAGCACCTCGTAGTCCGGCTT
>CAISWF010000135.1 GCA_903889135.1 Candidatus Omnitrophota bacterium | reverse complement strand
GTTCGACTTGTTCTGCGTGTTTGCTGAGCTGTCTGCGCCGGAGAATGAGAAGTCGGTGTCAAGCGTGGCGACCGAGCCGTTTGTGGGGCTGGCGAATGTGTTCGCCGAGCCAGTGGAAACGCACACCTTTCCGCCGTTGCTGACGCCGTAGGTCCATGCGAATATCTGTGAGTTGCCCGTGCTTGTGGACAATATGATTGAGCCTGTCACGTTGCCGTAGAATACCGCCCACTTGCTTGTGAGGGAGGTTACCGTGATGTTGATCTGGGTGATGTTGCCGCCCTGCGTCTTGTTGAAGGTGGCGCTTGAGCCCGCCCACTTGGAGGTCACGGACTCGCCCGACACGGTCGCGCCCTGTATTGCTATGACCACGCCGGCGAGAAGCACCAATCCGATTGCAAATAGAACGTACCTTCCAAACGACATATTTCCACCTCATTAGTTGTTTTTAGTATAACTCACATTCGCATCCCTTACCTTCGTATATTTCCGCGTCCTTCGGGACATCCTTCATGCCCAGCTCCTGAAGGATCACCTTCGCGTCTTTCCCGGGCCGTTTGCATTTAGGGCAGATAAGACGGACGAGCCTCTGGGCGATGACGCACTCGACCGATGAAGCCACAAGAAACGGCTCTATTCCCATATCCAGGAGCCGTGTCGTCGCGCCAGCCGCGTCGTTGGTGTGCAAAGTCGAAAAGACGAGGTGGCCGGTCAAGGCTACCCTTATCGCTATCTCCGCTGTCTCGACGTCCCTTATCTCTCCGACCATCATTACATCCGGGTCGTGCCTGAGCATCGACCTTAGGCCGTTGGCGAAAGTCAGGTCTACCTTTGTATGGACCTGGATCTGGGTGATCCCCTTTAGATGGTATTCTATCGGGTCTTCGATCGTTAGTATTTTAAGTTCCCGGTTATTGATCTTCGAGAGGCAGGCATAAAGGGTCGTAGTCTTACCGGATCCCGTCGGGCCGGTCAGGAGGATTATTCCGTGCGGTTTCTTTATCATCTCATTCAGTATCTTAAGGTCAAAATCGGCCAAGCCCAGCTCCTCGAGGCTGTATAGCATCTTCGCAAAGAGCAGCCTTATACCCACACTCTCGCCGTACGGTGTCGGCAATATGGAGACTCTCAGGTCGAGGTCTTCCTGGCCTACTTTCACTTTCATCCTGCCGTCCTGCGGCAGGCGGTGCTCTGCGATATTCAGGTTTGACATGATCTTTATCCTGGAAATTATCGCCGACTGGAAATACTTGATATTCGGGGGTATGGCCGCCTCGTATAATACGCCGTCTATCCTGTAACGGACCTTTAATTCATCCTCGTAAGGCTCTATATGGATATCGGTCGCCCGGTCATGGTACGCCTGCTGGATTATCTGGTTAACAAATTTTATTATAGAGGCGTCCTCGACAAGCTCCTCGGCCTCTTCGGCTGCCAGGGCTCCGGGCGACGGCTCGCCTGAGGCCGCGGTCTCGGCCATGATGCTCTCGATCGTGTCGGCTCCGATGCCGTAATATTTCTTGATCGCCTCGATGATGTCCTTCTCCCCGCCAAGGAACGGGCGGACCTCACAGCTTAAAATTAGTTTTATGTCATCGAGGGTGTGCAGGTCAAGCGGGTCGGTCACGGCTATGGAGAGGATCCCGTCCTTATCTTCCAAAGGCATCAATTTATAATGGACCGCGAACCTTGCAGGGACCCTATCCGCTACCGGTTTGGCTATGATCTTGTCTTTGAGCCTTACGTAAGGTATCTTTAGCTGCTGGGAAAGGACGGTGAGCACCTTTTCCTCGGTGGCGAAACCGAGGTCCGCGATTATCTGGCAGATGAATTTCCCGGACTTCTTCTGTTCATTAAGGCACATCTCCAGCTGTTCCGGGGTTATCACCTCGTCGTTTACCAGCATCTCGCCTATAAGCAGGCCGTTTTTAATAGCCATCTACCACCTCAATTCATAATTCAGGACCGAGAGCGCGCATATAGCGGCAGTCTCGGACCTGAGGACTTCCCGGCCGAGAGATACGGGAACCGCGCCTGCGTTTTTAGCGGCGGCTATTTCCTTCTCCGTAAAATCTCCCTCCGGGCCGATCAAGACAGCGGCCGACTTGACTTTCAGACCTCCCAGGACTTCTTTCATGGCCTTGGTATTTTCATAGAGGCAGGGTATTATCTTGACCTCCGCGTCATTTAATGACCTCAAGGAATCCTCGAACCCTGTTACGGGCATCACTTCAGGTATCGTCGTCCTGCCGCATTGCTTGGCGGCAACAAGGGCTATCTTCCTCCAGCGATCCGCCTTCGAACTTTCCTTTTTAGCGTCCGGCCTGACGACTGTCCGTTCGGTCGTGATAGGTATTATCGTCGTTACACCAAGCTCAGTTGCCTTCTCGACGATAAGGTCCATCTTGTCTGATTTCGGGAGCGCCTGGACCAATGTCAACCTGCAACCCTCGTCCTTCCGCTCGACAGTTTTTTTTATCTCTACGGCCATCTGCTCCTTATCAACCTTCAGAATGATGCCGCTGTATTCCCTGCCGGTGCCGTCAAATACCGATATCCCGTCTCCGGCAGCGAGACGCATGACATCCCTCGCGTGATGAAGCTCGTCTCCGCGTATGATTATCTTTCCGCCGGCCACGCATCCCGGCGGCACATAAAATCTGCTCAAGGTTATTCCTCTCCGAAGACCTGCGCGGTGAAAGTGTATAATTCCGTCTTCTTGTCCTTCCAGGCGTCGGCGGGGAGCCCAGCTTTATGCGCACAAAGGTTAGAAAGGAACTCATCCCTGGACCAGCCCGTCTCAGTCGCCACCTGCGGCAAAAATACTCCGCTATTCATGCCGCGCTTTACGATGACCCCGTGGATCCCCATCTTTATCTCGTTTATGTCCTGGACGCGCTTAGGCTGTGAAAGGACCGATATCTCTATCTTTATATCCTTGAGCTCTTCAGGCGCGACGGGTTCAAACCTGGGATCTCTCGTTGAAGATTCTACGGCCATATCGCGGACCGTCATCCAGAGCGGCTGGATACCTATGATGTTCCCGATGCACCCCCTGAGTTCTCCCTTCTTGTGTAAAGTCACGAATGCCCCTTCTTTGCCAAGCAGTCCGGGATCGATCTCCTTGAAATCCGGTATCTTTTTATCTCTCACGTAAGACTCTACGGTCTTGCGAGCTATATCCAAAAGTTTATTCTTCTGCCCGGAGTTAAGCATTATCTCCTCCTCTTTATATTTATAAATGACCGCGCTGGCGTAACCGACGACCCTGCTTTTGTCGCCGGCCGTATCGCCCGAATTGGCGTATTTAAGTATCTGTATCTTATCGGCACCCAGGTCCTTGCCCGCGATAAGGGCGGTCGTTACCGGCGCAGATCCGCAAAGTTCGCACTCGCGCGCGGATACCGCGTCGGCGAAACGGAGCGCGTCAAAATTCAGCAGCTCCGATAATGTGACGCGGTCTTTCGCGATGGCATCGTTATATTCATAATAATGCGAAAGGTCGGAGCTCGCCACTATGAGGACCTTCTTTCCGCTCTCCTTTATTACCTTAACCAAGCCCCTGGCAAGTTTGACGGATGTGGCATAATCGGGACCGGGACCGCCCATCAACAGGACAACTATCTTAAAATCTTTCAAAGACATCTGGAGGAACGGTATCTCGACCTCGGCCGAATGCTCCTCCTCGTATGCCTGAGGATTTTTGCACAAAGTATCTTTTTCCGCCCTGGCTAATTTCCTGGTAAATTCGAGGTCTATCGGGACATCGCCGAGCGGCGTACGATAAAAATCCTTATCGAGGTAAGCCACACCATCGAAGATGGCGTGGTGGCTTATCCCTATTATTACTACGGTGTCGTATCTTCTCCCTGATATTGCCTTATAGCCATAGGCGGCGACAGGCCCGGAATAGACATAACCGGCGTGCGGAGAGATCAGCGCTATTATATCACCGCTGACGGTCTCGGGCCTGGCATCGTTCAGATAGTTCATGACCAGTCCGGAGAGAAGTATCGATTCGGCAGGATAGAACGAGCCGGCGACTACCGGCTTCTGGATTTCCGCATCCTTAGGGAAAACCGGAGTGGTAAGTGACAATAAGGCCACTAAGAAAAAAAGGTTTTTTCGCATAGCCTTTCAAATGGTGGAGCTGGGGGGGATCGAACCCCCGACCTCTTGAGTGCGATTCAAGCGCTCTCCCAGCTGAGCTACAGCCCCGCGCTGATTTGTCCCTTTAATTTAAAGGGACATTATAGCAATTAAACTAACGTCTTTCCACGGTTAACTTTATATATCTGTGGGACCCTATAAGTTTTTCGGCGTCCACCGGAGATAATCCCGCAACACTCCTGCCGTTTATGGTAGAAAGCCTGTCCCCAAGCCTTACACCGGCGAATTCCGCCGGCGAACTGTTTACGGTCCTCACGCGGCCTTTGCCGGGAAATACTTCCGGCGGCTGGGCAAAACTGTTTATGGTAAGGCCACCGTCAACCGTAAAACCGAAATCGGTAAAGCTGTAGCCCTTCTTGATCGGGATATTCATGTCGCTTATGCTGATAAAATAAGAAATCTCCTTTACCGGGGATCTTCCGCCGACAGCCGCCGACTCCGCCTGTTTATCTTTTCCCCTGTCTTCCGCTTCCTGTTTTACCAGGGCTTTTATCTGGGATCCGTATTCCAATTTCTTTTTTTTCGCCGCGGATACGGCGTCTTTTGCGGGGATATAACCCGGATCGATCTTGAGGGCTTTATTATATTCGGCAATAGCGGCATCGAAATTATGGCTCTCAAGGAATCTATTCCCTAGATTAAAGCACGCTTCTTCCGGCGGGAGGCGTTTTATCTCTTTCACATCGGTCTTTTTAAGCGTCACTTCCCCGAAAGGGAGCTTTACCACATAAGAATCGCTTTTCTCGTCTTTAATTACGCCCTGAATGCTGTTCCCGCTCTTCATGATAATAAGATCGCTGTAAACAACCGCGTTCTCGCTGACCGGGGAAGTCTTCTCCGCCGGCTCGGGAACCGCGAGGATTACGGGCGCCGACTGCGCCTCCCTGACCGGAGGAGCGGAGACGCGTTCTTCCGCTTTATATACCGGTACGCCTGGCGCGGAAGACCGGGTCTCTTGCTCTTTTTTTGGGCCGTGCCCCGTAAATTTATACCAGAAGTCCGTGAACGCGGCCTTCCAGCCGGAAGCGG
>CAISWF010000134.1 GCA_903889135.1 Candidatus Omnitrophota bacterium | reverse complement strand
CCTGAATAAGCTGAAACCCACGAATTTCGAGGATATAATAGCCGTCGTCGCCCTCTACCGCCCCGGACCCATAGGCACGGGAATGGTCGAGGATTTCATAAAAAGGAAACACGGCCTCGCGCCCATAAAATACGACCATAAACTCCTTGAGCCGATACTTAAGGAGACGTACGGCACGATAGTATACCAGGAACAGGTCATGCGCATCGCCTCCGATCTGGCCGGGTTCACGATGTCACAAGCCGATTCGCTCCGCCGCGCGATGGGAAAGAAGATCCCCGAGGAGATGGAACAGGCGAAAGCGAGATTCCTCGAGGGCTCGGCGAAGAAAGGCATCGATAAGAGAACTTCGGAGAAGATATTCAACTTCATCGAGTATTTCGCTGGTTACGGTTTCAACAAATCGCACTCGACCGCGTACGCGCTCATCTCTTACAGGACCGCCTATCTCAAGGCGAATTATCCGGTTGAATTCATGACCGCGCTTATGACCTCTGAGCGTGACAACATAGACAAGGTCGCGTTCTACATCGAAGAGTCGGAGAGGATGGGGATACAGATACTTCCTCCGAGCATTAACGAGAGCTTCTCGAAATTCACAGTCGTCGGCAACGCCATAAGGTTCGGGTTGAGCGCCGTAAAGAACGTGGGGCACGGCTCTATCGATTCAATAGTCACCACCAGGAATACCAGCGGGAATTTCAAGAACCTTTATGATTTCTGCGAACGCGTCGACCTGAGGCTCACCAACAGGAAGGTCCTCGAAAGCCTTATAAAGTGCGGGGCGTTCGACGAATTCAAATTACACAGGTCGCAGCTCTTTACGCTTGTCGACGACTGCCTCGAGTGCGGCGCGAACTCGCACAAAGAGCGCCTGAGCGGACAGTCGACGTTTTTCGAGGAATTCGGCGCGCACGCGAAAAGCCGCCCGGGCAGGCAGCACGAGATCCCGAAGATCCCGGAGTGGCACGAGAGCCAGCTCCTGGCTTTTGAAAAAGAGATGCTGGGTTTCTATATAACCGGCCATCCCCTCGCGAAATACGAGAAACTCGTCAGGGCTTATTCCACGTGCCAGGTCAAAGACCTCGGAAAGAGGAGGCCGGATGAGGAAGTCAACGTCGGCGGGATAATCTCAAAGCTTAAATTCACCATCACCAAGGCCAAGAGCGAAAAGATGGCGATAATGAGCATCGAAGACCTCACCGGGGAGACGGAAGTCCTCGTATTCCCAAAGACTTTCGTCAATACTGAGAAATTCATCAAGAAGGACGCCATAGTCTGCGTTAAAGGCAAGGTCAGCCTCAGGGAAGACCGGCCGAAGATAATAGCCAACGACATAATGCCCCTCGAAGAGCTGCAAAAGAAATACACGCTTGCACTTATAATAAATCTTAACACGGGAATTGACGAACAGGCCCTTACGAAACTGAAGTCGGTCCTGGAATCCCATCCCGGCACTGCCCCCGTATACCTGCACTTCAAGATGTCCGACGGAAAGAGGTTCGAGATATCCGTGGAGGAGAAACTGAAGGTCGAACCGTCGGATTCCCTCACTTTTGAGATAGAAGGGCTTCTCGGGGAAGGGGTTGTATCATTCAAGACGTAGTTTCTCTTGACAAACCCTGCCAAAAATGATAATTTACTAACTACAATGGAT
>CAISWF010000133.1 GCA_903889135.1 Candidatus Omnitrophota bacterium | reverse complement strand
GTCTGGGACATGAATTTCGACAGTTTCACCAACGTCATAGATGTTTACGTAAATTACCTTCGCAAAAAGCTCGACAGCGGCCCCGGCAAAAAACTCATCCAGACCGTCCGCGGCAGGGGTTATATCCTCAAGGGTTGATATGAATATCAAGTCTATCCGCGTCAAACTTATCCTTTGGTACATGCTTCTGCTCGCGCTGACGCTTATCTTCTTCAGCGTGCTCCTCTACAACATCTTCAGCAGCAGCATAAGAAGCAGCGCCGACGTCCTCCTGCGGTCGAGGGCCGAGGGCATCGCGAGCTCAATAGACACCTATTGGGAGACCGAGCGGCTCGAGGCGATAAAAGACGGCGTCGTCGTCGAGGAATTCAGCAAGATAGACAACATCAACTTCGCCAAGATAGCCCAGCGGTGGGTCGAGGAGAAGAGCGACGACCCGCAGCTCATAGGCACCATCGTCCAGATCTATGGCATTGACGGCAGCCGCATCGCGTATTCAAAGAACATCCCGAAAATATCCATCCTTTCACAGAAGACTTTCGCGCGCGTCGTAAAAGGAAAAAGCGTATTTGAAAAAATAGATCTGGACCTTCCCGGCGCCAAACCGGTGGACCTGAGGACATTCACGATGCCGGTGATGGAAAATCACAAGGTCGCCTATATCGTGCAGGTTGCGAGGCCCTTGGCCCTGCTGACCTCGGCGCGCCAAAACCTGAAGTTCCTCCTCTTCATCCTGCTTCCCTTGACGGTCCTGTTGACCGGGTTGATCGGATCGATCCTGGCGAAATTCGCCAACCTGGAACGGTCATTTATGATGCAGAAGCAATTCATCGAGGACCTCTCACACGAGCTGAAGACTCCCCTCTCCGTCTTAAAAGGCGAGATGGAGGTCACGTTAAAGAAGATGCGCTCGCCCGAGGATTATGAGATGACGTTAAAGAGCGGGTTAGACGAGATAAACACGATAATCCGGATAGTCGAGAACCTGCTTATGCTGGCCAGGTTCGACAGCAACGCGATGCCGCTTGAGGCAAAGCAGTTCGATGCCGCGGAAGTGATCCGTGAAGCCGCGCGCGACGTGAAAGTCCTCGCCGACCAGAAAAAGATCACCATATCCCTGCCCCCCGGCGTTTCGGCGAAGATAAAAGGCGACGAAAACCAGATACGCAGGCTCTTCCTGAACCTGTTAGACAATGCCGTCAAATACACGCCTGACGGAGGGAGCGTGACGGTCGATATCGCGGATGACCATCCTTACGTCAGGATCTCGTTTACCGACACAGGCATAGGCATCCCGCCCGAAGAATTGCCCCATATATTCGACAGGTTCTTCCGCGTCGACAAATCCCGCGGGTCGGTCGGTTTCGGCCTGGGGTTAAGCATTTCAAAAGCCATCGCAGAGGCGCACAAGGGCCGCATTGAGGTAAAGAGCGAGCCGGGCCGCGGCGCCACCTTCACCGTATTCCTCATTAAAAATTTTTAATCATCTTCTAATGATGCTTTAATCGTCATTATTGTATACTTATGTCAAAATCAGATGAAGAGGGAGGTGAAACAAATGAAAACAGTAGCGATCTTGTTGATAGCATTGATGTCCTTTTGCATGATATCCGGGACGGTAGCGGCGGCTGATACGAAAGTTGCCGATGCAGCTAAGACCGGCATAGACACCATAAAGGGCAAAATAACCTCGATCGACACGGCAAAGAACACGATAACCCTCAAAGAAATGAAGACAAAGACTGAGGTGACACTGGCGGTCGATCCTAAGGTTATCTCCTCATTGAAGGTCGGAGATGCGGTAAAGATCACGTCGAAGACAGGCAGCAACGTGGCCGACACCGTAAAGATTTTTACCCCGAAAGCCACACCCCCGGCGAAATAAAGGTGCTCGGGACAAGAAGGAGCAGGAATGAAAAAGATAGTCTTAGCGGCATTGTTGGTAGCGGTCATGCTTTCTTTGACCGCCAACGCGATGGCGGCGAAAGTCGAGTCGGAGAACGTCACCGGTAAGGTAACTTCCGTGATGTCGGCCGATCCGGCCAGAGGTATGAAGCCGACGATCGCGGTCACCGATGCCAAAGGCGAGAGGACCTTATTCGAGGTCACTCCAACCACTACGCTCTACGGAGCCGACATGAAGCCTGTTACGATGGAGGCAATAAAGAAAGACGTCTCCGTAAAAGTAAAAGGCACCATGGTAACGGAAGGCATCGGCGTAGCGACTTCGATAAGGTTAGTTAAATAGTTTTAAAGTAGTTCGAGAGGACATCTGTAGTTGAGAGGGCCACCCCCCTCTATGATGTCCTCTTTTTTTATTACCGCAATTGGGCGTTTATCTCGGGATTGCCGTGCAGGGTGTTGTGGACGGGGCAATTATTTATGAAGCGCATGAGGGCGTCTTTTTTCGCCTGGTCGAGCGGCGCGCCTTTCAGGTCTATCGCGACGTTTATCTTCTTAAAACACATTACCGGGGTCTTTTCTAACTCCGCATCGACGCTGATGCTGAATTCCTTTATGGGGAGCTTCATATTATCGGCGTACCTGCGCAGGAACACGCCCATGCATGAGCCCAACGCCGCCAACAACGTCGGCAGCGGCCCGAGGTTCTTCTCGGTCATGTCTATTGTGATCTTTGCTTCTCCCGACGTTACATCAAACACGCTGTCTTCTTTGCAGTATACGTCAACATGGTACATTTTCTTACCCTCCGTCATTGCGAGATTATCAGTCATTGCGAGCGAAGCGAAGCAATCTAGATTTTACTATATAAATCTTCCCATTTTGGATTAAAACTATCTATTAGATCGAGCTTCCTCTGCCTCGAACCGCCTTTTATCTTTTTCTCTCTAGATATTGCGCTATAAGAATCTCTAAATATTTCGTAATATATCAGCTTAGTTATATTATATTTCTTTGTAAAACCCTCTACCAATTTCTCTTTATGTTCAAATACCCTTTTTCTTAAATCATTGGTAATCCCTGTATATAGAACTGTGTTATTTGAATTGGTCATTATGTAAACATAATATTGATTTTCTTTCAGCATGGAGATTGCTTCGTCGCCACGCTCCTCGCAATGACTGTTTCATTCATTTTTTGAGAAGGTATTTGCGGCCCTTAAGGCTTACGAATGACGACCAGGCTTTGTCGCCGCCGGACTGCTGGACGATGATCTCTTTGACCGCGTTCGCCTGCGAGACGAGCTCGTCGGCCTGGTAGACGATCGTCGCCTCGAGCGTCTTCGGTAATATAGGCGACTGCTGTTCGTATTCGCCGTGGTGGCTTAAAATGATGTGCTTGAGGCGCAGGGCGAGCTCCTTCGGAAAACCCTTGATGCTTTTTATCTTCTCGGATACCATCTCGTAACCGAGCGTCAAATGGCCGATCAGCCCTCCGTCTACCGTATATTCGAATGTGTTGATGTCGAGCTCGACGGTCTTGCCGATGTCGTGGGCGAACGCGCCGATCATCACGATGTCGCGGTCGGCCTCGGGATACAGGGCGCATACTTCGCCGCAGATGCGCATAACCTCATACGTGTGTTCCATCAGCCCGCCGATGTAGGCGTTGTGCCAATTCTGGGCGCCGGGTGATTTTTTGAATTTCGTCATCAATTCGTCGTCGGAGAGGAATTCTTTCGCCAGGTCCGAGAGCCATTTATCGGAGATCCCGTCGAGCGTCTCTTTGATATTCTTGAATATTTCTTCGGGTTTCTCTACGGAGCGGACGAGGTCCTCGAATTTGTATTCTTTCGGCTCGGCGAGGCGTATCTGGTCGACGCGTATCTGCAGGTCCCCCTTGAACGAATCGACGCGGCCCTGGACAAAGACCGCCTGGCCTGTGGCGACCATCTCATCGGCGGCCTCGGCATTCTCCCACACCTTAGCTTCCATGCGGCCGGTCTTATCCGAGAGCGTCAATTTAAGGAACGGCTTTCCGCCCTGCGTGAGCGCAAGCTCTTTCTTCTTGAGGAAATATACGTCCTCGACCGTATCGTTAGTCTTGAGGTTTTTTATGGATTTGAGCATGCTACTTCTTAGTCGGCTTGGCCTTGGGCTGGACAGGTTTCGTCTCCGCCTTCGCGGCTTTCACTAATTTTATGCTGTCGATGATGTTTGTGTCGGCTTTAAACTTGGCTTCGACAGTATCGCCGATATTGACCGTCTTATAAACATCGGGATCTACGACAAAAACCTTGCTGTTTCCCGTCTTGCTATCCGAGATGACGAGTTCGTTCTGCGGCGGGTTAATAGAAGTGACCTTGCCGGCCATTGTTACTATCACAGGCTCTTTCTGTTTAGTCGCGTTCTTATCGGTCGTCTTTGTGGTATCCGCGGTTGTCTTGGCATCCGGCGGCGTTTTCGTGTCCGATTTGTTTGTCCACCATGCGGCAAAACCGCTCGTCGCAAAACACAGGACCATTAATACCGCTAAAAACTTTTTCATATCTCCACCTCCGTGTGTCTATTATACCACCCTTATGCCGGGCAGGCCATCTTTCTGCGGGACGCGTTTATCATGAGGATGATGAGCAGCGGCGCCGCGAACAGGCCCGCGTTATGGGCCATATGCGAATGCGAACCCTTGCCGAGGACCGTCAATATGTCTATGTGGGAAGCTTTGTAGATATAATTCAAAAGGAACCCCATCCCGATCGAGCACACCGAGATCGCCGCGAGATATATGACGACCGACCTTTTCCCCATGAATTTGGCGATCGTGACTATGCCGGCGGTATTGGTCGCCGGGCCGGAGAGTAGGAATACCAGCGCCACGCCCGGGCTCATCCCCTTCGCGATCAGCGCCGCCGCGATAGGCGTCGAGGCCGACGCGCAGATATATAACGGGACGCCGATCAAAAGCATTATGAACATCGAGGGCCAGCCGTAACCGAGATAATTTTCTATTAAACTCGGGGACGCGAAATACGATATCACGCCTCCTATGCTTATGCCGATGACAAGCCATAAAGCGATATCCCCCAGGAGGTCCACAAAGGCGTATTCCATCGAATGCTTGAACTTGCCCCAGAAGGAGTGATCGTGCTCGTGCCCTTCCTCCTCGCAAAATACGCATTTTTCTTCTTTCGGCGCCGGGGCAGGTTTATCTTTCTTTCCGAAAAGATTTTCCGACACGCCTGCGACGACAGCGGTGACCAGGGCCGCGAAAGGCCGGAATACCGTCATCAACGGATCAAGCAGCGCGTATGAAAAGAATATCGAGTCGATGCCGGTCTCGGGCGTCGATATTAAAAATGAAAGCGTGGCCCCCTTCGAGGCGCCGCTCTTGCGCAGGGAGACTGCCGTCGGCAGTACGCCGCACGAGCAAAGCGGCAAAGGGATCCCGAATAGCGCCGCCAAAAAAACCGACTTGAACCCGGGCTTGCCGAGGTGTTTTACCACTTTTTCGCGGTCGAAGAAAATATGGATGAACCCCGCCATAAAAGTGCCTAAAAGTATGTACGGCGCGGCTGCGCTGAAAGTGTGCCAGATCTCTTTGAGTAAACCGGTAGCGATGTTCATTTTGTTTTATATTTTACTACAAATATCGCATAAATAAACCAGGAATCTCTTTAATTCGATCACCAGCCCCCTCCTCCGCCTCCACCGCCGCCGCCACCGCCTCCACCGCCGCCGAAACCGCCGCCACCGAAACCTGAGCTGGATCCCGGAGCGACCGCAGAGGAGGATATGGAACTTGCGAGCGAGCTTCCTAATGATGAATAACCGGTGATGCCGCCGAACCGCATTATACCGATACCCGGCCCCCTGTACCATACCGGCGAGTATCCTTCGCCTCCCGTACCTGCGCGCGATAATACGTCGGTGAATTTCTTCGCCCAGGCATTTTCCAGGTCGAGCGCGACAGCGTACGGAAGATATTTTTCGAAAAGTTCGGGCGTCTTCGCCGGCGCGCCCATAAGCGCTATCTCGTCCCTCTCCGCCGTTCGAAGATACATGCCGAAACCTTCTATCTGGTCCATGATCGTCCTTCCGGCAAGCGTCGGCGCTTTAAGCAGCTGGTAGAAGATGAAATTAAGCGCGGCGAGGATGATAGATAACGCTAAAATGGTTAAAGTATCCATGGACGATAACATCGCGACGATGAGGATGGTGATAACGGATATCGCCACGCCGGGGGCAAAATATTGCACGTTGGTCAGGAAATACGTCTTCTCGAACTCCGTCTTGAGGGTATCCTTGAGCGAATCTATCGCCCCTTCTACTTCGTCGTGATTGGCGTTTTCGAATTCGAAGTGCTTCCGATCACCCATTATCCCTTCGGCTATGACCTTTTCTTCCGGGCTTAAGCTTGACGGATCCGCGGCGCCGCGATCTACGGAATAGGTCCCATCCTTTTCAATTATGGTGAGATACCCCTTGACCGCCATGTCTATCACTGCTGAGGAGAAACATTTAGCGTCATAACCCATCTTCTCTATATAACGGATCGCGGACGGAGATACGCCTTTCGGCGGCGCGAACAATGGGATTATGGTCCCTTTCGGAGGATTTTTACCGAAGAGCGCCCAGGTGATAATGAAGTAAACAAAAAGCGCGACTACGCCCGCCGCGCCGGCAACCGGGCCCGGATTATCGCGCAGGAAATACATCAATTTCTCCGGGGAGGTCAACTCGTGCACGAAACCCTTAGGCCAGCCGACCACGATCGATAAGCCTTCGCGCGGGTCAAGCGTCCGTGTCGTCACGAAAACCGGCCTGCCCTCACTATCGAAGGATACGTCCGCATCTTTCGCGCGCGAACCCATCGGCCCGGTATACTCATCGGTCTTTATCGCGTCGCGGGCGATCTTGTCAGGGAGGATCACCGTCGCGGATGCGGCGGCTATAGGGAAATTCCACCCGTTGCCCGTGACATTCCAATAGAGCTCATCGTGGTCCTTGAAAAATCCCAGCTGGCGGTTGGTATCGTATTTTATCGTATATGTATGGACTCCGGCCTGGACATAAGTATTCTCGTCGCCTATGTATACCCTTTCCCCGTTCGAGAGCTCGGCGATATGATACGGCTCGGGCGTTCCGTCGAGCAGGACCTCTTTCACCGTAAAACCTACGATATACCGGTACGAGGCGCCGTTCTTGTAGACCGTGTATTTTGTCGGGAAATCGCGGTATATGCCGTGCCTTATCTGGTAATTCTCGGCATTTACCTTTATGGTCTCGGCCACCGACATCGTCGAGTCCCGGTGGACTGTGATGAGGCTGTCAAAGGACAGTATGCTTTCGAAAGCGCGGGAAACGGGTACGGCAAAAAGGATGATTGCGAGGAAGGATGCTGCGAAAAGGGTTCTTTTCCCGGGCATTTGGCCTCCTTTATATTTTTACTTCGGTGACTTGCCTTTCAGTCGCTAACTCTATCTCGAAGAACTCGGCTTTATCGAAATGGAAACTGCCGGCGATCATGCTGCTGGGAAAGGTCTGCGATAAAATATTATAATCGCGGACCGTGCCGTTGTAATAACGGCGGGCCATCTGGAGGTTGTCCTCTATCTCGACGAGGTTCTTGTGCAGGTCGAGAAAGCTCTGGCTGGCTTTAAGTTCGGGGTACGCTTCTACTACCGCGAAAATTGATTTTAATGAACGGGAGATGGCGTTCTCCGGCCCGGATTTATCCTGCGGCCCTTCCGCGGATATGGTCTTGGCGCGCAGCGCGGTGACCTCTTCGAGGGTATTCCTTTCGAATTGCTTATATCCCTTGACCGCCTCAACGAGGTTTGGGATGAGGTCTGCGCGGCGCTTAAGCTGGACGTCGATGCCGCTCCAGGCTTCTTTCATGAGGTTCTTGTATTTGATGAGGAGATTATAAGTGAAGACGGACCATACTATCAACCCTGCTGCTAGCAATGATCCTGCTGTTCCGAATCCAAGCATCTTGCCTCCTATTTAGTCAGCGGTTTACCGTCGAGCGGCGGGTTGATCTTTTTCACGTCCACGCCAAACCTGTCGAGGATCGTCGGGGTGACGTCTGATTGGAAACCCTGCCTTATCCCCCGCGGGTCGTTCGTGGCCATGAAAATATACGGGGCATAGCTATGTCCTCTCTGCCCCTCGTCAAAACCGTGGTCGGCGGTAACGTAAATTATCGTCGTATCGTATAGATCCAGGTCTTTAAGTTTTTTGACGATGTCGCCGGTCAATTTATCGCACGCGATGAGCGCGTCATTATATTCTTTTGAATTCTCGCCGTGCGCGTGGCCGTTATTATCCGGCGCGGCGAACTGCAGGAAAAAGAAGAACGGCCTGCCTTTATATTCCTCGAGAAGCCTTTCTGCCTCGCTCGCGACCCTCTGGTCCTCGTTGAGGCCGTTTTTAAAAACGTCAGTCTCTTTGACGGCATTGTAATAGGGCTTACCCGGGCTGTCATATTTAAAACGATGGCCCTTATTGGCAAGCGCCACCGTCACGAATTTATCGTGCCCGAAATAGTCCTCGAGCCGCTCGAATATCGTGTATCCCTTCGGTATCGTCTTGTAATTCTCGTTGGTGCGGACGCCCGAGGTCTCGGCCTTATATCCGGTCAGCATCTGCGCAAAGCCCGGCTCGGTCTCGGTCTGGTGGCCCTGCACGTCTATCTCGACGAATGAGCCTTCGGATGATAATTTTTTGATGTTAGGGAGCTCTCCGCGCGCGAGGCACTCTTTCACGTGGTTCAACTGCGCTCCGTCCCAGCCGATGAGTATTATGTCCTTCGGACGTTCGTTAAGGCCGAGGGCATATGACGGGACGGTAACGCATAGGATCGCGCAAAAAATTAAAGAAAACGCAAATCCCTTCCCGTGAAGCGTCCCTGTCATTTTTTTAGAAGGCCTCGTTTAGTGTATGTCGTGTGCAACAGATGGTGCGATTTTTCCCCGAGCGGCTCTATGAGGAATTCCTTGTATATGGCCGTGATCGAGGGATTCTCGTGCGATTTCCTTATCGGCTTGCCCGCGTCTTCCCTGTATATCGCCTCAGCCCTCTTCTTCCTGACTTCGGTATTCGTGGGTATCGGCTGTCCGCCGCCGCCGAGGCATCCGCCCGGGCAGCACATTATCTCTATGAAATGGTACGGGGATTTGCCGGCTTTGACCTCATCCAGCAATTTCCGCGCGTTAGCCAGGCCGCTCGCGACCGCGACCTTTACCGTTAGCCCGTCGACATCGACCTCCGCGGATTTTATCCCTTCAAATCCGCGGACATCCTTGAAATCGAGCTTGTCGAGCTTCTTCTTCGTTATGACTTCGTAGGCAGTCCTCAACGCGGCTTCCATGACGCCGCCGGTCGCGCCGAATATTACGGCCGCGCCTGTCGACTCGCCGAGCGGATTATCAAAATCTTCATCCGGCAGTTTATTGAAATCGATGCCTGCCTCTTTTACCATCTGGGCGGCCTCCCTCGTGGTCAGGACGTAATCGACATCGGGGAATTTGTCGCTATCCTTGTATGCCTTTTTGTCTTTCCAATATTCAAAAGCGCTGTCCATCTCCGGGCGCTTTGCCTCGAATTTTTTCGCGGTGCAAGGCATTATCGAGACTACCACCATATCCTTCGGGTCTACGCCGGCCTTCTCCGCGTAATAGGTCTTCGCGACCGCGCCGAACATCTGCTGGGGCGATTTGCAGGACGAGAGATGGTCGAGGACATCCGGGAAAAAATGCTCGCTGAACTTTATCCATCCGGGAGAGCAGGATGTGATCAAAGGAAGTACGCCTTTGTTCTTTATCCTGTCGATGAGCTCAAAGCCCTCCTCCATGATGGTGAGGTCGGCGGTAAACTGCGTGTCGAAGACTTTGTCGTACCCAAGCCTGCGAAGCGCGGCGGTCATCTTCCCGGTCACGAGCGTTCCCGCCGGAAGTCCGAATTCTTCGCCTATTGCGGCCCTTACCGCCGGAGCGGTCTGGACGACTACGGTCTTTTTCGGGTCGTGTATCGCCTTCCATACGTCGTCTATCGAGCTCTTTTCGGTCAACGCGCCTGTCGGGCAGACGAGGACGCACTGGCCGCAGTTCGCGCATTCTACTTTCCCGAGCCCTTCGTTAAAAAATGTAGAGACGATCGTCTTGGCGCCCCTGTTCACGAAATCTATCGCGTTTACCGACTGGACCTGCGAGCAGACCGCGATGCAGCGGCCGCAAAGTATGCATTTGTTAGGGTCCCGTATGATCGACGGGGAGCTCAGGTCGACATTGAAGTCGCGCTTCCTGGTCTTCGCAAATCTCACGGCCCTTATGCCGAGGTCAGAAGCAAGGACGCGCAACTCACAGGTCTCGTTCTTGTCGCAAGTCGGGCATTCTTTCGGATGGCCCGCAAGGAGAAGCTCGACGTTCATTCTGCGCGCGCCGCGGACTGCCGGCGTGTTCGTGTAGATCTCCATGCCTTCCGAAACCTTGGTGATGCACGCCCTCAAAAGGCTTTTGGCATTCCTTACCTCGACGCAGCAGACGCCGCACGAGGCGTTCTCGGATATCCCCTCGAGATAGCAGAGGGTCGGTATGTCGATGCCCACCTCTCTGGCCGCCTTGAGTATCGTCGTCCCTTCGGCTGCTTTGCATTCTTTTCCGTCTATCTTTATGTTCAGCATTTTATCGGCCATTAGATTGCCTCCTTCACATCGCATCTCAAGCAGCGGGTGGTCTCTGTTTTTACGTCATCCCAGCACAATCCGAGCGATACTTCTTTAAAGTTTTTCTTCCTGGCTTTCACCGAGAGCGTCTTCGGGTATCTCCTGCCCTCCGGGCTCGGCTCGAGCGGGACTTCGTTCTTATATTTGAATTTCTTCGATAACAGCGCTATCCTCTTCTCTCCCATGAGATCAAGGTCTATCGCCTCGGCCGCTTTCCTGCCTTGCGCCATCGCCTCGACCGCGGTTGCCGGCCCCATGACGAGGTCGCCGCCCGCGTAAACTTTAGGATCGACGGTCTGGAGCGTGGACTTATCAACTTTTATCGTCCCGTCCTCGTTGGCGTCGATGCCGACATTGCGTATGAAGCCCGAATCTACGCGCTCGCCTATGGCGAGTATGACCGAGTCGCAGGCGATCGTCTCGTATGTGTCGGTGGCGACTGGCCTTCTCCTGCCGGAGAGGTCGAAATCACCCGGCTTCATCTTGCTTATCTCGATGCCTTTTACTTTTCCTTTTTCGCCGATGATGGATTTCGGCGCGGCGAGGAAAATGAATTTGATCCCCTCGTGCTCGGCCTCTTTGATCTCTTCTTTATTGGCAGGCATATCCGCCTTCTCGCGGCGGTAGACTACAGTGACGTCGCTGCCGAACCTGAAAGCCGTCCTTGCCGCGTCTATCGCGACGTTCCCGGCGCCGATTATGGCGACCTTTTTGCCAATGACAGGCTTTTTCCCGGTTGCCGCTGTCTCGAGGTACTCGGTCCCGCGCAGGACGCCTTTAAGGTCCCTGCCCGGGATGTCGAGGTCCATCTCTTTATATGCGCCGGTCGCGATGAAGACAGCGTCGAACGAGCTTTCGAGTTCCCTTAATTTCTTCTCGTTGACCTTAGAATTAAAAATGAACTTCACGCCGAAGTCCTTTATGAATTTTATCTCCCTTTCGAGGACGCCTTTCGGCAGCCTGTATGACGGTATGCCGTACATCAGGACGCCGCCGGCCTTCGGTTTCTCTTCATATACCGTAACCGAATGCCCGAGCCGAGCGAGATAATACGCCGCGGTAAGTCCGGCCGGGCCGCCGCCTGCTACGGCGATCTTTTTGCCGGTAGAAGGCAGTTTTTCTTTCAATAATCTCCGCATGATCGCCTTGTCCTTGCCGTATTTGTGCATATTATCCGCGACGAAGCGGTGTATCTCGCCCTGCGATACCGGATCATCGATATCTTCCCTCCTGCAGCGCATCTTGCAATGGAAATGGCATATCCTTCCCGAACTTGCGGGGAAAGGATTGTCGCGCAGGATCAGGTCGTACGCGTCGTCCATCTGTTTTTCATTTATCAATTCGAGGAAGCCCGGGATGTTCATGTGGAGCGGGCAGCTGTTCTCGCACGGAGAGAGGAACAATGACTGGCATACGCCCGCGTCGCATCTCTTGTCCCTTATGTGCTCCTCGTATTCGTCCCTGAAATATTTTAGCGTAGTAAGCACCGGGTTCGGAGCTGTCTGCCCGAGGCCGCATATCGCCGTGTCCTTTATGACCTTGCCGAGGTCTTCGAGTGTCTTGATGTCCTCCATCTTGCCCCTGCCCTCGGTTATGTCTTTGAGGATCTTTAACGCCTGCTGGAGACCTTCGCGGCACGGGGTGCATTTACCGCACGATTCCGAAGTGGTAAATTCTATGAAATAACGTGCGACATCGACCATGCAGTTGTCCTGGTCCATTACGACCATGCCGCCGGAGCCGAGTATCGCGCCGAGCTGGGCGAGGTTCTCGTAATCTATCTTGGAATTGAAAAGCGAAGCCGGGATGCATCCGCCGGACGGGCCGCCCGACTGGACCGACTTGATGACCTTATTCTTGCCGCTCCCCTCGCCCATCTGGTAAATGAGGGAGAGCACGGGCGAACCAAACGGAAGTTCAACGAGGCCGGTATTCTTTACCTTGCCTACGAGCGAAAATACCTTTGTGCCCGCGCTCGCCGACGTGCCTGTCTGCGCGAACCACTGGCCGCCCCTGGAGATTATCGCGGGGACGTTGCTCAATGTCTCGACGTTGTTTATGGTCGTGGGCTTGTCCCATAATCCTTTTTCAGCCGGGAAAGGAGGCCTGGGCCTCGGACGGCCGGGCTTGCCTTCGAGCGAGAATATGAGCGCCGTCTCCTCGCCGCAGACGAACGCGCCCGCGCCCTCGACTATCTTGATGTCAAAATTAAAACCGGTCCCCATGATATTTTTTCCGAGAAAACCCCATTCCTCGGCCTGGACGATCGCCTTCTTTATCCTCTGGACCGCCAACGGGTATTCCGCGCGGATGTAAATTATCCCGCCGGTCGCCCCCATCGTGTAAGCCGCGATCGCTATGCCCTCTATAAGCATATGCGGGTCGCTCTCTATCTCATTGCGGTTCATGTAAGCGCCCGGGTCGCCCTCGTCAGCGTTACAGACCACGAATTTCTGGTCGGCCTTTATGCCGCGCATGATCTCCCATTTTCTCCACGGAGGGAAACCCGCGCCGCCCCTGCCCCTTAATTTAGATATCTTGAGCTCTTCTATTATTTTTTCCGGGGCCATGCTCGTGATGGCCTTATATAACGACTGGTAACCGCCGACCGCGATGTAATCGTCTATGTTCTCGGGGTCGATGAGCCCGCAATCCCTCAGGACTATCTTCTTCTGTCCCCTGAAGAACGGGACTTCGTTCCAGTTCGGGACGCCGGGAAAACCGCGGCCGTATATCACTTTACCGGTGATATGGTCCCATTCCTCTATCTTGCATAAAACCCTTTCCTTATATATATCGCCCTTCATGGTTTTTTCAACTATCTTCGCGGCGTCCTTCGGCTTGACCTTGGAAAGGATGATGAGCGGTTTACCCGGCATATAGATGTTTACCAGCGGCTCGTCGGCGCAGAAACCGAAGCATCCGACCTTGCCGAGGGATATTCCGGCCTTCTTCCTGTGCAGCGACTTCTCGAGTTCCTTATATACCTCATCGGCGCCGTTGCCGATGCCGCAAGTGCCCATGCCCACGGAGATCCGCGGCCTGTGCGATAATATCTGCTTTAGCCTTTTCTCGCGTTCGCTGTTCAATTGTTCAAGATTGGATATGTTCATTTTTTCTTACCTCCCCGGCTGAGCTCTTTTACCATCCTTGATAATCTCCCCGTGTCCATATGGACGAATATCTTGCCGTCAACGACAACGACCGGCGCGAGCGCGCATTGGCCGAAGCAGGCGACCGTCCTCACGGTGAATTTATTGTCGGGTGTCGTATAGAACGACTCGCCCTCGTCGAAGGCTCCCCTTATCTTCAAGATCCCTTCAAGGTGCTCAAGCAGGGCCTTCGAACCTTTTGTGTGGCAGGCCGTCCCCCTGCATACTATTATCGAATGCTCGCCCTGCGGCTTAAGGTTAAAAAACGCGTAAAAAGTGGCGACGCTGTAGATCTTCGAGGCCGGCAGGTCGAGGTTCTCGGCTATGTATTCGAGCGTCTCTCTCGGCAGGTATTTATGCCTATGGAGCTCCTGCGCCTCCTCGAGGATGCAGAGGACGTCGCCCGGCCCGCCCTTATATTTACCGATTATTTTATCAAGCGATTTCGTATCAACGTCTTTTTCCAAAACTGCTTTCATGCACGTTCTCCTTTTAATTTGTATATCAG
>CAISWF010000132.1 GCA_903889135.1 Candidatus Omnitrophota bacterium | reverse complement strand
GGGACCCGCAGATGAAGGCCGCGTTCGCCAGGTTAAAAGAGGACACGGCCAAGGTCAGGGCCTACCTCGCGTCCAAAGGGATGACCGAGGGCGAGACGAACGTCTCGCAGGTGGTGACGACGGTCATCTACAAGAAGAACGAGAAGGGCATTGCTACCAACGAGATCGAGGCCTATGACCTCAGCCAAACGATAGAAGTGCACTCGGCCGATGTCGCCAAGATAACCGCCGTGTCGCGCGAATCGACGGGCTTGATCGAGCAGGATATACGGTTCGTTTCGCACCCGCCGCAGTATTTTTACACCAAGCTGGCCGAGCTGAAGCTCGAGATGCTCGGCATGGCATCTGCGGATGCCAAGAAACGGGCCGAACGGATAGCGTCAGCATCCGGCAACAGGGTCGGCAGGATACGCTCGGCGGATATGGGCGTCTTCCAGATAACGCCGGTCAATTCGACCGAGGTCTCGGACTGGGGCAGTAACGATACTACATCACTTGAAAAGAAAGTTTTCGCTGTGGTACATGCGGATTTTGCGATAACGGAATAAGGGACGTCCCATTGGGGCAAGGTCCCACCTCAGTGGGGGACACCCTAAAATAGTTGAAAGTTTTCTCCCTCCTTTAGCGTCTATTGAGCTAGAGGAGGGAGTTTTTATGGGTAAATTGGTTAAGCAGGAGATAGTAAGGCAGAAGATCTTTGCCATAAGAGGCAAGAAGGTAATGTTAGATAGAGACCTGGCGGAGCTCTATGGAGTCAGGCCGATAGCTTTGAGGCAACAGGTCAAAAGAAATATTGAACGTTTCCCTGAGGATTTCATGTTTCAAGTGACCAAAGAAGAAGCCGATTTCTTGGTATCACAAAATGTGATACCTTCAAGAAAGAGCCTCGGCGGTTATCTGCCTTATGCTTTCACCGAACAGGGTATCGCAATGCTCTCAAGCGTTCTGCGGAGCAAGAAGGCTATCCAGGTCAACATCGCCATAATGCGTGCTTTTGTGAAACTAAGAGAGTTATTGGCCGAGCATAAAGAACTTGCGCAGCAAGTAAAAGAACATGGTAAAATACTCAATGAGCACGGGCGGCATATTACAACGATTTACCAGCTTATTGATGAATTAATGGCGCCGTCGGAAGAGAAGCCGAAGAAGAAAATAGGATTCCACCCATAAGATGATCAATAGGATAATAGCAAAAGAAGGATTGATACTCATAGGGTTGGCCCTCATACTATACGCCATCCTGCATTTTCTCCCCGAGATGCCCGTCGTATTCCCGAAATACAAATTGGAGTTCGTTAACGGGGCAACATACACCATAAAGATACATCCGGAGATCCGTAACGGCTTAAATTCCAACGAGATAATCGAAGCGACCCTTAACCCTCCGCCAAAAATTATCGAAGAGCGGATAAAAGAATTCACGGAAGCCGCGCATATCAAGTCCGACTTAAATGAGTCAAGTTATGTAAATTCCGTGGCGGTCCATTGCTATAAATTCTTCTTTTCATTTTTCGGCAAATTTTTCGCTTTAAAAGTCCTCATCGTTTACCTGGTATTATTACTGGTCCGGTTCATCGTGTGGGCAATAAGGACATTGAGGAAAAAGTAGCCAATGCGTAAATATTTAATGCTTTTATGCTGTTGCGCGGTCCTATCGGGCTGCGCGGCCCTACCCGTTAAGAAAGGGCAATTATATTCCCTGGATGACATTTATAAGCGCATGAACTATAAAGTAGAAGGCGGCTACAGGGTGATCAGTATCTTCTACGCGACAAGCCGGGAAATGGGCACGGCCAACCTGGCTAAAGAGACGACATACGGCACCCTGGATATCAGGATGGACCCGAGGGTGAGGATAGGGACGATGCTGCCGGACCAGCTCAAGGAGAACGGCATAATAAAGCTGAAAAATACAACGAAATTGGCCCCGGACGTTTTCACGAAAGAGTTGACCGCAGCTGTGCAGGCGTCCTCGCATAAATCCCTGCTCGTGCTCGTCTTCGGCTATAAGGACGGATTTGAGGCGACGGCGATGAAGGCCGCCTATTTTACGTATCTACTGGACCTTAACACTCCGGTGTTATTATTTGACTGGCCCGGGGACCAATCGGTCAGCATCGGGGGCTATGAAAAAGCGCGATCCCTGGCCACCGCCTCAGGGCCGTACCTGGCGAATGTGCTGGCGAAGGTCGTTCGCGAGGTCAAGCCGGAAAAACTTTGGATAGAGGCGTCGAGCCTCGGCTGCCAGGTGACATGCGACGCTTTTGACACGCTCTATACGTACCCCGATTTTGCCGATGAGGATCTCGAGATAGACCAGGTCATACTCGCGGCCCCCGACGTCAGCAAAGACAAATTTAATGAAAAATTCGAAAAGGAATTTAAGGTCATATCGAGGAAATTGACCGCATATGTCTCTTCCGACGATGGCGCTTTGCTTGTGAGCGGGATGATCACCGGGGAGAAGAGGCTAGGGCGCGAAAAACTGAGGATCACCGAGCCGGAGCAGCTCGAAGAAGCGAGAGGGGTGCTTTATTTGAAATCCCTCGACCCGGAGCGCTTCATGACGATCGACGTGACCGCGATAAATAACGCGAGTTTCAAGCACGGCTATTACCTGGAATGCCCGGAATTTTATGATGATTTTTATATGCGCGTCCTTGACACTAACCCGAACATTAACAGGCATCTCTACCTTTTGAAATACACTAATGGCGCGGATTATTGGGTCATGCAAGGCTCGAAATAAAGGAGTAACATGAAAAAATTATTAGGCGTGGCGCTGGCGCTGTGCTTTTTGGTCCCGGCTGCACGCGCGAGCGATATGAAATTTATTTCGGAATTTGAAGGGGGAAAACTTTATAAGTCCGGCAAGCTCAATGTCGTTGTGATGAAGGGGAATTTTTACCAGATGGGGAGGCAGTACGGGGCCCTCCTGAAGGATGAGTTCAAGGAATTTTATGACATGGGGGTTAAGGATACCGGCATCGGGACTGATAAGGCCCCTTATGATAAAGTGCTGGCTGAAATGAAAGCCGGTTTAGCCGAGGTTCCGTTTTATGTCCGTGAATGGGTCCGGGGAATGGGTGAGACCTCCGGCCTGGGCGCGGATAAGCAGATGATCGCCTGCAACCTGCTTGGACCGATCATTATGGGCGGCGGATGTTCCGGCCTGATGGCGTGGGGAGAATACAGCAAAGACGGCTCAACTGTCATCGGGCGCAACTGGGACTTACCTGAAGGAAAGCTCGGGGCATACCAGAAATTCCTGACAGTCGCCGTCTTTAACCCCGTCGGCTCGGCGCAGGGAGTGGCGGATATCAATTATATCGGCCAGATCATGTGGCAGTCCGCAATGAACCAGTCCGGGCTGTTTTACGACCTGCAGAACGGCGGGATGTCGGATCCTTACCAGGCCAAGAACCGGCTCAATTCAAATTCCGCATTAATGTCGATGATGTTCGATTCGACAACGCTGAATCAGGTTGACGCGTTTTTTGACGCGGTGCGGGCCCAAGGCGGGCTTATCATTAATGTTGCAGACGCCAAGCAGGGTTACAGCTACGAATGGGGTACCTCTGATTACAAGAGAAGGGTCGACGATGAAAAAGGGCTGATGGCCGCTACGAACTATTTTATCGACCCGTCCTGGCACGTCGCCATTACCGTTCCCGAAGGCAAGCACGGCGGATTCAGCCTGGAAAGGTGCAGTAATCTCCTCTCCCTGGCGAAAAAAAATAAAGGAAAGATCGACGCCAAGATGATGATGGGGTTCTTCGATGCCACTATTCCCCAAGGCGGGCCGTCTTTTCACAGTGACAGCGGGTTCAAAACGTATTATTCTATAGTCGCGACCCCAAAGGACCTGAAACTCTGGCTGAATGTCCGCGACCTGCAGGGCTGGACCGAGATCGACCTGAAACCGCTGTTTGAATAGAGACAGATTTGGACATAATTACCGAAAAATTCAATGAATGGACCGAGGGGAAGGGGCCGAAAGAAGCTCGCATTTCGGTCTATGAGCACATCCGCGGCATCCCGTATGCCATAATCGCGGCTATGCGCGATCCTAAGGTCGGGCCGGCGGCACTCATTGAAATGAATCGTGGCTCGTGCAACCCGAAGCACGTCCTCCTCGGCGAGCTCTTTACACGGCTCGGGCTTAAAGTCAAATACGCGAATTATTCATTTGATTGGGACGACCCCGCCGTAAAATACCCGCCGGAGCTCAGGGCGCTTGTCAGAAAAATACCGTTCGGCAATCATCTCGCGTGCAAAGTTTTAATAGATGACAGGTGGGTCCTGGTCGACGCGACATGGGACCCTCCGCTTAGAAAGGCAGGTTTCCCGGTCAACGAGAGATGGGACGGCGTAAGCGATACAAAAAATGCCGTAACGCCTATCAGTGAAGTCCTTCACGACACGATCGAAGAGCGCGTAAAATACGACGCCGGCCTGCGCGGGCTTTATACCGACGAGCAGGCGGCTGTATACGCGGATTTCGTAGGGAAATTGAACGCGTGGCTTGAGACATTAAGGAAGAAATAATGGAAAAGACGAACCTGCAGGAATTACAAACATTTATAAAAACCACAGCCCAGCTCCTGTCTCTTAGCAAACTTTACGGGTCCGGGCACAGCATGTTCAAGGAAAAACTCGCCGAAGTGATGGAGCAGCTAAAAAACCTGACATCAGGCAATAAATCCCTGGTCATGGCAAGCTCCGAGGGCGTCCTTTTTATCAACGGGGAGAAAGTCGAGTTAAAAAACAGCCTGATGCAGCATTTCATGAAAGCCCTTTCTGAGCTGAAACTCGGCTCTGTTGATATCGAGCCGGCCGCTTCCGTGGAAGAGATCACCATCCTTATAAATATCCTGAACCAGAAGGAGAACGTGCGCGGCGTCGACCAGTTAAAAGACTATTTTAAGAATAAAAATATCACCTCCATTATTCCGCGGTTTGCCGCCTATAAACTGGTAAAAGAGGACGAAACGGTGGTCAAGGATAAAGGGACCATCAATATAAGCGACCTGCCGCCGGAGATACTTGAAAAATTTTCCCAGGACCTGGGCAAGGGGGAAGTGGCGAAGGCCATCAAGGGAAGCGACGCGAATTACAAGACCGTGGCGCACGACCCAATCTTCCTTTCAGGTTTCGTTTATAACACCGTTGAAAAAAAGAACAGCGTCGAAGAACTCGAAAGAATATTGTGGTTCGTGGGGGATTATCTTATCGGTGAGATCAGCACCGCGAAGGAAGAAGAGATAAACCGCAAACTCATCGAAGAATTCAAAAAACGGCTCCTCGCCTTATGGGAAAACAAGAAAGACAAAAACTGGGAGGCGGCTGTACATAAAAATATAACCGCCATCAGCGCGGCGTTGGAGTTGAAAGGTCTGTTAATACTTTACAAGAAGCATAAAAAGGAATTTGAGGGGGCCCTGAATAAGATAAAGTCAATATTGGAAAGCTTGCCTCCTGAAAGCCAGCTTTATAAAGAGGCAAAGGCGGAGATGGGCGGGACAGGGCCCGAACCGGCGGTCAAATAGGAGCCATAGATGAAAAGATACGCTTTTTATGTAGGCATTGTATGTTGCGTCATGTTGTTTGCGGGAACGGCCGCGGCAGTTTCACCGGTGGAGACGGTGCATTTCAGGATCGTCGCCGAGGGGCCGGGTATAAAGCCGTCCGAACTTAAGGAGATAGACCAGCAAGTGGAAGGCGCCTATAACCAGGTCTCGGATGTCCTTGGCATCGGATATACAAACTCTGGAAAAATAGAGGTCCGGGTATACGTGACGCCGGAAAAAGGCAGGGCTTTGAGGGCGGCCGCGAGCGCGGCGACCATCTTTGTAACGCTCGGGAAGATCGACGAAGGAACGCTCAAGCACGAGATCACCCATATCGTCATCGCCAAGCCGCTGTCCACCGCGCCGAGATGGTTCGAGGAGGGCCTGGCGATGTATGTGCAATACGGGAGCATGCGAAGAATGTATAATAAGGCGCTTCCGCCTTTCAAGGATTTTTCATTTACGCGGCTCGAGGCAAAATTCGGCGCTGATAGGACGGAACAGGATTCATACCTTTATGCGTGGGCTATCGTTTCCCACGTGATAGACGCCTACGGCAGGGATAAGCTCAAGGATATTTTTATCGAGCACGGAAGTTTCAGCGATAAATTTTCGAAAGCCTTCGGCGCCGACCTGCGCCTGATCGAGAAGCAATCCGGTGAAATATTCGCGGTATATAAATAATTACGGTGATATATAATGTGAGGAGGCAGGCCCGCGTGAAAAGACCCCTTAGCAGCATAATTTTTGCGTTGTTATTTTTACCCGCGTTCATCATTTCCGCTTATTGCGCCGAAACACCTGCCCCCGCTCCCGTCATAAAAGCCGTCACCGCGTCATCCGTTATAAATAACAACACTCCTGAGAAGGCGGTTGACAACAATATCAAGATGCGCTGGGAATCGGAATTGAAGGATAACCAGTGGATACAGGTGGAATTCGAGCAACCGGTGGACCTGTACGGCATCGAGATAAAATGGGAAACGGCCGCGGCATACCGTTATAAAATACTGGGCTCGGCCGACGGCGCAACATGGCAGACCCTTGCCGAGATAAACGACGGGAACGAAGGCGAAGACATAAAATTAAATTTCAAAGAGAAAGCAACGTGCAAATTCGTAAAAATAGACTGCCTCGAGAGGGCGACGGCGTGGGGTTTCTCGATATGGGAGACGGAATTCAAGACTGATAAGCCGTATAAGAATATCCCTAGGAGGCTATCGATACCGAAAGGCAAGACTTTCTTCGCCGTAAAACAGGAGAAAGGCAAATACTGGTTCACCGGTCCCGACGGGGAACGGTTCATCTCGAAGGGGGTCAACGCGGTCCTGGGCAAGGATGGCGCAGTGCTTCCAAATTCCGAATATTATGACGTGTCGTCGAAATATAAGGACTACGGGGAGTGGGCCAGGAACGCCATAAAGCGCCTTAAGAATCTGGATTTTAATACGATAGGGTCATGGTCCGACCCGGCAACGTTCTTTTATGATATGCCTTTTACCGTAATGCTGGGCATCCCGTCCACCAGCGACCACAGGCTCGTGGATGTCTTCGACCCGTTGTTCGACGAGAGGGCTGAACAGGACGTCGCGGGCAGATGCAGGCGGTTCAAGGACGCGAAATACCTGCTGGGATATTTTATAGAAAATGAGCTGCCGTGGTACGGGGATGTGGGCTGGTACACCGGCCACGCGTCCACGCTTCTCGATGAATACGCCAAACTTCCCGAGAGCGCGGCCGGCAGGCAGAAATTGGCCGAGTTTTTGAAAGAGAAATACGGCAAGAGCGTGGATGAATTCATGCATACGCGCGGCGCCGCGGCAAAAGAGGCGCGGGAACTTTTCGCCGGCGTCATTGCCGAGCGGTACTTTTCCACGGTATGCGGGCTCATCAAAAAGTACGACCCGAACCACCTGATACTCGGCGTCCGCTTCGCGAATAACGCCCCGGACGAGGTGGCGAAGGCGTGCGGGAAATATTGCGATGTAGTATCGGTCAATTACTATTGCAAAGATATGAAGGTCAACAAAGAGCTGCTTGATAATTTCTATTTCCTCGGGCAGAAACCGGTCCTGATAACCGAGTTCTCCTACCGGGCGACGGAGAACAACAGCGGCGACAAGAATACGCGCGGCGCCGACGTCACGGTCAAGACGCAGCAGGAGAGGGCCGAAGGTTTCAACAAATACGTGACACAGATGATGGGATTCCCGTACGTCACCGGTTATCACTGGTTCCAGTACTTCGACGAGTCGCCGCAGGGGCGCGATTTTGACGGCGAGAACAGCGATTACGGGATCGTCGACATCCATGATAATGAATACGGCCCGCTGACCGCCGAGATGAAGAAAGTGAATGCGGCAGCCGATGTTGTCCATAAAAAATCTGCCGTGCCTTATCCTGATAAATTGGTCGAAACGGGCGGGTATGCCAAAGTAAATAACAAGGATATCAAGCGCGAGAGCGAGCTTTTCTGCGATATCAAGAGCATCGATGTGGAAAAATTAAGCGCCTGGGCTGACAGCTCAACGACAGCAGGGATCAAGTTCAGCGGGCCGGACCTGAAATGCGTTATCGATACCGGCAGCGGTTGGGGTTGTGGTTTTGGCGTCCCTTGCCAGGTCAAGACCGTCAACGGCGACGGGTCTTTCGATTTTCAGGGCCTCAAGGGCATCAGGATAAAGATGTCCCTGGCCGAGGGGATGCCATTCTCGCTCTTCATAAATGAATCCGGCGCGGGCGATCTCGGAAAAGTGAAATATGACGGCATCAACGGCGCCGACGGCGAGAGTTTCGCTTCGGAATCGAATGACGGTACAGGCAAGGTAGAGACGTATGAATTTCCGTTCGACCGGTTCACTATCAGGAACATGTACGGCAACCAGGGCGGCAACAAAACGCTCGACCTACAGGCCGTCAGGAACATCGACCTTTATTTCCCGGGCAACGGCGGCACCGGAGAATGTGATATTTACGAGGTAACCTTATACTAGAGGGGCAGGAAGATGAGAAGATCCGGAATAATCCTGTTACTGGCAGTATTTTTCGCGGGAGGGTGCACTATGGCGAAATCCACAGAAAATAATGACGGCAAAGTCCCTGTTTACGACGCGCGCTCGGGAAAAGTAGAGACGGTCGATAAAGTGGTAAAGACCGACGCTGACTGGAAAAAAATTCTCTCGCCTGAACAATATGAAGTGACGCGCAGGCAAGGTACGGAAAAAGCTTTTAGCGGCGTTTGTGAGATACCAAAAGAGAAGGGACTTTACGAATGCGTTGATTGCGGGACCGACCTCTTTGGCGTCGGGACCAAGTTTGAATCCGGGACGGGCTGGCCGAGTTTTTATGAGCCGGTCTCGTCGCTTAATGTTACTTTGGAGGAAGATAAGAGCTTTGGGATGGAGCGCATCGCGGTAAATTGCGCGCGTTGCGGGGCGCATTTAGGCCACGTCTTCGACGACGGCCCGCCGCCTACCGGGAAACGCTATTGTATCAATTCAGTCGCGCTGAAATTCGTGAAAACCGATTATAAACCGCTCAAGACCGCGACGTTCGCGGCCGGGTGTTTCTGGGGGATCGAGGAGAATTTCCGCACGTTCAAGGGCGTCGTGTTTACACGAGTCGGCTATACCGGGGGCCTTACAAAAAATCCCACATACGAGCAGGTCTGCGCCGGAACGACCGGCCACGCCGAGTCCGTCGAGCTGCAATATGATCCGTCCGTAGTCACTTACCAGGAGCTCCTCGATGAATTTTGGAGCATACACGACCCGACGACGATGAACCGCCAGGGACCGGATGTCGGCTCGAATTACCGGTCGGCCATTTTTTATCACGATACGGAGCAACAGAAACTGGCGCTGGCTTCAAAAGAGAATCTCGAAGGATCCGGCAAATATAAGAATAAAGTCGTGACGCAGATCGTCCCGGCCGGCATATTCTGGCCCGCGGAGGAATATCACCAGAAATATCTCATGAAACGCGGCCTTCCGCCCCAGTGTCATTGACCTTGTGGGGCGGGTTTCTTTATGTTAAAATGCCTATAATTCCTCAAAACAACTAAAACAACCCCAGCAAAAGGAGACCTGCGATGGACAAGGACAGAGTTATTTTGTCGTTGAATGACATCCCCAAAGCCTGGTACAACATCGCGCCCGACCTGCCCGAACAATTACCGCCGCCTTTAAATCCCGGGACCGGGAAACCGCTCGGGCCTGCCGACCTGGCGCCGATATTCCCTATGGCCCTGATAGAGCAGGAGATGAGCCAGCAGCGCTGGATAGATATCCCTGACGAAGTCCTTGACGTATATAAGATTTACAGGCCGACGCCGCTTAAGAGGGCGGTCCGCCTCGAGAAGGCTCTCAAGACGAATTGCCGCATTTATTATAAGGATGAAAGCGTCTCGCCCGCGGGCAGCCACAAATTGAACACGGCCATCGCCCAGGCATATTACAATAAAAAAGAAGGCGTAAAGCGCATAGCGACCGAAACAGGCGCGGGGCAGTGGGGTTCGGCGCTCTCGTTCGCCTGCAACATCCTCGGGCTAAAATGCACGGTCTATATGGTCAAGGCGAGCTATTACCAGAAGCCTTACCGCAAGTCCCTGATGCGCGTCTGGGGCGCGGAGATATTCCCATCGCCTACGACAAAGACCAATTCCGGAAGGCAGGCTTTGGCCGATGACCCGGAGACGCCGGGCAGCCTGGGCATCGCGATCTCCGAAGCGGTTGAGGACGCGGCCACCCACGACGACACCAAATATTCCCTCGGCAGCGTATTGAACCACGTCCTTACGCACCAGTCCGTCATCGGCCTCGAAACGAAAAAACAGCTCGAGATGATAGGCGAGAAACCGGACACGATGATAGCGTGCGTCGGCGGCGGCAGCAATTTCGCCGGGTTCGCGTTCCCGTTCGTGCCGGATAAATTGAAGGGAAAGGACATAAAGTTCATCGCGGTCGAGCCGACCGCCTGTCCTACGTTAACGAAGGGCGAATACCTGTACGATTTCGGCGATACCGGGAAGCTTACGCCGCTCGTGAAGATGTACACGTTGGGCCACAGTTTCGTGCCGGCCGGGATACACGCGGGCGGATTGAGATATCACGGGATGGCGCCTGAAGTGTCGCTGCTCGCGAAGAGGAAAATAATAGAGGCGAGGGCATATTCGCAGAACCCGGTCTTCGAGGCGGCCGTGATGTGGGCGAGGACCGAGGGTTTCCTTCCCGCGCCTGAGACATCGCACGCGATACGCTGCGTCATCGACGAGGCGAAGAAGAACGACGGCAAATGCATCGTTTTCAATTACAGCGGCCACGGCCACTTCGACCTCTCGGCCTACGACGCCTATCTCGACGGAAAACTCGAGGACTACGAGCATCCGGAAGAGAAGATAAAAGAGGCGATCAAGAAAATACCGGAGATCGGCAACGCCTGATGATATACAGATTCATTGACGATAAAGGCACGTTCACAGTAAAAGACCCGCACAAATATAACCTGTATTTTCCGCTCACCGACAAGGACGGGGAATTACTGTCTTCGATAAGCCCCAACCTCGGCGGGGACATAAAACGCGACAACGACCACTTCCTTACGCCGCCGGCGAGCATCGAAGATGTCCGCAACAACCTCTTCTGCCGCCGCGATTTCTTCATTAAAGTAGGGAATGAGATAATAAGGCTCTCTTATCCGCACGACGATGTGGTCGAGGCGGGCTTCCTTTATCACAAGGTAACGAAACAGGCGCACGGCCTCGAGATAGAGGTGCTGAATTTCATCCCGTTCAATACCGCCGTCGAGGTCATGCGCGTCCGCGTCACGAATAAAAGAGGGAAAGAGACGGAGATAACGCCGACGTCTTTCATCCCGTTATTCGGCCGCAGCGAAAAAAATATCCGCGACCACAGGCACGTGAGCTCGCTTTTAAACCGCGTCGACCTCGACAGGTACGGGATATCCCTTAAGCCGACGATGATATTCGACGAGAAGGGCCACATCGAGAACAGGACGAATTATTTCGTCTTCGGGTGCGAGGATAACGGCATGGCGCCGGCAGGACAGTTCCCTACGATCGAGACGTTCTGTGGCGAGGGTGACCTGATATTTCCCGACGCGATAGAGAAACACGTGAAACCAGCCGCGAAAAAACTCCCGGAATTCGACGGGAAAGAAGCGTGCGCCGCGTTCAGGTTCAACCGCAAAAAACTGAAAAAAGGCGGCAAGGTCGAATATATCCTCGTGATGGGCATCAGAGACGAGAAGAAAGATATAAATAAGATATTCAAAGGGCTGAATTCGCCGGCCAAGGTCGTAAAGAGCCTCGAGGCGACGAAGAAATACTGGCAGCAATATCTTTCGAAGCTTGAGTTCGATTTCAACGACGGTGATTTCAACAACTGGCTGCTCTGGGTCAAGATGCAGCCGACTTTCAGGAAGTTATTCGGCAATTCGTTTTTGCCGCACTACGATTACGGCAAGGGCGGCCGGGGCTGGCGCGATATCTGGCAGGACGCGCTTACCCTTCTGCTGACCGAACCGGAGAAGGCGAGAGGCCTCATATTTGACAGTTTCCGCGGCGTGCGGCTCGACGGCTCGAACGCGACGGTCATCACGAAAGACGGCAAGTTCATCGCCGACCGCAACAGGATAAGCCGCGTCTGGATGGACCACGGTATCTGGCCGTACCTTACTACCCGCCTTTACATCCAGAAGACGGGGGACACCGATTTCTTGTTGAAAGAGGCCGAATATTTCAGGGACTACCAGCTTAAGCGCGCCAAAGCGATAGATAAGGATTTCAACCAGAAGGATCTTATCCAGCGCGACAATTCGAAGAGGATATACAGGGGCAGTATCCTCGAGCATATCCTCGTCCAGAACGTCGTCCAATTCTTCAACGTAGGCGAGCATAACATAATACGGCTCGAGAACGCCGACTGGAACGACGGCCTCGACATGGCGTCCGACAGGGGCGAGAGCGTGGCTTTCAGCTTCATGTACGCGCATAACCTGCGCGACATCTGCGTCATCCTCGAAGAGATTAAAAAAAGGCGCAAGAGCGTCAAATTATTGACGGAATTCCTGATGTTGTTCGACACTCTGGGCACTCCGGTCGATTATGATGATTATAAAGAGAAACAGAAGCGGCTCGATGGATATCTTGAGTCCTGCAGGGCCATCACCGGTGAGGCGGTCGAGGTGGATATCGACGACCTGATCGACGACCTGCGCAAAAAGGCCGACCATCTCTTCGCGTGGCTCAGGAAGAAGGAATGGATCGCCGACGCGGGTTTCTTCAACGGCTACTATGATAATAAGGGTCGTCGCGTG
>CAISWF010000131.1 GCA_903889135.1 Candidatus Omnitrophota bacterium | reverse complement strand
TCAGCTCAAAATTTTCCGTGTCGATGAAACTGTAGTTGAAGGTGTAACCTTGTTTCTGTTTGGTAACGGCCAGGACCGAATCGAGATAGGGCGGATCGGAGTCAGGCGCGGCCAGGTTATCCAGCGCCGCCGGGAAAGTATGAGGGTTTGAATTTGTGTAATAGCTGTTACAGGCCGATCCGATCGTCCGGCAAGATACTATCGCTGACGCCTCGTTGGCGTTTATGCGGGATGTGAGAAAGACAGGAATGGAAATGGCCGCCAAAGTGGAAATAATGGCGATAACTATCATTATCTCAACGAGAGTAAAACCGTAATATGATAGTTTTTCTTCTTTCATTGGGTTTTAGTTTATATTTTTTAAGCAAAAAAGTCAAGGAAAATTGCCCCGTTACGCAATATTTTACCCTGCGCGCGGGACTTCGCCGTTTTTTACGGGATTTTGTTCTTGATGGCAAAAGTCTTGATATTAATCCCGCATTATAGTAAACTTTCAAGTGGAGGGATGAGAGATGTGGCCCAATTCCGTAAAACGCGGCTTTACGCTGATGGAAGTAATGTTCGCGGCCGGCATAATGCTGATAGCGATAGGCGGGCTGCTGGGTGGGTATGTCCTCTGTTTTAACTTAAGTGAAACTGCAAAAAACCTGACCTTAGCCAATAACGCCATTCAATTGAAGCTCGAAGAGATACGCTACCAGCGTATTGAAACAGCCACCTATTATGATAACACCACCTTCAGTATACCCGGTTTAGCTGCCCAGGATGCCAAAGGCGTAATTTACGTCGATGCCATTCCTAATACCACGGATCTTGTAAGGGTAACTTTGTCCGTCTCGTGGCGGCAAAAAGGCGCAAGGATAATCGGCGCGGACAACGGAAATGGCGGAGGAATAGCGCTCAACGGCGTACGCGACGGCGCGGAACAGATAGACGCGAACGGGGTTTTAACGTCCCCGGCGATGATCTCTGAGGTGATGGCGAACAGATGAAGACAGTAGCGCGCAAAGGACTCAGCTTAGTAGAATTAATGGTGACCGTAGCCATAGTGGTCGTGATCGGGGGCATATTGGCGCGTTTCCTCATACTTGGAGGCGCCGCATGGCATTCGGGAGACGCCGAGATACAAGCCGTCCAGGAGGCAAGGAAAGGCATGACCTCGATGACAAGGGAGTTGCGACAGACAAGCTCGGCCGGCTTGACAACTATGGCGGGCGGGGCTTATGTCTTCAATACAAACTATAATTCCATCGTCTTCAAGGTCGTAACTATCGTTGCCGGTAATAATAATTACGGCGCCTTCGGTTCCGTGATAACTAATGCCGGCACGCCGAACTGGTCCGCGCCTGTCACTTATTATGTCAACAACGGACAGTTGATAAGAATGCAACCTAACACCACTAATAAGGTATTAGCGAATGACGTGACCGGCCTGACGTTCTGCCTGCAGAACACTTCTTATGTTCTGAACGGCCAAACCTGCCCGGTCACGACACTCTTGGTAACGTTGCAGACGACAAAGACGACGCCCGAGCAGAGGCTGATTCCTATGACTTTAACCAGTGCCATATTATTGAGGAACTGAAAGATGAGAAACAAAAAAGGTTTTATGCTGATAGTGGCTTACTCGGTAGTCACGGTAATCCTTATCCTTATAGCCGCCTATGTGGCCCGCAGCATAGCTGAGATGAGGATCGCTCAAAGGGAAGGAAATTCTCTGGCGGCGTACGCCGCGGCTGAGTCGGGGGTAGACTATGCTTTTGACTGGCTTAAACTCCAGCCTGCCCCGCCGGCCGGCACGACTCCCATCATCAGCCCGGTTATAGCCGGCGTGCCGCAGCCGGCATTGACTACCGGAACATACGCCATAACGATCGTCCCGAACGCAGGAAATCCGACCAATTGGCCGAAAAAATATGAGATAGTATCGGTCGGCAAGTCCGGAGACTCGACCCGAACCGTATGTTATGAAGTCCAGCGCGATACCTTCGCCAAGAATATATGGTTCACAAATACCGAGAGTTACGGCGGGACGGATGTATGGTTCGTGACTAACGACTCGTTGAATGGTCCGGTCCATACGAACGACAGCTTCAACATCTCCGGAAACCCTTCTTTCCCTGATCTCATAGATCCGCATCCGACCGAAGAGCACGGCCCGAGTGTAAATTATATGCACCCGGGGGTCGATAACCCTAATTTTGCCCAACCGGTGGACTTTAACGTCGATACTATAGCCATGCCGACCCAGGCGACCGCTCTCCGCAGCTCCGCGGCATCCGGCGGGCGCGTCTTCACGGGCAATACTACGATAACATTGAACGCGAACGCCACAATGAACGTAACGAACGCAAACGGCGGTTTCAATAACACCAACATGCCGATACCGGCGAACGGGGCGATATTCGTCCAAAACAAGGTCTCCGGGAACAAGATCACTGAATACGGCGACGTGAACGTATCCGGGACATTGAACGGCCGCTTGTCTATAGGAGCCAATGATGACCTCATCATAGCGGGAAACATCCAATATAACAGCAATCCTCAAACAAATCCTAACTCGACCGACACATTGGGGCTCATAGCTGAAGGTGATGTAGTGATCCTGCAAGGCGCATGCCCGAATAACGGAAACCTTGCGATCCAGGCGTCCGTAATGGCCATGGCCGATTCGTTCTACCTGGAAAACTGGGACACGAATATGAAAGGCACGCTGAACGTATACGGCGGGATAACCCAGAACCAGAGGGGCCCGGTCGGGACTTTCAACACAAATACGAATGCCAAAGCGAGCGGGTTTTCAAAAAATTATCTCTATGACAGGAGGCTGCGCGACGCGCCCCCTCCTTTTTTCCCCGACACCAAAGACTACCAAGGAATAGCATGGAGGGAACAATGAAGATATCAAAAACACAAATAGCCATAGTGTTATCTTTATGCATCCTGGTGATAATCATCATCCTCTCGCTCGGCAGGCCTCAGCCAAAGCCGGCAGCGACTGCGGCTCCTGAAGCTGGGGCGGAAGCACAGGTGCAGGTGCTCCCGCAGGCAGGGAATTATGAATTGCCTCCGGCACAGGAGAACGCAGGATACCCGGCTTCGCAGGCCGTAAACGCTCCGGCATCGACGCCTACGGCGTCGACTACACCGGGGACTTTGACCGAAAATACGCAAAATCCCCATAACAGCCTGGGCGGCGGGACGGAAAATTCACCTCAGGTCTATGTACCGTCCGCTGAGCTGGCAAAAAAACCGTCTAAGATGCCTCCACCGGAAGTGTTGAAGGATATGCAGAGAAGAGGTATAGTGGCGTTCTGATCTATTCTACGGGGACGCCAGCGGCGTTGTCTATCCTGATAACGCCGGATTCATCCACGAAGAAAACCCTGATGCCGGTGATGTTGGCTGTTATGGGCGTCGCCGTGCACGTGTACTGGTTCGTACCTACGAAAGCGTAATTGAAATTATATCCCTGCTTAGTCCCCCCTCCCAAAGTAGGATCAATATACGGTGGAGTCTCTGTGCTCAGGGTCGCGAGGTTAGGAGGATATGTCGGCGGGTTCTGCATGCTACGGTAACTCTCGCAGCCGGTGCTTATCGTCCTCAACGAGCCTATCGCCGACGATTCATTCGCTATCACCCTTGCCCTCAAGAAACCGGGTATCGCGATGACCGCCAGCGTGACCAGTATGGCCATGACGATCATTATCTCGACAAGCGTAAACCCTTTTCTGGAGTTCAAATTATTCCCCATGCCATTTAATTTATAACCAAAACGGTGAAATGTCAACCCTTCAGCGGAGTTTGCCCTGGGCCCTTCGGCTCCGCTCAGGGTAAACTCCGCCGAAGGGCTCAGGGCAAGTATAACAAAAAGGCGAGGAACAGATCCTCGCCTTTTCGCATACTTTACGCCCTGAGCATTATTCGATCGGGTTGCCCGCGGCGTTCGTCAATCTTATTACGCCCGACTCGTCAACGAAGAAGACCCTCGTACCGGTTACGTTAGCCGTAACAGGCGTAGCTGTGCAGGTATACTGGTTGGCATTTGTCAATGCATAGGTAAACGTATATCCCTGCT
>CAISWF010000130.1 GCA_903889135.1 Candidatus Omnitrophota bacterium | reverse complement strand
GTGCTTTAAAATATTTGAAATGTCGGCGATATTGGCATTAAATAGCCGTCATTAAATAAGAGAGGATTTGGTCTATTTTCGAGATAAAATGGCTTAATTCAGAGAGGGATTATAAACAGCGAGTTGTACGAGAAGGTTCATTAGTATATCAGAAAACCCAATGCCCTAAGTCTTTAACACAACGACAGATAAAAATGGTTGTGACCGCTACATCGGTCACAACCATTAAACTCTCCCATTATGCCAGGAGAACGGAATTATTGGGGTGGGTGACGGGGATCGAACCCGCGACAACGGGAGCCACAGTCCCGTGCTCTAACCAACTGAGCTACACCCACCACTGAAACCCGTTATATCATTTCCCTTGCCTAAACGGCTGCGGGATGAATTCATTGCTCCCGACAGCGGAAATAATTGGCGCGCCTGGGGCGATTCGAACGCCCGACACCCTGCTTAGAAGGCAGGTGCTCTATCCAACTGAGCTACAGGCGCGTAATTATGGTCGGGGCGCTCGGACTTGAACCGAGGACCTTCTGCTCCCAAAGCAGACGCGCTAGCCAAACTGCGCTACGCCCCGAAGATTAAAAAACGCTCCCAATCGTCGGGGAGCGAACGAAATTTGCCATTTAGATTTTACCAATTCGCGCTTGCAAAGTCAAACCCTTTTAATTAAGGTTGCAAAGCCGGCGCGGTTTTATTAGAATATAAACCATGCGGGAACAACCGAAACGCAGGGGCATCCCCTTTTTACATAAAATATTCTTCTTATTCATATTGCTCGCCGGCCTGGGCTCGATGGGGGTCTGGTACGTCAACGAGAATGTCATGCCCACGACGGGCAAGACGCTGATCATCGATTACCTGACAAAGGCGACGGGCCGCGAGGTCACCCTCGGGAGCGTATATTATAACCCGCTCAGGGGCATCGTCCTGAGAAACCTGGCGATATCAGATGACCCGAAGTACAAGAGAAAGTTCCTCGAGGTCGAAAAACTTTATCTGAATATCCTCTATATCCCCCTTCTCCAGGAAAAGAAGCTGGTTATCTCATCAGTGAGGATAGATTCACCGAAAATAGCCCTTACCGTAGACAACCAGAACAAATGGAACTTCCAGTCGCTCGCCTTTCTTAACCAGCCCAAGACCGCGGACGGGCAGATGAACACCCTCGTCAACAGCGTAATAATATCCAACGCGCGGATCGCGTTCGAGGACCTCGCCACCGAGCCGGCCTTCAGGAAAGAATTAAAGGATATGGATTTCCAGGCATCCCTCTCCTATCCCCTGAAGATCAAATACAGGTTAAGCTCGGAGATGGACATAAAACAGGACAATTCCCTTTCGGCCGACGGGCAATTCGATCCCGTAAAAAAAAGCGCGACGCTAAACCTTAAGCTCAAGGAGATCCCGCTCGCGGAATTCCAGCCGTATTACGCGGGACTGCCGTTCAAAACGCTCGCCGGTAACCTCAGCGGTAATATCAGCGCTTCCTATGCCCAGGATAACAGCCTTACGGTCGCGACGGTATCATCGGTCACCGGGCTCAACCTCGGCCGCGAGGATTACACCGCGCAAGGCGCGATCGACCTGAGCGGGAAGATGTCTTTGGACCTCAGGGACAAGACCGGGGCGAAGATGCCGTGCGTCATAAACGCCGCCGCTAAATTAACTAAGATCGAGCTGATATCGAAAAATTTCTCGGTAAAGGGCGATGTCGATGCGAACGGAAAATTTTCGTTCGACCTGAAGGATAAGACCGTCCAGCTTAAATACACGGCTGATACGCAGCTCCGCGACACGAAACTCTCCGGAGTGCCGGTCTTCGGCGTGATAGACAGGATAAACGGGAAGATATATTTCGATGAGACGAAACTCTGGACCGACATGCTCAAAGGGCTCGCCAAGGGTTTCGACTGCGTATTCTCCGGGACGATAAAAGACTACAATGATCCCCGCCTGAACCTTACCGCGAAGACCGACCTCGACCTCGCGCGGCTCAACGAACTGCTCCCGCCGGGGATGAATGTAAAACTTAAGGGTTATACATTCAGCGGCATAAGCAAACTTTCCCTTAACGTCAGCGGATCGCTGAAACAGCAGGATAAGGTCCCCCTCGCCTACACCGTGACTTCCGAGCTACTGGACTGCGGAGTAAAAACGGACTTCCTGGATAAGCCTGTCACATCGATCAATGGGAAGCTAGTCATGAAACAGGATTCTTTGTCGCTAAAAGATATTTCGGCATATTTTAACGACAAAAAATACCTTTTAAGCGGCGAGATAAAGGACCTCAGGGCGCCGGCGTGCGACCTCTCCCTCTCCTCGGACGACCTCAAACTGAGGATGGCATTCAAGTGCCTGGACGATTCCGTGACGTTCGGAAAATTCGACGGCCGGTACAAAAATACGGTCTTCAGCCTTTCCGGGTCTTACGCGGATTTCAAGGACCCCTCTCTCAACGTAAAAGGGACGGTCCTGACGAGCCTGGGCGAAATATCAGCGTATATCCCGAAGGAAAACGCGCAATTCTTCAATAAGCTCGACCCCGCGACCACCCTCTCTTCTTCTTTTGAATTCAAGGGAAAGACAAAAAAACGAGAGACATGGAATCTCTTGTTTAATAAATTCGAGGGAAAATCCGGCGTCGTCGATCTGGCCGTCTTCGGTTCAATCTCCGATTTCAAGGAACCGTTATTGGACGTACACGGCAGTTTAACAACGACCGTTGATGAACTAAAAAAATATCTCCCGAAGGGACAAGCGGATATACTCGCCAAGAATGATGTCTCCGGAGATCTCACGTCGAAATTCATATTCAAAGGGAAACAGAAAGACCAAAACACCTGGCAGGCCGACCTTGTCATCGATTCCCCGCAGGTCAATATCAAAAAACTGAAATTTGCCGATTGCCATGTTGAGACCAAATTTAAGGATAAGTCCCTGACATTCCCGCGCGTCACCGCAAACCCGTATGACGGCACATTGGCCGTGAACGCGGTCATCGATTTCAGCCAGCAGAATCCCCAATACGTATTGCAGATAGCGGTGCGGGATATCGATATCGGGAGGTGGAAGAATGATACTGATATGAAGGACAAAAACCTGCAGGGACGTTTCTCGGCGAACGGGGACTTCGGCGGGTTCGGGAATAACCTGGAAACGCTGAAAGGTAAAGGCCAGTTCGAGATAAGAGACGGGCATTTCTGGGATTTGCCGGTCTTCTCAGGGATCGCGAACATCCTTTATATACCAGGGGTAAACAATATAGCTTTCGGCGAAGCGCGCGGGACCTTTTCTGTATCTAACAAAAAGGTATATACGGAAGATACCCGGCTGAGCTCGGCGCAGATGAGCCTTACGGGAAACGGCTCGATGGATTTCGACGGCAACCTTGACTTCCAGGTGACCGCGGCCTTCGATAAGGGCCTGCTCGATGTCGCTTCACCGCTCGGTCCGCTGCGCGACCTGCTGATAGATAAGGAAGGCCGCTATCTCGGGGACATAAACCTCGGAGGCACCACAAAAGAGCCAAAGCTCAAGATCAACCCTATGCCTATAAATAAGATCCTTCAGAATAAGCTGTTCGATAATATCAAGAAAGGGATCTTCGGAGGCGAACAATGATAATCCGCGCTTTTTTTAGCGCACGGCCACGATGGCTGATAGAGTTTTTCTGCGAAGCGGATAGTTCGGCGAAAGTCTTTCCGAAATCAGGTGAAAAAAATACGGGATCATAGCCGAAACCGTTCTTGCCTTTGGGTGAAAAAGTTATCCTGCCTGAACATTCTCCCCTGACTACGCCTATAATTCCCTTCGGACCGGCGATCGCGACCACTGAAATGAATTTGGCTCCCCTTTTATCCCCGGGCACGCCCTCAAGAAGTTTTAACAGTTTACGGTTATTATCTTCGTAGGCGGCGTTATTCCCCGCGAACCTCGCGGAGCGGACACCCGGCTTTCCCCCGAGAGCATTTACGACAAGGCCCGAGTCGTCAGCCACGGCCGGCCGCTTTGTGTATTTCGCTATTTTAAGGGCTTTGAGCTTCGCGTTCGCTTCAAATGTTTTCCCCGTCTCCTTTACCTTCGGGGCACCGGGAAAATCATTCAGGTCGATGACTTTTATACCGAGGCCTTTGAGGAGGGCCTTAAGTTCGCGCTTTTTTTCTTTATTCCTTGATGATATGACTATCTCAAACACTTAAATACCCAATATCTTTTTCTGTATGTCGATAAGCTGGCCTATGCCGTTCTTCGCGAGTTCGAGCAATTTGTGCAGCTGCTCGCCGTCGAAGGGTTCGCCTTCGGCCGTCCCCTGGACCTCGATGAACTTTCCCCCGCCCGTCATGACGATATTCATGTCTACGTCAGCGTTCGAGTCCTCCTGGAAAGTCAGGTCGATGACCGGCTCGCCTTTTATCAGGCCGACGCTGATCGCGGCCACGTGATCGAGCACCGGGGGCTTCGATATCATCCCCTTCTTCTTCATCCATGATATCGCGTCGGAAAGCGCGATGAAACTCCCGGTTATTGAGGCGCAGCGCGTGCCGCCGTCGCCCTGTATGACATCGCAATCTATCCATATCGATCTTTCGCCTAGGGCCGGAAGGTCTACGATGGCCCTCATCGAACGCCCGATGAGCCTCTGTATCTCGTGCGTCCTCCCGCCGACCGCTCCCCTTACCGCCTCCCTCTGAACCCTCTGCTGGCATGAGCGCGGGAGCATCGAATATTCCGACGTCACCCATCCCCCGCCTTTGCCTTTAAGGAACTGGGGTACGCCGTCATCGACCGATGCGGTACATATGACCTTGGTATCGCCCAACTCTATAAGGCACGACCCCTCGGCGAATTTCATAAAGTTGCGCGTGATATTTACTTTCCTTAAAAATTCCGCGCCGCGGCCATCCGGTCTCTTCATCATGCTATATTTCCTTTCCCGTTGGATCTATCCCGACAATGGCGGGAAAATCTTTTAATTTCAACCTGTAAACAGCCTCGGTGCCCAGGTCTTTATATAAGACGGGCTTAGCATCAACTATTTTTTTGGAAAGATACGCACCGGCGCCGGCGATAGTCATGAAATAGACCGCCTTATGCCTTTTTATCGCGCGCCTGACATCTTCGGAGCGCGACCCTTTCCCTATCATCCCCTTGAGCCCCGCCCTCAAAAGATGCGGAGTGAAAAGATCCATCCTGCTTGAAGTGGTAGGGCCGCATGAACCTATGACCTTCCCGGGGCACGCGGGTGTAGGACCCGCGTAATAGATCACCTGGCCTTTAAGGTCCATCGGCATCTTTTTTTTCGCTAACGCCCCCATGAACCTGAAATGCGCCTGGTCGCGGGCCGTATAGACATAGCCGCTAAGTAATACCTCATCGCCGGCCCTGAGGGTTTTTACTACGTCATCTTTGAGAGGCAATAGGATAGGGCGTATCATTTTAGAGTATCGCCGTCGCGCTCCTGGTAGCGTGGCAGGATATGCTTACGCAAACCGGAAGTCCCGCTATGTGCGTCGGATATGTTTCTATGTTGACCCCAAGGCAGGTCGCTCCTCCCCCGAATCCCATGGGACCTATCTTTAAGGCGTTTATCTTTTTCAATAAGGCGGTCTCCAATTTCGCTACATGGCGTTTTACGTTCCGTTTATCCACCGGGCGCATGAGCGCTTCTTTGGATAAAAGGCATGCCTTATCTACGGTGCCGCCTATCCCCACCCCGACGATATACGGAGGGCACGCGTCGGCGCCGGCTTTCCTTACGGCTTCGACAATGAACGATGCGACATCCTCCGCGCCCTGGGTCGGGTTGAACATCTTTATCACGGTCTTGTTCTCGCTGCCGAACCCTTTCGGCATGACTGTTATCTTTATCTTGTCGCCCGGGACGATCACTTCGTGGATGACCGCCGGCGCGTTGTCTTTCGTGTTGGTCCTCAAAAACGGGTCGGCAACGACAGATTTGCGAAGACAGCCTTTTTTGTACCCCTCGCGGATCCCGTTGTTGACAGCTGCCGAAAGACCACCGCCGGTAAGGCTGACGCCCTGGCCTATCTCGATAAATACGACGGCCATCCCGGTATCCTGGCAGATCGCGATCTTCTCGCTTTTGGCGATCGCGGCATTAGCGAGAAGTATCTTAAGGACTCCCTTGGCCTTTTGGTTCTTTTCCGCGGCATAAACTTTCCTTATCGCGCGGACTACATCAGCGCGCAAAACAAAATTCGCCTCAATAGCCAGCCTCGCGACCGCAGACTTTATCTTTTCGACATTTATCTTTCTCATCTTATGCCCTTGATCTTATGGAGTTGTGGTATTATCCTCACATCCTTGAGCTTCTCCCGAGCCCTCTTCTGCCAATCCAGGAGCTTGGCGTTATCCGGGACGCCCTTGAAATCCCCGAAGGCCGAGGCAGGCTGGAGTATGAGGGGTATATTTTTGTCGACGCTTTCTATAAGCTCGATCGCCTTTTCGATATCCGCGTCATGCGTTTCATCGGTAATGACCATTTTTATAAAAACTTCCTTAGCCCTGACGGCTCTCAGAAATTCGAGGTGTTCTTCCCAAAAATGCCTGTTCCTGGTCGATGACGGCAGCTTGATGTCCATAGCGATGATATCGACAAGGCCTATCACCTCTTTCGCCTTATCCGGCAGGGTCCCGTTCGTGTCGAGGTGTATCTTATATCCTCTTTCCCTAAGCGCCGGCAGAAGGACTTTCAGGAACTGCGTGTGGAGCAAGGGCTCGCCGCCTGTTATTGTGACGGACTTGGCTTTTTTGCCCTTATCCGCGTCGAATATCTTGTCGACGACCGCCCTTATCGAAGATTCTTCCGGCGCCTCGGGCTGAGGCGTATCGCAGAACGCGCAGCGCAAGTTGCAGCCGTGGAAACGGACGAAGACGTGGTCCTCTCCGGCGTAGACCCCCTCGCCCTGGATAGAGAGGAAGACCTCGGTCACTTTCGCGCTAGGTTGTTTAAATATTATTTTCATCTTTTTCCCAGAGGGTCTCTTGTCCCGGCTTCCCTGAAGCCCTTTTCCCTTATAATGCACGAATCACACGTAAGACAGGGAGTCTTCCCGCCGGTGTAGCACGACCAGGTACGCCCGTAAGGCACTCCCAGTTTTTTCCCGAGCTTGATGATCCCGGATTTCGTCATATGTATTAACGGCGTATGTATCTTTATCGCCGCGCCGGCTTTTGTCCCGCGCGCTATCAATTCATTGTAAACTTTGTAGTATTCCGGCCGGCAGTCGGGATACCCGCTGAAATCGACGGCGTTCGCCCCGATAAATATCGCTTTCGCGCCTATTGCCTCGGCGCATGAAACCGCGAAACTTATGAAGATGGTGTTCCTTGCCGGCACATAAGTGGCCGGTATCCCCCTTGCCAAATGCTTCCTGTTTTTCGGTAAGGGGACGCTCCTGTCAAGCAACGCGCTCCCTTTCCACGGCAAGGCGATCTTTATTATCTTATAATGCGCGCCGCAGGACCCGGCGATCTTCTTCGCGCTCTCGATCTCTTTATTGTGGCGCTGTCCATAATCAAAGACCAGACAAGTGCAATCGTATCCTTTAGCCTTCGCATAATAAAGCGTGGTCGCGGAATCGAGCCCGCCGGATAGCAATACGACCGCTTTACCGTTCATTCAAAATACGTGGCGCAGGAATCCCTCGTCTCCCAGACGCTCACGCGCCTCAGGGAGACCTTATCGCCTTTAAGCGCCTTTTTTAAATTATCATATATATACTTCGCGATGTTCTCCGCGGAGGGATTGCCTTTTTTGAAAAATACTATGCCGTTCAAGTCGCGATGGTCGAGCGAATCCAGGACCGCGTTCAGCTTATTTTTAAGGATCTTGAAATCTATCGCCAGGCCGCCGCGGTCAAGTTTTTTCGTCGCCGCGAATGCCTCGACATCCCAATTGTGGCCGTGCAACGCCTCGCATTTACCGCGGTAGCCCTTCAGCCTGTGCGCGCCGCTGAAACTCCCTTTGACCGATACCTCAAACATCCTTCACCTGTTCCGCTGTTTTGACGTCCTTCCCGAGGAATCTCTTCGCAACGGTCAGGAACTTGCCCGGCGCGTCGCTTACGTAAAATTTAGAGCGGCCCGCCCTCCGGCCGGGGTATTTCAACCCGCATGCCTCAAGCAGGTTTCTCGCCTCTTTCGCGGTCTCCTCAGCCGAATCTACGAGCTTTACCGTTTTACCCATTACCTTCTGTATCGCTGGTTTTAAAAGCGGGTAATGCGTGCAGCCGAGGATCACCGTATCTATCTTCTTTTCCTTAAGGGCGGAGAGATATTTCCTCGCCGCTATGTCGACTATTCCGTCTCCTGCCCAACCTTCTTCCACGAGCGGGACGAACAGGGGACAATTTTTGCTGTATACCTTTATTCCCGGGTTAAGGGCCTTTATCTCCTTCTCGTAGGCTTTGCTTGAGATCGTAGCCGTGGTCCCTATTACCCCTACGCGGCCGTTCCTGGTCGCGCGTATCGCCGCTTTCGCTCCGGGCTTGATGACGCCGATTATCGGCACGCTGAAATATTTCGAAAGGAAAGGCAAGCCGATAGCGGATGAAGTATTGCAGGCGATTATTATGAGCTTCACATCGAAATTCAGGAGGAAAAGGACGTTCTCTATCGAGAATTTCCTTATCGTAGACGGGGATTTAGTCCCGTAAGGGACGCGCGCGGTGTCGCCGAAATAAACGATATCCTCAGAGGGCATCTCCCTCGTCAGCTGCTTGACGACTGTGAGGCCGCCTATCCCCGAGTCGAAGACTCCTATGGGCCTATCTCTCATTGGGTAAACCCATCGCTGGATTCATAGACATTCTTATAATTCAGTATCCCCTTCGCTATCGCCGAGGCCACAGCCTGCCTATAGGCCGAACCCTTGAGGTTCTTCTCCTCCGCCGGGTTTGATATGAACCCTACCTCCACGAGGACCGACGGCATCTGAGCGCCCCTTAACACATAGAACCTCGCGCTCTTGACGCCGCGGTTATGCAGTGAAGTCGACCCGTCCACCGCCTTGGCAATATATTTCGCCAGCTCGACCGATTCCTGGCGGTTCTCGGTATATACGAGGTCCCATAGCGTCGCCTCGAGGTCGGTATTATGGCGCTGGAAAGATGAGTCGTCAAATTTCAGGAAAGAATTTTCTGCGGCCTCCACGGCGCGGGCATTGTCATCGACCGCGGTCGATAGATAGTAGACCTCAAATCCCCTGGCACCCCTGAGTTTCGCCGAATTGGCATGTATGCTGACAAAAAAATCTACGTCGCTTTCGTTGGCTATCTGCGACCTCTTCTCCAGCGGGATAAACTTGTCCCTGTCGCGGGTCATGACCACATCCACGCCGTTCTCGTTGAGCTGCTCTTTTACGCGCTTTGCTATATCGAGGACGAGGTCTTTTTCTTTCAATCCGGTCCGGCCTATCGCCCCGGGATCATTGCCTCCGTGGCCCGGATCGATCACGACCTTCCTTATCAGGTATTTTTGCGTGACCGGGACCCTGGCGCCGGTAACCTGAGGAGGACCGAGCACTTTAGATATTTCTTCTACGGCGAAATCCGCAGGTATCGCGACGGAACCTTCATAAAATACCGCCGGGGAGGTCAATTTTTCCGGCTTGCCGTTTATCGCGGCGTAATCCATGCCCACGTAAAAAGCGAATGTCTTGTTATCCTTGATGAGGTCGGCCCTTCTCGCCACGGGATCCCATTCGCATTTCGCCTGGTAATATCCGGCGATGAGCGCAAGCGGGATATAATTCCTGCCGTCGATATTTACGGCCTGCTCCGAGAGCGGTCCCCTCGCCGCTCCGTGCCGCGGCGCGGTAGCGCAACCCGCGGCAAAAAGAAGAAGCGCGGCGAAAATTACCAGAGTTACCCTTCTCGTTGTCATTCTCCCCTTTATGGCAGAAAAATATGGTGGAGGCGCGGGGATTCGAACCCCGGTCCTTAAGTCACTCGATAAGAGCTACTACGTGCGTTTCCTGCAATTTGTCATTCGTCCATACGGCCGCGTAAGCAGGCCCGCTGCCGGAAGGACTAGCCTTTTCATCATCTTATCCCATTCCTTAAAGGCGAAAGAAATGGGACCAGCCTGCTGCGGTGTCCATCCCGGCCTCGCAGGCAAGACCGGAGGACATGCTGCTTAATTAAGCAGCTAGCGCGAGTTCATTCGCGTTTAATTTTTTTGCCAGGTTTTAACGAGGCCACCTGACACCCTCGGCACGCAACCCTTAACTTGCTTCCTAAGTCGAAGCCTTTCGCCCCCATAAACGTTCCCGTCTCGACTTAAAATATGTGCGGGAACGTCCTGAAGAGAGAAACGTAGTTTCTCTCTTCAGGGATCTTTCTTCCTAATTGGAAGGGCCTATCACCTTCCTTAGCCCCTTCCTCTAATCTCACGATGCAAATCCCTGTCGGAGTCGTGCTTCTTGATATCTTCACGCCTGTCATAGAGCTTTTTACCCTTGGCCACGGCTATCTCGGCCTTCGCCCTCCCCCTAGTGAAATAGATCTTGAGCGGAATAAGCGTGAGGCCTTTCTGGACCAGCTGTCCGAGGAGCTTATTTATCTCGGACTTATGTACCAGTAATTTACGCCGCCTTTTAGGGTCCGGGGCAAACCTACCGGCTTGCGGATACGGCGAGATGTGAAAGTTAAAGAGAAAAAGCTCGTCATCGTCTATCCTGGCAAAACTGTCCTTCAAGTTTGCCTTTTTGTCCCTCAGGGACTTCACCTCGGCTCCCAGAAGGGCTATCCCCGCCTCAAATGACCCGAGGATATGGTAATTGTGCCGGGCCTCTCTATTTGTGGCAACTGTTTCGTCTGCCATTTTGTGTTAATAATATATCATATAAGAGGCCATAAAGCAACTAGGCGGGTCGCCACCGCTGAGGTGGGATGTTCGCGCCCCGCTGAGGTGGGATGTTCGCATTTTCCATTGAAAAACGCCCCGATTATCGGTATAATCTATTAAGTTTTTAGAAAGATGCCATGGAAAACTACCTTAAAGAATTCTTAGAACTTGTCAAGGTCCACCGGTTTGAGGAGTTATATTCAAAAGATATAACTGCCGATAGCTACTTTGGCTTTCCCCTGCGGAGCATAGTCGAGGCAGAGAGAAGGCTCCTCTCTGCCGAAGAACCCTCCGTGGCTTATCTTTCGATGGAATACGGCCTCGGCACCAGCATCTACAACACCTTCACTTCGGCAAAACCCGTTTCTGAATCGAATATCCTCCCCAGGCAGAACATATTTTCAAACATGAGGATACGGGACTACTATTTTACCTTCAGGATAGACCACAGGATAATGGACCTGCCCATCTACAGCGGCGGCCTGGGCGTCCTCGCCGGCGATACGCTCAAATCCTCCGCTGACCTCGGCATATCACTGGCCGGCATAGGGATACTTTGGCGCAAGGGCTATTTCAAGCAAAACTTCTGGTACAAGGACGGGCAGGTGCCGGAAGTGCTTAATTGGGACCCATATTCGTATCCGGGCCTCATACCCCTCGATACGGTAATAAAAATACCGTTGAGGGACGGAGACCTTCTCCTCCGGCTTTGGAAATATTACGTCTACAGTTTCGATAAAAAACACGTCATCCCGCTGACCCTGCTCGATTCCGACGTCGAAGGGAATAAGCCGGAATTCAGGACGCTCACGGACCAGCTCTACAGGAGCGATAATTCTTATATAAAGATAATGCAGCGCGTGATACTCGGGATCGGCGGGATAAAAGCGCTTGAGGCGCTGGAATATTCTGTAAAGAAATACCACCTCAATGAGGGGCACGCCGCCCTCGCGCTCGTCCAAAAGGCGGGCGCGTTAAAAAAAGACGGCCTGGACTCCCTCGAGAAGGATTTTATCTATACCTGCCATACGCCCGTCGCGGCCGGTCATGACCGTTTCCCTATTAAAGAGCTTGAGAAGATCCTGCCGGGGGAGAATATCGATTTCATAAGAAATAACGGCCTCGAGGGAGAGGACACCGCGAACTTCACGCAGCTCCTCCTTAATTGCTGCAACCATGTGAATGCTGTCGCGAAAAAACACGGCGAAGTGACCAGGCTGCAATTCCCGCAGCACGCGGACAAGATACAATCGATAACGAACGGCATACATATCCCGACGTGGATATCCGGCAGTTTCTCGGACCTGTTAAAAAAATACCAGAACGGTACAGGCGGGTGCGCCTCCGGGCACGCAGAACTTGCGGACCTGGAGAAGCTCAGGAATAACAACGATTTCAGGACAGACCTCTGGAAAGCGCACCAGGTGAATAAACGCAATTTGCAGTCGATATTCGAGAATTGGGACATCAGGGAGAACGTCTTTACGGTGTGCTGGGCGCGCAGGATCGCCGGGTATAAGAGGCCGAGCCTGATATTCCAGGACCCGCGGCGTTTGATCGATATCGCGAACAGGGTGGGCCCGGTCCAGGTGATCATCGCCGGAAAGGCGCATCCCAACGACAGCCTCGTCGGGACATTCATAAACAACATGATGAACACGATAGATTCTCTGGGGACTCAGGGCTCGGTTTTAAGGATCATAATGCTCGAGAATTACGATATATTTTTCGGGAAGACCCTCAGTAATTCGGTCGACGTCTGGCTTAACAACCCCCTCCCGCCATTCGAGGCCTCCGGCACGAGCGGGATGAAAGCGATATTAAACGGCGTCGTCCAGCTCTCCACGCTCGACGGATGGGTCGTCGAGGCAGCGGACGCAGGCATAGGAGAGATATTCGGTTACCGGCACAATACAGGCGAGCCTATCGGAAACGAGCTCGACCTGCGCCTTGACTCAGACTCCGGCGAGCTCTATAACGCACTGGAGAGGCTCACAAAACTCTATTACGAGACAAACCAGAACGGCAATTTCAATGCCGGTTCCAAATGGATCGACATTATGATAAACTGTATTATACAAAGCCACTACTTCAACACCTGCAGGATGGTCCAGGAATACCGGGACAGGATGTGGTTTGACAAGAATTAAATAAGCCGAAGTGGCGGAACTGGCATACGCGCTGCGTTCAGGGCGCAGTGACCGTAAGGTCTTGAGAGTTCAAATCTCTCCTTCGGCACCATTTGATCTAAACCTGAATAAAAGGAGGTTTGAAGATGGCTATAGCGGCGAAATTAAAAAAATACCTGGACTCCAATAAGGTCAAATATAAGGCTCTAAAGCACAAGCTTGCCTACACGGCCCAGGAGATCGCGGCCGCGCAGGAAGTTCCCGGAAAACAGGTCATAAAATCCGTGCTGGTAAAGGCCGGTGACAAGTTCGTCCTCGCGGTCCTGCCTGCCATACATCTCATCGACGCGAAGAAACTCAAGGCCATACTGAAGTGCAAGTCTATTAAGATCGCTACGGAAAAGGACATAGAAAAGGCCATCTCGGATTACAAGCCCGGCGCGATGCCGCCTTTCGGGAACCTCTTCGGGCTCGAGACATATGTCGATAAGATGTTAAAAGAAGATGTCGAGATCGTCTTCAATGGCGGGACGCATAAAGATACAGTGAAGATGAAATACGCGGATTTTGAAAAACTGGCGAAACCGAAGATCTCGGATTTCGGAAAACACGTTTAAATTGCGCTGATCCGCTCCCTACTGCGGCTTGACCTCTTGGACATCGGCGTCGTCCCAGAATATGACACCGCTGCCCTGCCCTTCACCGCGAAATTCAAGCGTTATCCTGCCCTTTACTGCCGCAACAGGGGCCGGTTCCTGGACTGAGACATATTTCCACTTATCAGCCGGCATCGAGCTGTCAAACCGCTCGCTCTCCTTAGTCTGGCTGTATAGTATCTCCCCTCTATCATCACGCCATTCCAATTTGATGACCCCATAAAAGGTCCCTTTCAGGCCGCCGGAAGGCGTGAACATGTAACAGGAGGCTTTGTACACGTTCCCCGGGACGACCGATTCCATAAAATCCTGGAAGATGCCGCCGGTATACCAGCCCTTAAAAGAACGGCTTCCTGTTCTGGCGAAAAGGGTCGACGATTCGTTATTTTCATAACCGTACCGCAACCATTTCGCGATCCCGTCCGGATCGGAATTGCCGATGGGGTTTTTCCCGGGGACAAGCGATTCAAAGCTCCCGTTCTCGATCAACCCGGCCCAGCATATAAAATTGTTTAGAGACAGCAGCCCTGCCGCCAATAAAACATAAAAACTCCTCTTCATGCATCCTCCTCCTTTTCCCATACAATAGGATACCGTTTCTTATGTTTATCTTCAAGATAATTTAAAACCCTAAATTCCTGTCAAGACTTCGGTAATTTATCGCTTCAGAAATGTGTTCTGCCGATATCGTTTCCGTTCCGGCGAGATCGGCAACTGTCCTCGCGATCTTTAACACTTTATCATAGCCCCTTGCGCTCAATCCCAGTTCAAGTATGGCGAGTTTCAATAATTCACTGCCCTCTTTATCTATGCAGCAGAATTGTTCGAGATTTTTCGGAGAGAGATGCGCGTTGCAAAATATGTTAAGCTTTTTGTATCTCTCCTCCTGCATCTTCCTCGCTTTATTCACCCTCTCTTTTATGTCCGCTGAGCTCTCGCCCCTGCTTTTGTTGGAAAGCTCCTTATACCTTAACGACGGGACCTCAAGATGTATGTCTATCCTGTCTAACAGAGGCCCTGATATCTTCGAAAGGTAACGCTGGATCGCGGGCGGGGCGCAGTGGCACTCTTTCTTCGGGTCGGTAAAATATCCGCACGGGCACGGGTTCATCGCGGCGACGAGCATGAATTTAGCCGGATAGATGAAATTGTATGCGGCCCTCGAGACGGTGATCGTCCCGCCTTCAAGCGGCTGGCGTAAGGCTTCCAAAGCGTCTCGGTGGAATTCCGGCAGCTCGTCCAGAAATAGCACACCGTTATGCGCCAAACTTATCTCGCCGGGCCTTAATATTTTCCCTCCTCCGACAAGACCGGCATAGGAGACCGTATGGTGCGGCATCCGGAACGGGCGGCGCGAGACCAGGAAGTTTTTGCTGTCGAGCAGCCCCGCGACGCTGTGGATCTTCGTCGTCTCGAGCATCTCATCAAAGGAAAGCCCCGGCAATATTGTGACCAGCCGCTGGGCGAGCATCGTCTTGCCGGAACCGGGCGGGCCGATCATAAGGACGTTGTGCCCGCCTGCGGCGGCGACCTCGAGGCCCCGTTTCACGTGCCACTGCCCTTTTACGTCGCTGAAGTCGATATCAAAATTCCCGATTGGCTTTGGCGCTTCTGAAAAATCGAATTTCAGCCGTTCGATCTTCGCGTTGCCCTTCAGGAAATTCACCACTTCACCGAGACTGCCCGCGGGAAAGACCGAGGTCCCGCTTACGATTGCCGCCTCCCTCGCGTTCTCCGACGGCAGGATAAAATCATTCCCCCCGTCCTCCGAGATCCCTATCGCTATAGGAAGGGCGCCGTTTATCGGCCGCAGTCCGCCGTCAAGGGATAATTCCCCGCAGAAGACCTTTCCTTCGACACTGCCCTGCTCGAGGTCCCCGTTGGATACGAGTATCCCCACCGCGATAGCGAGGTCGAAGGCGGCGCCTTCTTTCCTCAGGTCTGCCGGCGCCAGGTTTATCGTTATCTTCTTCGGCGGGAATTTGAATCCGCAGTTCTTTATGGCGGATATGACCCTGTCCCTGCTTTCTTTGACCGCCGTATCGGGCAGGCCGACTATCGTAAAACACGGAAGTCCGCCGCTCATATCAACCTCAACTTCCACCTTCTTCGCCTCTATCCCCAACACTGTCCTGCTCTCTATTTTCGCAAGCATTTTTAGCTCCAGAACGCGTCCTTTATGATTTCGGTATCCTTAATTTTGCCCTTTTTGTCGAATATCACCGATACGCAGTCAAACCTTGAGTCATGGTCCAAGAGTCCGTATCTCAACTGGAAGGCCGTAGCGACCTTCCTTATATGCTGTTTTTTGACGTGGTTAATCGTCTCGTACGGAAGCCCGTATTCCTCATCCGACCTGGAACGGACCTCAATAAATACCAGCGTCCCCTTTTCCAACGCTATTAAGTCTATCTCCCCGAACCTGCAGCGGAACTTCCGCGCGATTATACTGTAACCTTTTAAGGCGAGGGACCTCGCCGCGTGTTCCTCGCCGAGGTCCCCCAACTCCTTACTCCCCACTTCCGAAGGCTTCCATAACGATCTTGTCGATCTCCTTCTTTACTTCATCGTTCAACGGGTAGGCCGTCGGGTACCACTTGCCGTCATTACCGGCCTGTTGGGGACCCGATACGAATATGCCTTTCTTGCCCTCTACCACGCGGAAACCTTTCACCAGGAATTCCTCCCCGATCGCGACATCGGCAACCGCCTTTAGCGGACCTTCCCCGTCGAACCGGTACAGCCTCTTCACGCTGAAATTGAGCATTTATATGCCCTCCTTTCACCTATATAGACGAAAGTCCAGGGCAAATTCTTTCAATTATTTTTAAAATATTTTTGGGGGACCGGGTGGGAATACGGGTTTTTAGACCGCTGTTAATTTGCAACCGGTGATTTGGAAGGCTATGCTAGAACTTGCAATAAAGTCCCAGGGAGGTGATGGAGCCCGAATATTTCTGCGTGGGGTTGTTAGAGAGGTTTTGCCTGTAGGCATAACTGAGGCCTAAGGTCGCGTTCTTGTAAATATCATAAAAAACCGACGCGGACGAGACCCACGTCCTGTCCTTCTCCGCGGCGGTATTATCTCCCGGGATCGTCCTGTCCGAATAATTCCTGAATTGCCGGTAATAGGAAAAAGAAGTGCTCATCTTGTCCGTAAGGAGGTATATCATAGAGGAGCCGAGCCTCACGGAATCGTAATCATAATAATCGAGAAAATTATCGTTGGACCTGTTTACGTAATATTCGCCGAATACCTTGAACATCGTTTTCTTTAAATACACGCCCAGGTCGTAATAGACGGTGTTCCTGTTGTCCACCCTGTCGCGGTCGGATAATACGCCTGAGCCGTCGAAGGCCTTACTGTCGGAATAATGCTTGTATAAATATTCGTAGCTGAACGAGTGGAAGAAATTCTTGGGTAATTTCTGTTTCAGGACCAGCCCGACCTTGTCTCCGAAATAATTGCCGTCGGCGTTCGCCTGGTATTCGAGGAACTCAACGTCATTGTAGGTCGTAAGCGTCATGCCGCCTAACAACTTTCCCTCGAAACCGAATTTTAAGTCCGTATCTACGAGGTTGGCGTCTGTCGCCTTCCAGTAAGTTATATCATGCGCAGAGATCCCGCCTATGACGTCCCACCTTCCGCTCAACGGATACGAAACGCTGGCGTCTACGATGGCCTCGGAGAATGTATCCTGGACCCTGCGGGGGTCGAGGAAGACGTTATTGTCATAACCCTGGATGGCCGCGACCAATAATTTCGTCGTATACCTCTGCCCTTCCTTGACGGTCTCGACCTTATTGTAGGCCTTCTCCTCCGATTTCCCGAGGTATTTCTCGGTCGTCTGCTCCTCGTTTATATTCGCCGCATTCGCAGAGAGAGGGAATATGGCTGTTAATAATAACGCGGGAAGAAACAGTAAAGATTTATTCATGAACTTTCCTTATAGATCAATAGTTAACGCGGCGGTACGTACTGTCCTCCCTGCCCGCCCTGTCCGCCGCTGACCGGGTCCCTGTTCTCTCCCCGGATCCTGTCCTCTATCCTGCTCTTATCTTCCGTTTCCCGGAGGTCCTGTTTAAAATCATCCCGTTTTTCGGTCGCCTGATCTATGGTCTGGATATTGTTGAATTCGCCGGAGTTGTCATTTTCCTTTGCGCCGCCGGCCTGCAGGCGGTCATTTAGGTCATCGCGCCATGAGCTCCAGTCGCGCTTGTCCCTGTCCGTCAGCTCAATGAGCTCTCCGGGCGTCTGGAACCTGTCGATCGTGACCTCCCAACCCTCCCTTACCAGGATCTCCTTCATTAATTTGCCGTCCCGGTCGTAAGCCTGGACGAATATCTCATCCTCGAAAGCCTTGACGTTATCCCTTCTCTCGGAAGTCGAGACATCCCAGCCGCTTCCCCTGGCCCCGGCTATGATCGTGGGGGTCTTTATCTCAAAAGAGGTCTCTTTTTTAAGGTTCTTGACCAGCGAACGTATCCTGCCTTGGGGCAATTCTATCTGTTTAAGCATCTTTCCGCGCAAGATGACGGTTGAGCTCTCCTCCAGCCTGACCAGGTTCTTGTTCTCGCTGTCAAAGGAGATCTCTACGGCCGCGCCCTTGCCTGTCTTGGCGGCATCGCCGTCGGCCAAAAGCATATTTTTTTTCGCGTCGGCCCATTCGGCCTTTCCGGCTTTCTGGACCTTTGCGTCGCCCTTGACGAAGATAACCCTCGCTTCCCTTTCCAACTCCTTTGCGCAAAGAAAAGAGGAATTAAGGAACAGGAAACTGAACAACAAAAAACATACCGGAAATTTAATCCTCATCTCATTCTCCTGATATTATTTCCTGGGACCGGGCGAAACGGCAGGCGGGGTTTCCTTGCCCTTCATGAGGAGCTTCCACGGATTCCTTTTTACTTCGTCGCTGAATTCCTTTAAATTCTCGGACGAATCCTTGAGGTTCATTATGGTCGCCCTTATGTCGTCCTTATTATCAACGAGGACGCCGTCCGCGTGGCCCATCAGTTTCTGGAGGTCCTGCATCGACGAATCGAGCCTGGCCGCGAGGCTCTTGCCTATATCTATGAGCTCTTCCATCTCGAAGGGGTCGATGCCTGTGAGCGTTTTACCCGCAGGAACGACCGGTGAACCTTTCGAGCCTCCGGTTATTTCTATGTATTTCTCGCCGATAAGGCCGGTAGTGCTTATCCTTATCTTCGAATCCTCTCTCACTTTAGCGTCGCCCTTAAGGGATAATGAGACCATCACCTTTGTCTCATCGTTAGCATATGTGTGGGCCACATTTTTTACTTCACCCACCACAACACCGGCAAGTTTTACCGGCGCTTTATCCTCGAGGCCGCTGACATAATCAAAAACTACGTTCATCTCATAGCCTTTCGCTACCTTGACCCCGCCGATCTTTGCGGTCAGATAGAAAAAAAGCAGTACGGCGACCACTACTATGACTCCGGTCTTGATCTCATTGTTCAGTTTAACCATCTTATAGCTCCTTTTTATGGTGAGACAGTCGAACCATTATTTTGTCAATTCCTCGAGGTATCCTTCGTCCGGCGCGAAGAACTTCATAGGACCTTCGATAGTCCCGTTTATGAACTGCTGTATGTATTCGTTCTTGGAATTCCTTATTTCGTCTTTTGTGCCGATCTGGAGGATCTTGCCCTTATATAACATCACTATCCTGTCGGCTATCCTGAATACGGAATTCATGTCATGGGTGACAACGACCGAAGTGATGGATAGGGCGCCGGCGAGGTCTATTATCAGTTTGTCTACGACCGCGGTTACGACAGGATCGAGGCCGGCCGACGGCTCATCATAGAATATTATTTCTGGGTCAAGGGCCACGGCGCGTGCGAGGCCCACGCGTTTCCTCATGCCGCCGGAAAGCTGCGACGGCATAAGATGACCGAAGCCGCGAAGCCCTACCTGGTTCAATTTCATTTTTATCATTATCTTGATAATATGGTCATCGAGCTTCGTATGCTCCCTGAGAGGGAGCGCGATGTTCTCCTCGACGGTAAGCGAATCAAATAGCGCGGCCGACTGGAAGAGCATGCCGAAGCGTTTCTTCAGCCGGTCCATATCGCTCTCCCCTAAGCGGGTTATATCCTCTCCGAAGAGATGGACCTTCCCGGCATCGGGCCTCAACTGCCCTATTATATGGCGCAATAGCGTCGATTTCCCGCAACCCGAACCGCCGACGATGACAAGGGTCTCGCCCTTATAGACTTCGAGATTTATGCCGTCCAGGACGCGCACGCCCCCGAACTCCTTCATCAGATTCTCTATTTTTATTACCACTTCTCTGTTTTCGGCCATTTTACACGTTCGCGAAATAGAATATTCCGGTTAATATCGCGTCAGCCAGGATTATCAGGATAAAACTCGCCACGACGCTTAAAGTCGTTGCGCGCCCGACCCCTTCGGCTCCGCCTTTCGTATTAAGGCCCTGATAGCATCCTATCATCGCTATAATGACGGCGAACACAATGCTCTTGTAAACGCCGGTCATTACATCTTTCATCGCCAAAAATTCAAAATTTGTCTTGATATAAAGGCCTGGGGTTATCTTTAGGTTGTATACGCCGACCAGATAACCGCCCAGCATACCTACGACGTCGCCTATTACCGTAAGTACGGGCAGCATGACCAGAAGGGAAAAGAACCGCGGCATGACTAAAAATCTTACGGGGTTGAGGGCCATCGTCTCAAGGGCTTCGATCTGCTCGGTGACTTTCATAGTGCCTAATTCCGCGGCTATAGCCGAACCTACCCTTCCGGCTACGACAAGCGCTATCAATACCGGCCCTATCTCACGGCACATCGAGACGCTGATAAGGGCCGCCACGAACCTTACCGCGCCTAATTGACTCAACTGATAAGCGCCCTGCATGGCCAGGACTATTCCTATGAACAACGCGACGAAAAAGACTATCATCAGGGACTGGACGCCGGCAAATACCATCTGCGCGAAGATATAGCGTCTTCCGATAAATTTACCGATAAACGGCGCGAAGAAAAGCCAGTAGAGGGTTTTAAAAAACAACGCGAACACGTCCCATATGGCCGCGCCCGCGTTCAGGGTAGCCCTGCCGATAGCCTGCAATATATTCATAGACCGTTTATCCTGTTTAAGCGGATTTTAAGGCGTCTTCTTCCGTGGCGTATATCTCGAAAAGTTTCTCCAATTTGGTCATTTCAAAAAGGCTTTTTACTTTAGGGGTAAGGCTGGCAAGTTTAAGCCTGCCTCCTATGTTCTTTATCTTCTGGTGGGCCTCTACGAGCGTGGCCAGGCCTGACGAATCGACATAAGCCACCCCGGCAAGGTTGATGACAGCCTTCTGCGCCTTCGAATCGAGGACCTTAAGAAAGGCTTTCCTGAAATCCGGGGAGGAGTTGAAATTTATCTCGCCCTCCACAACCAGCACGACCGCATCGCCGACCTTCCTATCTTTCACTACCATGGGCTTTCCCTCCGCTTATAAATTTTATCATCTTTATCTCGTTTCCGCTATCATTATATCTGACCTCATCCATAAGGTTTTTTATCAAAAAAATGCCGCGGCCGCCGTGCTTGAGTATATTCGTGTCGGAGCGGGGATCCGGCGTCGCCCTGTAATTGAAACCTCCGCCCTGGTCGCGGACCGTTATCTCCAGCTTCTCTCCTGAAACAGCGTAACTGATAACTACGGGCAGCCTGCTATCAAGCTTATTCCCGTATTTTATGGCGTTTATGACCGCCTCTTCCAGGCAAAGCCTTATGTCGAAGAGCGTCTCCCTGCTCAGTTCCAGTTCTTTGAGCGCGCCGATCAGTTTGGCCGAAGCGAGCTTGATATATTTGGGGTCGCTTGGTATCTCGAAAACGGGATCCTTCATTCCGTTGAGAACGCTCCTATCTTCCTGTATTTTTCGTATCTGGCCTCGATCAGGGCGGCCGGAGCAAGAGAGGAAAGATCTTTAAGGTATTTTTTTATGGCTTCTTTTATCGCGGCTGCGGTCATGGCGGGATCACGATGGGCGCCGCCCAACGGTTCGTGCACTATTTCATCGATAAGCCCGAGGCCGAGCAGGTCCTGCGCGGTCAGTTTGAGGGCTTTCGCCGCGTCCGGGGCCCTTGCCCTGTCTTTCCATAATATTGCGGCGCAGCCTTCGGGCGAGATCACGGAATAATAAGCGTTCTCGAGGACGCATATCCTGTCCCCGACTCCCACTCCCAACGCGCCGCCCGAACCGCCTTCTCCGATGATAAAACATATGATAGGCACTTTTATCCGCGCCATCTCCATGAGATTCAACGCGATCGCCTCGGCCTGTCCCCTCTCTTCCGCGCCGATGCCCGGGTAAGCGCCGGGCGTATCTATGAAGATTATCACGGGCAGCTTGAATTTCTCGCCCATCTTCATCACCCTCATGGCCTTCCTGTATCCTTCCGGATGAGCGGAGCCGAAGTTCCTCATAAGGTTCTCTTTGGTATCGCGGCCCTTCTGGTGGCCCATGACGACGACCTTTTGCCCGTCTATCTTCGCGAACCCGCATATTAAGGCTTTATCATCGCCGAAGACCCTGTCTCCGTGTATCTCGACGTAATCGGTCATAATAAGGCTTATATAATCAAGCGTATAGGGTCTTTTGGGATGGCGGGCGATCTGGACCCTCTGCCAGGGGGTGAGCCCTTCGAAGACCTCTTTTTTTACCTTGTCGAGCTTGTCCTCGAGTTTCTTTATTTCCGAGGAGAGGTCTATGTTCTCTGAGGAAGTGAATTTCTTGAGCTCCTCGATCTTTCGCTCGAGCTCAAGTATGGGTTTTTCGAAATCTAGTCCGATTCCGTTCATATGGGTTCTTTAGTCGACTATCGTGACTTCTGTGCCTTCCGGCAAAATACCGTAAAGTTCCTCGACTTCGCTGTTGAGCATCCTTACGCATCCGGCCGTGGCCTGTTTTCCGAGGGAGGACGGATCGGTAGTGCCGTGGATCCCGTATCCTTCCTTGGAGAGGCCCATCCAGCGCGTCCCCAGTATATTCTCCGGGCTTCCCGGAGGAACGGCCGCGCCGGTCTTATACCAGACAGGGTCGACAAGTTTGGTCGTTATCTTGAAAGTGCCGACCGGAGTGCAGTTGTTCAGGCCGGTCGCGACCTTATAGGTCTTCATGACATCATCGTTCTGTTTAAGCAGCAGTATATTCTGCGATTTGTCTACGACGACGCTGAATTTTGACGTCACTACTTTTAATTTCTGCCCCTGCCTTATGTTATTGCCCGGCAGGTTGTTGGACTTCTTGATGAGCTCGATGGTCGTGCCAAAGACTTTCGCTATCTTCGCAAGCGAATCGCCGGCTTGGACGGCATATTCTTTGCTGTTGCTGTCGACGATCGGCGAGAAGAGTATCTTCATGCTGAGTTCTTCCGCTTTCGGTTTCGCGGCATTTACTATAGCCGGGTCGGGATATGACTCATATGCCTTCCTGTATGTATCTCTCGCCTCGGAAAGTTTTCCTTCTTTCTCATAGAGCGCGGCCTGCGATATCAATGCCTCGCCCTCTTTGGACCCAAACTGTATCTTCGGAACAAATACGACCAATAGGCCTATTACGACTACCGCGATCACGACCGCGGGTAAAAAAGCTTTTAATTTCATGACCCCGGATCTCCCTTTCTATCTCATTACAAGTACGGCTACTGCTATCCCGATCAACGAACCTACGAATACTTCAAAAGGCGTATGCCCGATCAGCTCCTTAAGCCTGTCTTCCTGTATCTTCCGGCGCCAGTAGATATCATCCATTATTTTGTTCAGTATCTCGGCCTGCTGGCCTGTAGACCGCCTCACGCCCTGCGCGTCGAAAGCGATGACGACCGCGAATACGAATGTCACTATAAAGATGGCGGAACCGAATCCCTGTTGGATACCGACGGCGGTCGCAAGAGCCATTACGCCGGAGGAGTGGGCACTGGGCATCCCGCCGGTGCTGACCACCCAGCGGAAGTTAAATTTCCTCTCTTTTACGCTGTTTATGACTATCTTGATGGTTTGGGCGGTCACCCAGCCGAAGAGCGTGGCCAAAAAGACCTTGTTCTGGAAGACCAGGAAGACTGAGTTATTCATATTTGGTGTATATTATACTATATTTTTGCCGGGCTTGATAATAAATAATCATGATTTCATCAGGGAGAGCGCCTCAGAGCGCGTCTTCTCGTTCGAGCGGAATATGCCGCGTACCGCGCTTGTGACGGTCGATATCCCCGGATTATTCAAGCCACTCATCGACATGCACAGGTGCTCCGCCTCTATTACGACCAT
>CAISWF010000129.1 GCA_903889135.1 Candidatus Omnitrophota bacterium | reverse complement strand
CTTACGCCCGGCGAGCTCGTTTATGCCTTCGTATCCGCCCAATACCCTTATCCCGGTGCCGGATAGCGCCTTCCTTACCCCGTTAACCTTTGATTCGTTGCATATCGCTACGGCCTTTGGGCGGAATTTCTTCGCCTGGCGGACAAGCAGGTCGGCGTTGGAATGCGCCGCAAGGCCGATGACGGAAAATTCCCGGGGGTGCCTTGAGACGACATCGAGCGCGTTAGTGCCGATAGAACCCGTTGAACCCAGTATGTTTATCTTTTTCATTTGAGGAATTTAAGGGCGTAAAAATACAACGTCGGCGCCGTGAACAAAATGCTGTCGATAAGGTCCAGCATCCCGCCCAGCCCCGGGATGAGCACCGCCGAATCCTTGACCTGGCTGTCGCGTTTTATCAATGACTCGGTAAGGTCACCTACCTGCGCCAGCACGCCCAGGGTACAACCCAGGATGAGCAAGTGGTAAAACGAGATTGACGGCAGGAATGACTTGCTTATCAATGCCGCGGCGACGCTGAATATGAAACCACCGACCGCGCCCTCGACGGATTTCTTCGGACTTATCCTCGGTATCAGGCTGTGCTTGCCGAAATACGTCCCTATGAAATAAGCGCCTATGTCGCCGATCTTCGTGACCAGGAGCAGGAACGCGACCAGCAGGCTCCCGTCCGGCAGGCCGTCATGCTCTATAAGTTTCAGCTTCATCAGGAAGCTGAACGTCCAGCTGATATAAAGTATCCCGAATATCATCGTCGAGACACCGACTATCGCCTGGTCGCTTTCCCGGCGGGTGAACTGCAAAATGAATATGATGAGGACTACGGCGATGATGAAAAGCAGCTCCCACCCTTTCGTGGGCTCGAAGGCAAAGTATATGGACGTTGGGACAAGGATCGCTATCGAGATGCCGCTTATCTTGAATATGGGTATCCCTTTTTTCTCTACGAGCGTATAGAACTCGTTGAGCGCCATAGCTATCATCGCCGTCAGGACCAGGCAGAAGAACCAGTTCGGCCAGACGAGGACGGTAAACAGCACGAATAATATTATGAGGACCGAGCTTATAAGCCTCGGTATGAGGTTATTGTGGTTGTTATCCGCTTGTCCCGTCATGCCCCGAACCTTCTTTCGCGTTTCCGGTATTCATTTATGGCGTCTATGAGGTCGCCCCTCCTGAAATCAGGCCAGAGTTTCGGCGTCACGTATAATTCGGCATAAGATATCTGCCACAAAAGGAAATTCGATATCCTCATCTCGCCCGAGGTGCGGATCAGCAGGTCCGGATCCGGCTGGCCCGCGGTGTAAAGAAATCCGGAAAAAGATCCTTCATCGAGATCGTCCGCGCCGAGTTTCCCGGCTTTCACTTGCGAGGCGAATTTCTTGGCCGCGTCCACGATCTCGTCCCTGCCGCTGTAATTGAGCGCGACGTTGAGCGTCATATTTCCGCAGTCAGCCGTCGCCTCCATCGCCTTCTTTAATTTGGGGCGCACGAAATCCGGCAAGGCGCCCATCCTGCCGATAAAATTAAGCCTTATTCCATTCTTGATGAAGGACCGCAATTCCTTGTCTATATATTCCTCGAGGAAACGCATCAGGGCATCGACCTCCGCTTTCGGGCGTTTCCAGTTTTCCGAGGAGAACGCGTAGAGCGTCAGGTATTTTATGCCCAGATCGCGGCATGACTTGGTGATCTCCTTGACGGCCTTCATCCCGGCGCGGTGGCCCATCACGCGCGGCAAGCCGCGCTTCTTTGCCCACCTGCCGTTGCCGTCCATTATGACGGCGATATGCAAAGGAAGAACTTCTTTATCGGGCATTTTTAGGTATGGACTTTATAGTCTATCTCCGGAAAGATATTATCCTTCCATTCGATATCGGCGAGCCACGCCTCATCGATGCGGTCCGCCTTAATATCATCATAGAGCCGGGTAAATCTCAAAATATGGTCTTTCGTCCTCTTCACCGCGTACTGGACGACGGTGCCGGTCTTCATTATGAAGGCCCAGTCGCTCGACTGCGCGAGCAGGAGTTCGCGCAACGCCTGGTTGAGGGCGCGGCGCTGCAGCCCCGCCGCGGCCGGATAGCTGTTCGCCAGTTCGGTCATGCGGTCGGAAGCCTTGTGCAAGTGCCTGTATACCCAATCATTGGAGCCGTCGAGCCAGTGCTCGGCGTACCCTTTGTAACCCCAGCTAGACATCGAAGGGGTCGAGACCTGGTTGCGGGGGTTCTGCTCGAGATATTCCGAAGGCGTTATCGGTTTCACTGTCTTCTGGTCGTAATGCAGTTTCCTGAAAAGGAAATCCAGGAACATCGGCCCCTCGTACCACCAGTGGCCGTAAAGCTCCGCGTCATAGGGAGCCACGATCACCGGCTTCTTCCCCATCACGTCGAAGAGGTACTCCGCTTGCTTCTCCCTGTTTAACATGAAATTCGCTGCGTGCGCGCCGGCGGAATCGCGCGCCCAGTCGGGGTTGTAGGGTTCCTTCTGGTCGGTCTTGCCGGTTATCCTGTAATATTTTATGCCGGTGTTTACCCGGATGCCGTCTTTCTGGATATACGGCTTAATATAGTCGAAGTCGAGATCAAAACCGATATCGCGGTAGAAGTCGCGATAATTAAAATCTCCGGGATAGCCCTCGACGGAGCTCCAGACCTGTTTTGACGACTCGAAATCCCTGCCGAAAGCCGCGACGCCGGACCTGCAGTATATCGGCGCGTAGACGCCGTATTTCGGGCGCGGACTGGCGTGGAGTATCGCGTGCGTATCGACGAAGAAATACCCCATCCCCGCCTCCTTCACGTACCGGTCGACGCCGGGATAATAACCGCATTCGGCGAGCCATGTCCCTCTCGGGCGCCTCCCGAAAAATCTTTCATAATTATTGGCTCCGATCTGGACCTGCGCCTGCACCGATTTCGGGTTCACCTCCATAAGCGGCAGGAAGCCGTGCGTGGCATTGCAGGTTATGATCTCCAGTTTGCCCATATCCTGGAATTCTTTGAACGCGGACAGGATATTCTTATGGTACTTGTCGGCGAATATCCGGCGGGTCTCGATAAATTTTGCCTGGTACATCAGGGCAAGCCTGTTAAAGGCGGGCTCCCATCTCGTACGTTCAATTTCTTTATTGGAGAGTTCGATGAGTGATTCTATGTGTTTCAGGTACCTGTCCTGCAGGAGCGGATCGGCGAGCATCGAGCAGAGCGTAGGCGTGATCGACATCGTTATGCGGAAATCCACGCCGTCTTTGACCAGCCCGTCATAGACGTTGATCAGCGGTATGTAGGTCTCGGTTATCGCCTCGTAAAGCCAGTCCTCCTCGAGGAAGCTCTCATATTCCGGATGCCGGACATAGGGCAGATGGCTGTGCAGGACTATGCAGAGGTAGCCTTTTTCCATTTATTTTGTGTATTTCTTGACTATGGGCGTTATCGTTCGCTCCTCTACTTTGTCGGCTGAGACACCCTTTACCGGTATCACCTGGTCCCCGTCGGGAAGCGCAAAACGCAGGCTGAACGACCCGTCGCGGTTGAGCTTTATGGGCCTGCCCTGGACCGTGACCGTCGCGTCCGGCTCGGTCGCGCCGTATACTATCAGCTCGGTATTGACGACCATCCAGAAGCCGCGGAATTTCTCGGGACGGACGAACGAGCTGATCCCGCCTGAGGCGAGCGCCCGCTGGATGCGTTCTTTCATTATTTTTTTTATCTGGGCTTTGCCCGGCGAGGCGCCGGCGAACCCGCCCCAGAGGCCGTAGAGTTTCAGGAACTGCTCCTCGACCGACATCCACTCCTCGTCGATGACGTCCGAGGCGCTGTCGCGCGGCGTGGAGACGATATTCGAACGGGCGATTAGTATGAACTTTCCGCTCGACGTGATGGCGCCCAGGTCCACGCACCAGGACCTGTCCGCTTCGCCGACGTTGATGTACCAGTTGATCGCGTCCGAATTTATGTCTATATCGAAAAACCTGTTGGCGTTAGAACCGTTGAAATCCTTGCCGGTGACGTCGTAGACGCGCAGGACCTTCCTGAGGTCGTTCCATGAGGCGCTTGCCTCGCGCTCGACCTGCATCCGCCTTTCGTCGCTGACTTCCCAATAAGCGAATATCCAATGGGGATCCCTCACCATCACGACGATACGGGTATCGCCGTATTTTAACGGCAGCTCCTCGTGTTCCCATTGCCGCGGAGGCAGATATGGGGTAGGGCGCGGATAATATTTGGATTCTTCGACCCTCGGGGCCATGACCGCCGCTGCCTTCCTGACGGCCCGCGACTTTTTAGCCTTTCTCACGATGGGTTTTGCCTTCTTTAACACGCGCTTGGCAACGGCGCCGGCCTTTTTTTTCACGGCCTTTACCGCTTTTCTAACGATCTTCTTCGCGACTTTGGTCTTTTTCTTCATGAGATCCGCCTCCTCCCGATAATCAAACGTCGTCCCCAGATGATGAGGACGACGTTTTTTCGCTTCCGCTATTTAAAGCCGTCCTATTTAGTGTATTCCGACTCCTTCTCGTGCTCCTTGAGGAATTCGGATTCCGCTTTCGACATCTTAGGCAGGATTATGATCTCCACTCTTCTGTTCTTCTGTCTGCCCTCGAGCGTATCGTTGGAGGCCACTGGGCGGTATTCGCCGTAACCGGTGGCTTGCAATTTCTTGGGTTCTATGCTCCTGTCCTCTAGATAATGCAGGACCGACGTGGCCCTTGCCGTAGAGAGTTCCCAGTTCGATTTCCAGCCGGATTTCTTTATCGGCTCGTTATCGGTGTGGCCCTCTACCGCGATGTTCCTGTCCGAGGCTTTCTCGGCAATTACCTTCGCGACTTTATCCAAAACATCATGCGCTCCGATCTTTACCTTCGCCTTGCCGGAATCGAAGAGCACTTCTGCGAGGAAAGTCACGACGAGGCCGCGCTCGCTCATCTCTACGCTGACGCCCTGCTCGCCCTGTAATTTCTTCTCGAGTTCAGCCCTGGCCGCCTCAAGCTCCTTGTTCTCCTGGTTCCTCAATAACATGAGGCGCTCGACCTCGCCCTTGAGGTCTTCTATCTTCTTTATGTCGTTAGGGCTGCGCTTGTAGAACCCTACCGCGCAACCGGAGACCGCAAAGACCGCGGCCAATAATATTGCGGTGACGCTTAACCTTGATATCTTAAACATTATTTGCCTCCTTTTTTCTGGGTACTCTTATCGAAATTTGTAGCCGGGGCCGCAGCAGCGTTAGCGGCGGGCTGTAAAACATACGTGCTCAATTTTGCCCATGTCTTCGCCCCGACTTTGCCGTCGGCCTTAAGTCCGTTAGCGGTCTGGAAATCCTTTATCGCCTTCCTGGATTTGGCGCCTAACTTTCCGTCGATAGTCCCCGGATCGTAGCCGGCGTTCTTAAGGGCGGTCTGTATCTGCCTGTTCTTGGTCGTTTCATCACCGACCAATTGGACGCCCGTCTCCTGGGGTTTCTTATCTTTCATCTCTTCGGTTATCGGAGGATTGGTTTCTAGCTGTTCGGGTTTCACTAATTCGACTTCTGGTTGCGATGTGCCCAAGGACGCGGGCTGCTGTTCTGCGGGTTTTACTTTTCTGCCCATTGCCAGGACTATGCTGGACAACAGAAATATTGATATTACGACCACTAAGACCACCACGGTTCTTTTCGACATGCCCTATCTCCTTTAGTTATTAGGCCCCTTTTCAAGCGCCGAATTCTGTTTTAATTTTTTCGACGGAACAAAACGCGTAAGGTCCCAGTTCGCCTTCCCGCCGTAAACCGCAAATGAAATACCTGTTATCTTGGCGCCGGTGAGGTCGAGGTCGTCGGGATCGATCGTCCACTTTTCCCATTTTCCCGGTTCCGGCAACGTGCCGTCATATATAACGGGCTCGTCCTCGTTGAAGACGAATACTTCTTCCTCTCCTTCCCGGTAGACGCCGATCTCGCCTTCCTTGCCGTCTGCCTCGAACCTGAACGTCAACATTATCCCGGCCGGGACAGCCTTAGGATCGAGATATACATATTGTTCCAATAAACAGCTCTCCGGAACATCGACCGAAGCGGCCCTGTAAGAATGCTCGGCCAAACCTTTTTCCGCCGGCTGCGTGTGGGACTTTTCGCCGCTGTATTTTACCGCGGTATCCCATTCCCATGTCCCCTGGGTCACGGCCCCGGCGGGAAGAAGATCATCGATAAGGACTTTCATCGCTTCTTCTTCGGGTTTCGCCTGTATCGGGGGTACCCCAACGGGAATCTCCGGCTGTGCTGCCGCCGGTGTTTCCGTTGGCGGCGCCGGCGTTTCTATCGCTGCTGCAGTCGACGATGTCACCGGCGAGGGCGAAGCGTTTATGGCCTTATCTTCCGGATTTGCCGAATTGAAAAACGAAATCAAAATGAGGGCTAAAACCGCTAAATAGAAAGGCCGCCGCACTGATGCAACTCCTTTTTTAATGTTATCAAAAAAGTACACCTATGTCAATTAAAAGCGGGCTCTGACAAAACGTATCAAAAAATAAGTCGATGCCGATATCGCCGCCGAACACGGTATGGTCAATATCCACGCCCATATGATCTGCCCCGCGACGCCCCATTTGACCGCGCTCAACCTTTTGAGCGAACCGACGCCCATTATGGCACCGGTAATGGTGTGCGTGGTGCTCACCGGGATGCCGAACGCCGATGACATAAATAACGTTGCCGCCGCGCCTGACTCGGCGCAAAAACCGTCTACCGGCTTAAGCTTTGAGACCTTCTGGCCCATCGTCTTTACGATGCGCCATCCGCCGAACATCGTGCCGAGGGCGATAGCCGCATGGCACGTCAACACGATCCAAAGAGGGATATGGAATTTTGGCCCCAGGTAACCCGCGCTGAAAAGAAGGCTAGCGATAATGCCCATCGTCTTCTGCGCGTCGTTGCCGCCGTGGCCCAAACTGTAGAGCGCCGCCGATACAAGCTGACCTTTCCTGAAAACGTGGTCGACCCTTGTCGGGGAACTCTTGCTGAAGAGCCAGTATACCGCCACGCCGAAGGCCAGGCCCAGGAAAAAACCGAGTATCGGCGAAACGAAAATAAAAACCACCGTCTTGATTATCCCGTTCCATACAAGCGCGCCGGTGCCGGCTTTTACCAATGCCGAGCCGACCAGGCCTCCGATAAGCGCGTGCGAAGAACTTGTCGGGAGCCCGAATAACCATGTGATGATATTCCAGCCACAGGCGCCCACGAGTGTCCCGAAAATGATCGTCTTGTCGATGATGGCAATATCAATGATGCCTTTACCTATTGTATTCGCGACATGAAGGCCGAAGAAAAGGAACGCGATGAAATTAAAGAACGCCGCCCACATGACCGCGAAACGCGGGGAGAGGACTCTCGTCGAGACAACTGTTGCAATCGAATTCGCGGAATCGTGGAAACCGTTCAAAAAATCAAAGATCAGCGCAAAAGCGATGACCGGTATTATAAGCAGGAGGCCATCATGCATGCTTAAGGACTATACCCTCTATGATCACGGCTATGTCTTCGCATTTATCGGTCGCCGTCTCGAGATATTCATAGATATCCCTCCACTTGATGACTTCAAGCGCGTCGGCCTTTTCGTCGAATAATTTCGCTACGGCTTCCCTCTGTATCCTGTCGCCCTCGTTCTCGAGGCGGTTTATCTCGATGCAATGCTCCATGACCTGGGCGTGTTTCAATTGCTTGAGCTTCGGCATCACTAAATTTATCTCTTCCGCCTGCCTTAAGATGACATCCGCCATCTCTTTCATCTCCGCCATAATTCCTCCTAAGCGATCTATTCTATCTCCTCAACCCTGCTCTTAAATTTTCCTGCTCCCAATTTCGTCTCGACGACGTCATCCTTTTTAAG
>CAISWF010000128.1 GCA_903889135.1 Candidatus Omnitrophota bacterium | reverse complement strand
GTAAATGAAAATATATATAAGATGTTAATACTTAAAGTAGAAGAGAATAAGCTCGCGACAGCGGAGGCCGAGGAGAAAGGCACTAAATATACGATCCTGGACGATGCCAGGCTGCCGCTTAAGCCTTCCAAGCCGGAAATACTGTTAATAGGGGTAGTCGCGTTCGTATTGGGCGTCCTTTCAGGCTTCGGCTGTGTATTCATGGCCGAATTCGCGGACCATTCATTCAGGGGAATAGAGGATGCGAGGATATTCTTGAAATTCGAAATATTGGGAGGGGTGGCCGCTATTGTTGATCGTAACGAAGTTTTGGCCCGGAAGGCCCGGCACCGCGCGATCGCGGTAATAACGGTAATATTATATGTCGTGTTTTTTGCTGTCGCAGCGACGTATTCAAATATGAGGCAGGAAGAAGTAAAGAATAAAGTTATAGAAATGGCTAACAAAGAAAAGACTCCCGAGGCAAAACAATATGGCAGATAACGGTAACGGTTTTAAAAAACTGAGTGATGCCCTTAAAAAAGCGGCCGAAGAAAAAGGCGAAGCTTTCCAAAAGGACAAAACACCGATAATCACCCCGCCGCCGGAAACCCCGGAGCCGGAGAAGGAAAAACAGCAAACTCCTCAAGAGGCATTCGTGCCTCAAGAGGCGCCGGCGCGTGAGGCCTCCGAAAGAACGGGCGGCCAAATGCTCTCGACGGGAATAAGTAAAAATATAGTTGCATATCATCAACCTAGCGGCCACACAACAGAGCAGTTCCGCGTACTGAGGATGCACGCATGCTCATCGGAGAAGACCTGTAATATAAAGGTAATGGCTATAACCAGCTCCACTAACGGTGAAGGCAAATCTGTTTCTGCTGTTAACCTCGGGGTGGTTATGGCGCAGGATTTCGGCAGGCCGGTCCTGCTTATCGACTGTAACATGCGTAAACCCGCTGTCGATTCTTTGCTGGGGATAAGAAGCGACAGGGGGCTGGCAGACGTCCTGCAGGGAAATTTGAAATTAGAAGACGCACTGCTAAAAACAGACATCGCGAACCTGATAGTGCTTCCGGCGGGGCAAATATCCGCAAACCCGAACGAATTATTGGCTTCCGACAAAATGAAGGCCATCCTGGCGGAGCTTAGGCCGCAGTTTGAAGCGATCGTCCTGGACACGCCGGCGATCATCCCGTATGCCGATCCTAGGATCTTAAGCAAAATAGTCGACGGCGTTATAATAGTGGTAAGGGCCGGGAAGACGCGCAGGGAAGTGGTTGCCCGCGCGGAAAGCATACTGAAGAGTGTCGGCGCGAATATAATGGGGTATGTCCTTACCGGCATAGAATATCATATTCCTGAGTATATTCACCGGCATCTGTAGCTTTTCAAGGAGGTCGATTCGGTGAATTCAAATAAGCCAAGATCCAGCGATATGGATTTTGGCTTTTAAATTTGAGAGGAACGAATGAGTAAATATTGCTCCGAGATTGACATCGATGATCCAGAAACTACGCATGTTAAGCTGATAAATCTCACAGGCAGCGGAAAGAAGGTTCTAGAGGTCGGTTGCACAAACGGACGGATGTCAAAATATCTTCAAAGGAACGGCTGCAGAGTAACCGGCATAGAAATTGATAAAAATATGGCAAAACTTGCCGAGACATATTGTGAAGAAATTATTGTAGGAAACATTGAAGAGGAGGAGATCCTTTCGGCCTTAAAGCCATCCTATGATGTGGTCATATTCGGAGATGTATTAGAGCACCTGGTAAATCCGCAGAGGGTACTGGCCGCCGTATCGAAACTCCTTGGTAAAGGCGGCTATGTCTTGATCTCAATACCGAATGTGGCGTATTTTACCGTCAGATTCAACCTGTTGTTAGGGAATTTTGATTATAATCCCGAGGGTGGCATCATGGATAATGAGCATCTCAGGCATTTTACTCTTAAAACGGCCAGACTGATGATAGCAGAAAGCGGGTTCGAGATAGTAAGCATGGATCTGCTGTACGACCCGGAGATCAAACAACTCCGCTTCGCCGCATCCCCCTGGTTCCAGAAAGCTTCCCTGCAATCCATGATCGTCCCGATCGACCGGAGCATCGCCAGCACGCGCGTGCGCTCGCTCACCCCCATCGACCGCGTCGAAAAGACGATGAACGTGGCCGCCATCAGCGAGACCGCGCCGCCCAGGTAGCTGATCAGGTGCAATCCCTGAAGCTTCTGGTCCACCGCC
>CAISWF010000127.1 GCA_903889135.1 Candidatus Omnitrophota bacterium | reverse complement strand
TTCGGCAGTAATTCATATACGAGTATGGAAATACCCGACTTACTTATGTTTTTTGTGCTGGTAGAAAAATCGGATTTCACGGAAGGGATCAGGTTGTATTTAAGGTCGAGTTCGGTATCGAAGCGCTCGCATCTCCTCCTGTTTTTTTCACCGGCGCAATATTCCTCGACTTTCCCGCGCGTGGCGAATTTCTCGCTTATTATTCTCTCTTCTCTGGACGTGAGGATATAAACCAAGAAAAAGACGATCGCGGCAAAAACCGAAATGATCATGATGTTCATTTGATTAAAAGTATATACGTTATTTCATTGCCTGTCAATGGATTGCGCGCCTATACCGACCAGGTCCGGGATGCGTAATCCGGTCCCGGAAGCGTTATTTCTATCGCTCCGTATTCCGGGCAGCGTTCTATCACGGCCTCGGCGGACTCTACCGTAGCCGTCAACTTTAACACCTCTCCCCCCTCTACCTTGATATCTTTGAACTTTATGCCCACTTCCAGTATTTTATCATATGCCGCGGCGCCGTCTTTTCTTACCTCCGCCCATGCCTCATCTTTCGTCTTTTCCAATATGGTATATTGCCGGTCATTGCTGTTTCGCGAAAGCGGCACGGATATCTTAATCCCCTTTTCCAGGAACAAGAGGTCAAGGTTGAGTTCCTCTTTTTGTTCGTTCTCCTGGTTCCGTGAAATATCAAACCGTAAATAAAGGGTCTCGGCATCGAAACCGAAATAGAGCTGTTTTATCATGGTCTCTGACTGGTGCATAGTGCCGCCGCGCTTGCTGGTGTCTATCAGGCCCGCGTTTAGCCATTCGAAGTAGTTTGTGTCTTTTCCGTCTATCACGGGTCTTATGAAGCCGTAAGGTTCCCTTATGATCTTTGCCTTCTTTACCTTTATGGGCATGGATAAATATTCGGGCGGTTTCTTGCCTATAAGCGTGTAGACATTCGAGAGATGCGACCTGAAAAGGCGGTCAAATTCTTCATCGTTAGCCGAGGAGTTGTCGTCGCCGTACCACCAGTTCCAGTCGCTGCCTTCGGCTATGTATATCTCTTTCCAGGCCTTGCGGAGGATCACGGGGTCGGATTCCTGTTTTTCGTAGTCTTTGAGGACCCTCCTCGTTTCGGACAGGTATTCCCACGCTTTATTCTTCTCCTCATGCCCTATCCATATGCAGAAGTTCGCGTTTATCCACGAGCCAGGGTGGAGCCTGGAAAGCTTCTCCTGCGGCGGGAACTGGTCCAGGTATTCCGAGATCGTCACAAATTTTAGGGCGGGATCGTTCGCGGCGCGGCTGTAAAAATCAGTAAGGAAATCCCTGCCGTCATTAGGATAAAATTCCCACGCGTTCTCCCCGTCCAGGATTATTGAGACAAGATACGGGGTTTTTGTCTTTGGGAGTTTTTCCTTGATCGAATGCAGCCGTTTTATAAGGTCGCCTCCCGCGTTTTCCGCGCTCCAGCCCTGGTATATAAAACCGATCGAATCCGACAGGGTCCTGTCCCTGAATATCAGGGATAATCCGCCCTGCTTTCTTTCAAGCGCATAAGGCCTGTAAAGGGTTTCCTGCGTCTTCTGCCTCTCGATCGACCTGAAGAGTATCTCTTCATCCGTGGCTATCCATTTAATCCCTGCCTCTATTATAAGGTCGGCGGCCTGTTCGCTTACCGAGCCCTCAGAAGGCCACATTCCGCGCGGCGGCCTCCCGAACTTCTCGGTATAGAGGTTGACCGCCATTTCTATCTGGGCTTTGGCGTCTTCAGGATGCCGGAAATATATCTTGGGCAACATGATCCCCGGACACGATGCCTTTGCGATATCGGAATCGCACAGCAAAGGCAGTATCGGATGGAAGAACGGAGAAACGGACACCTCTATGTTGCCGCTCTCCTGCATGTCCTTGTATGTGGGTATTATCTCCCGCATGATCTCTAACTGCTTTTCCATGACCAGTTTCTTGTCTTCTTCGGAGAAATATTTTCCTTTTTTGCATAACTCTTTAAGCCTTACATCCTTTTCCCTGAAGGACGGGTCTATCCACGCCAGGTTAAAAAGCAGCTGCAGGTCGGTGAAATCCTGCGAGGTGAATCGCTTGGCCGCGAATGACGCCTCTTCCGGAGAAAAATGCCTGCCCCTTTTTACGAGAAGGTCGTAAAACCTCGGGAAGGGCTTTATCATCATATCCCAATTTGCCATAAAGAAATTACGCAGTATAAAAAGCTTCTCCTGCTCAGTGAGGTCCGCGGGCTTCTTTAGGGTGAGTTCATAGGACCTGTCTTTTTTTGAATCCGGGTCGAGCGCATTTTCCAACTGCTCGATAAGTGACGGGACGAGATTGAAAGTCTGGTGGATATCCGGGAAATCCTGCAGTATCTTTACCATGTCCAGGTAATCTTTGACGGCATGGAGGCGCACCCACGGCATCACCGTCTCCCCTGTTACGAGGTTCTTATAGAACGGCTGGTGCATGTGCCAGACAAAAGCTACATATAGATGTTGTTCGGACATGGTATCCCTTTATTAGATATTATACCCCAACAAGCGCGCTTGTTGGGGTTATCCGCTTCGCGGATAAAAAAACCCCCTGGGGTTTTCGCCCCAGGGGGTTTTCCATCTAACTGATGTTAGAAGGTTACTTTCACACCGGTAGTCACGATCACAGCTGGGGTCGTGCTAATGGTGTTTGTGTCAGAGTTGTTCTTGTAGAACGTCTCGGGTACGAATACGCCGCCAGTCAAATCGAACTGGACATCTTCGGTGTAATCATACACGATGGTCGTATCGACCTCATCACCGAGGTTCCTGCTTCTGCCATTGCCACCGGTCATGCCTATGCTGCCGGCCTCGGCTGTCCAGAAGTGTAACCACCTCGCCTTGAGTGCGAGATCATCCATCGGTTTCAACCCGCCATCGAGATAGACGGTTATCGCGTCTGTCGAGCCGGACGGGTCGTTCGGATCTAACGTCTGGTAGATGTTTCCACCAACGCCGTTATAAGATGCCTGCTGTCCAGCCATGTAACCGCGTATCATGGAGAGTGAGTTACCTCTGAACATCGGATCCCACGCGTTCCATGTGCCGCTGTTTCCATTGCTCTGGCCGGAAAGATACTCAACGCCTAAACCAAAATTAGGTTTGTAGGCAACATCTTTCCAGATGTAGTTACCGTAAGCGTCTATCGCCCACGCTAACCTGTTCCTGTGAAGCTGGCTACCATTGGTGCTAAGGTTCCAGGGGCCCCTGTCGTCAAAAAGGCTGCCCCACTGAACCGCGCCTTCACCGGAAAGCGTGAGGTTCTCAACCGGAACTATATCGCCTCTCATGCCGAACACATCCGTCTGTGATCTTTCGTATACCCTAGATCCGACGCCGGGGACGGTTAAATCAGAGTTGGCGTTCCCGAAGTTGATATCAACCGGATCGACCAAGCCCAAGTCCGAGTTGAACCGCGGATCGTTCTTGTAGAAGTAATAAGCTTCCGCTTTAGCATTGTACTGATCGAACTTGTAGCCTATGTTGATGCCGGCTAATTCTTGATCAGAAGCCATGGTGCCGGTAGCTGCGATCTTCGAATAAAGCGCATCGACCGTCCATGGATCAAGGTCTAAGGTCGCGCGTATGGCATCATAGTATGTGGCATCGCTGAACTGCAAACCATTCGGGCCACCCGGAATATAAGCCTGGTTTCCGATAGCGAGGTTTGCCCTGTCAGGAACGGCGTCTGCGCGAGGGAAGCCGAATGTACCATTCGGATCTCTGTAGATACCGGGTCCGACTACGAAGCCGTTACCGATCTTTATGTCCTGACGTCCGATCTTCAATGTCAACGGCTGATAGAAGAACTCTTTCAGGGTGACATAGGCTTTGTTGACGTTTACATTATTGAAAGCGCCAACCTGGCCCCATTTGCCCTGGTTGTCTATAACAACCGAAGCTGAAACATTGTCTGTCAGGTCAGAATCTACCCCAACCTTTACGGTCTGGAGTATGAAGCTTTCCTGGTCTTCGTTTATCGAAGCGCCTGAACCGATGTTACCAGGAGCGACCCTACCGGGCCCCGTCGGGAAGCGGAGGTTCGTGCTTTCTTCGGATTTGCTCCTCAGGTCAAAGTTGCTCATGTAGATAGCCTGTTCCTCGATGGAACCGCTAACCTTTATGTTCTGTACCGCAGCGAACGTAGGAGCCGCTATCGCGACTACCATCGCAGCTACGAAGAGAACTCTCATTAACTTCATTTTGGATCTCCTTGGTTAAGTTATATTACGAAACGGGTTTAAAGAACAAACCCACGTATTTTCCATTTATATGCTTATCATCATGATTTTGATAGCTTCCGGCGTTTTAAGTTCATCCCTCCTCTCTCGCCATGCTTGAAACCATCCATGATGGTAGAGCCTAACTTTGTGCTTAAATTAACATAACAGGGCGGGTTTGTCAAGCATTTTTTGCTGTTTTTTGGGTATTTTTTAATGAGCTGCCGACCGGGGGCCTGGGGGGTTTAAAGCTGTCCGGATGCAGTCTATTAGGCTTATTTTTCACTTTTTATGATCAAGGCGCTCCTGTTTTTGAGGGCCGCGCGCAGTCCGTTTATTTCAATGACCTTGGGCAGGTCATGGTAATTAAAGGCGAACGTATACTCCTCTTTTTCCGACGCCCTCTTTACGGTGAGTATATCCGGCGCAAGCGCACCGGAGGGCGGATTAAGTCCCAGTTCCGCGCATAACCTCTTGACGATATCTATGTGGTAATCGAACGCATGCGGTATCCCGGCGCCGGCTATTATCACTTCCCCCTTACCCGATCTTTTTTTGACGATGCAGGGTTTGCCCGTTCCCAGGGTCCTCGCGATGACCTTCGCGCCCTTGATCCTGAAAGTGCTGGTCTCGCCCGCGGTCAGGCAGTCCTTGCCTCCGGCAAGGACTATCAGGTTCTCGCAGGATTTTTCTATTTTTTCTATCCCGAAGGATCTCATAAGCGCCGTCTCTTTTTTGAAGGACAAGTCCTTATCCGGGACCTGATAGCATAAAAGCAGTTTGCCGCCCTGCTTAACGTAAGCGGCGAGTTTCAGCTGTACGGCCTTCTCCATAAAGTCCAGCCCGAATACGCAAAGATACTTCGTCTTGTCGAGTTCCGATTGGGAAGTCCTTTCGAGGTCCAGCATGTTAAAATTGAATCCCGCCAGCAACAACAACCTTCCTATGCCGTCAAAGAACAACCCGTCCCTGACCGACGCGATATTGTCGGCAAGCGGGCCGCGGAAATATTCGGTCATGTAGTACGGCATGTAGACTCCGACAGAGAGGTCGTGGACTTTTTTGGTGGCGGCTAGACTGCTGTTATTTTTTTTGAGGAATTCACCGAAATCCTTTATAGGCTGCAGGTGAAGTCTTTCGTGTCCTTCAGCCGATATCGGGGCCTGCCATTCATGATAGGTGCTTCTCTGCGCCAGTTCTTTCGGGCTTGTGCCGCCGCAGAACATGTAGCAATTTATGCCGTTCAAGCCGTGGGCGGTCGAGGTCTTGAGATTAAGGTCCACATCAGAAGGATAAAGTTTCGGCCTGTCGTTCATTATTCCGGATTGAAGTTCCACGACTATGCTCGGGACGCCGGGCCTGGTTATCATCTTTACGGTCTCGCTTAATATGGCCACATCGTGGAAATTTTCATAATCGAGCCTGCGCATCTGGTAAGCGCCCCCGAATACTACATCCGGGACATAATTACGAAAATCCCTGAACATCGAAGTTGTCATCATTCCGTGGATGCCTCTTCCGCAGGTACTGTAATCGTAGAAGTGCGCGATATTGGCGACCAGCGGAACGTTTATTCCGGACCTCTTTGCCATGTCTGCGAGTCTCTTATAGAACAAGGCGTAATACCGGCGGCAGGAATTTGCCCAATCCCAATACCGCATCATTTCTGATTCCTTAACGAAGCCGTCCGGTTGGTCTATCTCATCGAACGAGATATTCGAGCTTCCGTATTCCTTATTCAATCTTTCGACAGTCTTATATTTCTCTTTGAGGTAATCGCGGTACATCTTCGTCGCGGTCTCCCCGTAATCGAATTGCTTTGACAGCCAGTTGATCATGCTTATCTCATTGTCAAGCTGGACGGCGATGACGTTGCCGCCCTTGGTGAACTGGTTCTTGGCGATGATCGGCATGACCTTTGAGTACCATTTTTCGACCTTCTTCAGGTAGACCGGGTCCATCTGGGAAACGATTGTCGGGTCGAAGACAGAACCGTCGTTTTTCTTTAAGCGTATTTCAGGATATTTCTGGTTGAGCCATATCGGCTGGCCGTGGCCGGTTATCTCGCCGTGCGTCACCGGGCCGGGACGGCAGAAAAAATACAAACCGTGTTTTTGTAGCAGTTCGATAAGGCCTACGAGGTCGCGTTCAGGCCTGGTCCTGCCCGTGAAGTCGAAATGCCCTTCTTTCGGCTCATGCCATATCCAGGGGATATAAGAGCTGAAAGTGTTCAATCCCGCGTCCTTGGCCTTCTTGATCCTGTCTTCCCAGTCACGGCGCGGGATCCTGAAATAATGGATCTCTCCCGAAAAGATAAAGAACGGTTTCCCGTTCACTACAAACTCCCCCCTCTTAAGCTCAATGGTATTTTTCATCAAGTCCTATTTTATTTCATTGTTATTTTTACGCGATGCGTTTTTTTGTCCTTGAACGGCGGGATGAGGTTGCCGGGGATACTGCGTCCGTCAACCGTGATCTTCGGGGTCCCCTTCGCTCGCCGTCTCGGATTCTTTACGGTGATATCATAAATAGCGCCGCGGAAACGACGCTTTACCCTGTAATCCTTGAATTGCGGCGGCAGGCAGGGATCTATCCTGAGGCCGTCAAAATCCGGTATTATACCAAGCATCCACTCGGTCGCGGCGACGAAAAACCAATCGGCGCTTCCGGTAAGCCACGTGAAGGCCCCTTCCCCGTAACGCGGGTTACCGGGCCCTATTACGTATTCCGGATAGATGTAAGGTTCTGCTTTGTATACCTCTATATCCTTGTTATCGCCGCAGGGAAGGACCTGCTTAAATGTTTCGTAAGCTTTTTTGGCGCGGCCGATCTTCAGGTCCGCTACGGTCTTGAATGCGCCGCCGTGGCAGAATATAGCCGCGTTTTCCTTGGTCCCGGGCGCGAAAGCCGTTATGCGCCCTATCCTGCCGTTATATTTTGTATAAGCCGGCCTGAACAGTACCGGCCCGAACGGCGTGGCGAGATATCCGTCTATGGCTTTGAGCATACTCGCGAGTTGTTTTTTGTCCGGCAGGCCGGCCAATATCGCCCATGTCTGCGCGTTAAGCTGGCACCTGTCTTCTTTATTCTTGCGGGAGCCGATAGGTTCTCCGTAATCGTTGAATGCGTAGCAATACCATTTGCCGTCCCAAGCGTATTTATTGATTATCGCCTTCATCCTGGCATAACGCCTCTCGCATTCAACCGCTGTTTTTTTATCCCCGAGATAAGAGGCAAGCTCTTTCATGTTATTTAGGGCGACGCACAAGCCCATCCCAAGCCAGACGCTCTCGCCTTTCCCGCCTATCCCGGTCCTGTCGAAGGCGTCGTTCCAGTCCTGCGTGCCCATTAGAGGCAGGCCCCGCCTGCTCTTCCCGATATCCATAAGAAAACGGGTCGCGCGTTTCGCGTGTTCATACAGCGTTGCCGATCCCCCGTCATAAAATTTTACTATCTTCCTTAATATAACCTTGTCGCCGGTCTCCTTTACATATTGCATCAGGAGCATGGGAAGCCAGATTGGAAAATCTGAGGGCGGCCTTCCGGCGTTCGTACCCTTCGCAAGCGACCAGCCGGGCAAGGGCTGCCCGTTCCTGCGCTGGTGCTCGGCGAGCTTTATCATCCTCTCCCTCGCGTACGGGGCGTTCATGGCAGTCATTGCCCAGGCGTCCTGCGAGGTGTTCCTGTAGCCGAACTCGCCCCATCCTTCGTGCTGGTATGTGGCGCTCCTGCCCCAATGGTTGTTCATGTAGACCTGGTATTTGATCCAGATATTCACGGAGCGGTCGAAATCTTTATCCGGCGTCTTTACTTCTATATTATTAAGTATGGCGTCACGCCAATGGTCTTTTGTCTTTTCGAATTCACGTTTCGCGTTATTTATATCACGCAGGAAGTCCAGGGTCTTCTTTACGGCCGGTTTATTTTCCGCGATGCCTACCACGACCGTGAACTCCTTCGAACCGCCGGCCCGCAGGGTGACCGGGCACTCGAAGGCGCCAATCATGTTCCCGCCCCTGACTTCGGAGTTCGTGCATCCGCCGTTTTCGACCGCGGCGGGGTTCCCGTAATCCCTGTACCTGCCTATGAAATTCTCATAATCTATATCGAACCCGCCGGCCTTAAGGCTGGTGCCCATGAAGCCGTAATACGGCCACGGCGTGTTTCCCCACGGGAATTTGGACGCGAGTATGGCCTTGAGGTCCTTATCGAATTTCCCCTCATTCATGAGGACGGCCAGGTTGCGGACTTGGAGTTCCGCGTTCCAATCGCCCAAAAGCCATTCGGCGAACGGGAAGACCTTTAACCTTCTTGTTTTTTTGTCTTCATTAGTTATCTTGACGAGCCAGACGTCGGCCTGCTTGTCCACGGGGACAAAGAATGCGGCCTCGGTCCGGATCCCGGCAAAGCTCGATGTTATTTTTGTATAGCCGAGCCCGTGGCGGCATTCATAGGAGTCATATTTTTTTATGGGCTGGAAGGTCGCGGACCAGGACTTTCCGCTGTCGGTATCTTTTAAATAAAGGAATCTTCCGGGTTTGTCGCAGAGGTAGGCCGCAGGCGCCCAACGCGTGAGCCTGTGGACACCGGGATCAAGGTAAAAACTGAAGCCGCCTCCGCCCTGCGATATTATGAGGCAGTATTTCCCGTTAGAGAGGTAGTTGATCCATGGCCTTGGGGTATTGGGATCGGTTATTATGAATTCGGTCCCGTCAGAGCTGAAGTTGCCGTATTTTTTATAATTCGGCATTTAAACGTTCATTTCCTTTCCAGCTCCACGGAGCGCTGGACCACTATCTTGAGCTTGGACGATTCGGCGCCGCTTATGAGGGCCGCCGCGTCGTCAACAGACATCCCGGATACGGATTTTCCGTCGATCGAGATGACCTTGTCTTTTGATTTCAGGCCGGCAAGGTCGGCCGGTTCCCCGGCTATAACGCTGTTTATGAGGAGGTCCTTGCCCGCAGCATCCAGGAATATACCTACCCCGACGAAAGAATGTTTCTGGTAGTCTATCTTTTTCCTTGTCAGTTCGCATTCCCTCTGTAAGAGGAAAGCGAAAGTAGTATTTTCGCTCTTCGCGAGATAATCCGTTATCACGTCGGGGGACTTCCCCTGCATGGCCATGTCGTTTATCTGTATTATCTCGTCCTTCGGTTTTAATCCCACGGCTTCCGCATTCCCGCCGGAGACGACGCCGGACACTATCATATTGCCGCCTGAAGGCTCGATCGTAAGGCCGAACCCGTTCTTGACCTTATCCTTCTTTTCTCCGGCTTCCTTCTCCTTCAGTTCCAGTTCTTTCTTTTTCTTTGCCTCAACTTCACCTTTTATCTTTTCCGCTTTTGCAAGCGCGTCTTTCGCCGGCTGGAAATCCGCGTTGACCTGGAGGGCCTTTTTATATTGCTCGATGGCCGCATCGAAATTATTTGAAGCGATATACTGGTTACCCAGGTTGACGAGGTTCTCCTCCGCGGATATTTTTTTTATTTCCGAGACCATATCCTTGTTGACCTTCATCATGCCGATCTTGATCTTCACGTTGTAATAGTCTTTTCCCTCATCGGTGATGACCCCTTCTATCTTCCGGCCGTCTTTCAGGATGATCGTATCGGCACGGGACACCGGACCGAGGCAGACCCCCACGACGAAAACGGCAAATACAAAAACAAAGATCCCCCGCATTTTAGCCTCCTTTCAATTCCCCGAAGATCCGGGCACCTTTTCCATCAAAATAGCACCAGCTTTTTTTTCCCGTATACCGTCACTTCCCGGATAGAAATACCCGGCTCACCTCCGTTTTTGATGCAGTCTATCTTTATGTAGCCAATTTTCTCGATCGGGAAAGTAATGGTATCCACTTTGCCTCTTCCGGTCTCCGTAGAATATGCCTCTTTCCAATTAATCCTGTCTTCTGATAGTTCGATCTTATATGATGACGCGTATCCCGGTCCCCACGATATTATTACTTTATCTATGTCATAAACATCGCCGAGATCCACGACCAGCCATTGGGGTTCTTCCGGGGTGCTGCTCCAGCGCGTGTTCAAGTTACCGTCGATCGCGTTCTTTGCGGAGAGATCCTCCGCCTTATTCTTGTCCGGAGGTTGGGTTGACGATGCTTCGGCAGCCACCGGACTGACCGGAAGCGGGAGGTCGAACTTAACTACGCGAAGCGGCTTCTCCCCTGCGGCGAGAACCGAATTCGCGATAAGGTAAAAAACCGTTAAAAAAATAAGTCTGTCTATCTGTTTTGTTATCATATCAGCGTATAACCTGTTCCCGGGTTATCATCAAATCTTATTATAGAGATATCATCCGGAATCTGCAACCATTTTTAGGGGATATATTTTGGCAGGACCTTCTTGCTATGAACCGGGAGCGACCATCGGGCGTTTACTTTAGGGGAGATTTAGGCTTCTCGGATTTTGGTCCGACAGATATAGTTACCGTGGATTTAGACCTGGTCCCTTCTATTACTACGATGCAGCTCTGTCCGGGTTTTTCGAAACTGAGCTGCTTCAACCCGAACTCTATAATGTTCACCGGCTGCCAATTATAAACCGGCATCTGTTGTTTGTAGAACTGCATTACGGATTCCTGTGAGGCCTTCCCCTCGTATCTCAGGACCCCGGCACGCACGGATTCGGTCTGGAAGATAAATGATTCTTTGGACAGCTGCGAAAAACCGGACGGAACGGGAATGTCGTCAAATCTCAGGAGCGAGGATACGGCGAGGTTCTTTTCAGGCGCGTTTGAATTCTGGCCGGTCGTAGCACAGCCGCCGGCCGCGAAGGCCAGCAAGGGTATGAGGAAAAAATAAAACGCAACGGTAAAACGGGATCTCTTCATTGTTTCCCATAGTAAGAGAGGGACAGAATTTCTTCCATCCCTCTATTTATTATAATGTCCTATAGGAACTGTAATTACCTGATGTTATTTTGTCGGCTGTCCGATGAATTCCGGGTTTAACCAGGTTTTTTCATACGGAGGAATCGGGAACGTTACGGTGTCAAAAAGGCCCGAGGCCGTCCTGACTATACCCTTGACCGTCCCTTTAATGCCACCGACTATGACGCCGAATACCGGGTTGCTCTCCATTATCGATTTATCCATCTCGATGGTGATCTCAACCCAACCTGTCGCAAAGTTAGCTAAACCTCTGCGCAGATTGCTTCCGGCGTTAGCGGCG
>CAISWF010000126.1 GCA_903889135.1 Candidatus Omnitrophota bacterium | reverse complement strand
CTTCATGCTCTGCTTTTAATTGTTCAGTAGGTTTCATGGTCTATCCTTTCCAGTTACTTATCCCAAATTATCTTTAACGTACTATTTACTTAAAAAATCGCTTACCTTCACTGAATCGCCTGTGTGCTTAATGGATTCTCATTTATCCTGCGAAAAAATTACCACCGTATATGGCCCAATACTGATTTTTCCGGAACAGGGTAACCCATCGATTTTTTCCTCATGAGCCTCAACATCAGGGGTGGGATGATTTGCAAAATTTGGGTCGTATTTATATGAATCACTATTAAATCGTATTTTCCACAATCCGGCCCGCGGAAAACCGATTGCATAATCATCGCGGTTTTGATTCATCATATTCACCACTACAACGACGCTATCAACTGGGCCTTGTTTGTCCCAGCGATGGAAAGCGATAGTCTTGGCCCCGTCGTCAAAATGGTAGATATGTATATTTTGACCGCACAACCCCCGCGTCACACCTTTCAGATTCCGCCGTAGGGCGATCAGATCCCGGTACATTCCGAGAATACCATGTTCGTCCTCAACCCGGGACCAGTCGATCGGGACTTTATCCTGGAACCAGCGGTCTTCAAGCAACTCTTGCCCTTCAAAAATCATCGGGATCCCGGGTGAAGTAAGAACAAGGGCTCCGCCCAGCGTAGAGCGTTTCTTGGAAAACCAACTGTCCACCTTTCCCGGCCAGATCTCTTCGGGCACGCGGGCTCGACCATTGGCGACCTCATCGTGCGACTCGGTATAAATAACCCTTCTAAATACATCTAAATCGTAACGATGCTCAATAGCTTTACTAACTGCCCCCAAATCACGGGATATATCATCGCGGGCGATAACGGCCTGGCGAACAGGATGAACGAATTCGGCGTCCCATTGCGCATTGAAACCTGCGCCACCCGCTCCTACATCTTTAGTGACCCACGGGTTATCCCTCATGCTTTCACCAATGCTGATCTTGCCAGGAAACAGTTGTCGAATTTCATTATTGATCCATTGCATCAAGCTCCAACCTTCGGGAATGTCACTAGCAGGATTTCCCACATCACCGTCAATGCTTTTGATATAGCTTGTCATGTCCCAACGTAAGCCGTCGACGCGGTACTCCCCTAACCACATCAAGGCGTTATTGCGCAGATATTGGCGCACTTCACTCCGGCCATAATCTGGACGCGTCTCGCCCCAGGGTGTTTTCGAGCGATGATCATTGTAAAAGTAAATCCCTCCCTTATCATTTTCGCTCCAACCGTCAAACTGCCACAAATCAAGATCGCCTGGACCAAAGTGGTTATAAACGACATCTACAATGATAGCGATACCATGCTCGTGGGCCGCTTTAACAAAAAGCTTAAAAGCGTCCGGCCCTCCATAAATACTCTCAACAGCAAAGGGGTGAGACGGATTGTAACCCCATGAAAAGTCGCCTGAAAACTCCACGATCGGCATTACTTCCACGGCATTGATACCCAGTTTTTGAAGATAGGGCAATTTTTCCATGGCACTATCGAACGTACCCGGCCGCCCTTCTTCTTTAACGTTAAAGGTACCGACGTGCATCTCATAAATGACAAGCTCATTCCCCGTTGCCATGTGAAAATTATTACCGCCCCAATCGAAGGCTTTAGGATCATAGATAACTCCATTGCCGATTGAGCTGGTCACCTTTCTGGCATAAGGGTCAATGCGGGAGAGGAGCCCCTTGGGACCGTGAATCAAATATCTGTATTCATCCCCTATTTTTGCCTCTGACACGTCAATCGACCAGTTACCGTTCTCTTCTCTGGCCAGAGGCGTTACAGTCTTGCTCCAGTCATTGAAGGCTCCCGTCACGTAAACCTTTTCGGCATTAGGCGCCCATACGCGAAAGGTTACTCCCCTTGCTCCGGGTATAGCCCCCATGTCCGGATATTTTATTGCGGTATTAGTTTTTCGTGACATTCTCTTCTCCCATTTTTAGTTTTACGAAGCTCCCCGTGTACCCGGCGGTTATCCCAAGAATTACATACAACATCTTTATTGTCTCCCTTTGAGCTTTATAACCTCTTCCCTTATGCCAAAGGCTATTGCCTCATATTCATCTTTGGCCCCCAATTCCAGCCCCTCTTTCTTAAGTTCCTCAAAATCAAAAGGAGTCCCAAAAGTTATTTTGATCGGATTCGGCCTCGGAAGCGACTTTGTCCTCGGCCAGGATTCGTATGAACCTACTATTAACACAGGAACCAGCGGAATATTTAGCTCTTTTGCCAATATCCCGACCCCTTTTTTGAATTCTTTAATATTTCCGTCGATAGTTCTTTGGCCCTCCGGGAAGATACAGACTATCTTGTCATTTCTAAGAACATAAGAAGATGCCTGCATAGCTTCAACGAAGTGCATACCTGGATCGATGGGAATAACCCTGATATATTTTACGATATTTCTAATGAAGGGCTGATCGAAATAAGCTCTAAAACCAACAAAGAAAAGGCCCTTAGATAAACTCGCGGGCATAGAAGCCTCAACAATAAACGCATCCAGGTAACT
>CAISWF010000125.1 GCA_903889135.1 Candidatus Omnitrophota bacterium | reverse complement strand
CAATCTCGTTTTACCACTTGTTCATCCTGGGTTGTACCCTGGGCGTGCTGGCGCAGGTAGGTGACCTTACCGAGTCATTGATAAAACGCGACAGCCAGGTCAAGGATTCGGCGGTGCTCATCCCGGGGCTGGGCGGGATGTTGGACCTTATCGACAGCATTTTGTTCACGGCGCCGACGTTATATTTTTACGCCCTTAAATTCCTCAAATGAAAAAGATAAACATACTGGGTTCTACGGGTTCTATCGGCACTAACGCGCTCGATGTCGTCTCAAGGCACCCCCGAGAATTTTCCGTCATCGGCCTTGCGGCGCATTCCAACGCCGACCTGCTTGTCCGCCAGGCGAAGAAATTCCGTCCAAAGGCCGTAGCGATATGCAACGAATCGAAGGTCAACGGGGTAAGGAAGGCGCTATCCGGCACCGGGATAAGGGTGTTGGGCGGCTACGAAGGCATAAACGAGCTCGCCGGGCGTAAGGACGCGGATATCACGCTCGTCTCGATAGTCGGCGCGGCCGGGCTCCTGCCGACATTATACGCGATAGATTCGGTACGGATGATCGCGCTGGCGAATAAAGAGCCGCTTGTCATGGCCGGCGGGATAATAACGGCGCGCGCGAAGAAACGCGGCACGAAGATAGTCCCGGTCGATTCGGAGCACAGCGCGATATTCCAGTGCCTCAACGGGCATAACCGGGAAGACCTGAAGAAGATCTACCTGACCGGCTCGGGCGGGCCGTTAAAGAACTTGGACGCGAAAAAATTTGAAGCCCTTTCTCCCGAGGAAGTCGTGAACCACCCGCGGTGGAAGATGGGCAAGAAGATCTCGGTAGATTCGGCGACGCTGATGAATAAGGGCCTCGAGATAATCGAGGCAAAATGGCTCTTCGGAGTCGGAGTCGACAAAATAGACGTCCTGATACATCCCGAGGCGATAATACATTCGATGGTCGAGTTCGTCGACGGCTCTATAATGGCGCAATTGTCGCAGACGGATATGCGCCTGCCGATAATGTACGCGTTCTCGTATCCGCGCAGGGTAAAGTCGACGCTTCCGGCGCTCGATTTCGTTAAGCTCGGCAAATTCACGTTCGGGCCGCCGGACTTTGGGAAATTCCCGTGCCTTAAAATGGCGTACGAGGCCGCGAAGAACGGCGGTTCGCAGCCGGCAGTGTTGAACGCAGCGAACGAGGAAGCCGTGTTGGCGTTCCTCGGCAAAAAAATTAAATTCACACAAATACCGAAGATCATCGGGGGAGTCTTAGCCAAGCATAGGTCGAAGGCTGACCCTTCGCTCGATGAGATACTTCAAATAGACGCCTGGGCAAGACAACAGGCGAGGAGCTTGATCTGATGCTTGCGATAATTTTAGTCGTAATCGCTTTTTCACTGATGATATTTATCCACGAATTCGGCCATTTCCTTATGGCCCTCAAGGTGGGCATAAAGGTAGAGATATTTTCGCTTGGAATGGGCCCTAAACTTATTTCGTTTACGAAGAACGGCATAGAATACAGGTTATCAGCAGTGCCGATAGGCGGATATGTAAAGATGTTAGGGGAAGACCCTTCCGAGCCCGTAAAGGGAGACAAAGGCGAGTTCTCTTCGCAGTCGGTCGGCAACAGGTTCAAGGTCCTTATCTCCGGCGCGGCGTTGAATTATCTCCTGGGGCTTATCCTTATCACCATAGTCTTTATGGCGGGTTACCCGATCATAACCACGAAGATCGGGGGGCTGGTGGATAATTATCCTGCCAAAAAAGCGGGGATACAGACCGGTGACAGGGTCATCGCCATCGACGGAACACCCGTAAGCGACTGGGAAGCCCTGATAGAAGAGATGCACAAAAAGACCGCAGGGGATGTCAAGGTCACCGTTGACAGGAACGGTTCAAAGATGGATTTCACGATAAAACCTATCGTAAAAAAGACGAAGGACCTGCTCGGAAACGATGTGAAGATAGCCCAGGTCGGAATAATGAATTCAGACGAAAGAAGTTACCTGAAATACGGGCCGGCGGAATCCTTCGTTATGGGCGCGAGGAAACAGTTCAATTTCGTGGTAATGACTTTCCGCGGACTATGGAATATGATCACGGGCCGCCTGCCTTTCAAGGAAAATGTTTCGGGACCGGTAGGCATTTTCAAGATCATGACGGCTGCGGCCAAGATAGGCGTAATACCCCTTTTGCTGATAACCTCTCTGGTGAGCACGATCCTCGGCGTTTTCAACATCCTGCCGGTGCCGCCGCTGGATGGCGGGCTGATACTATTCCTCGGGATCGAGAAATTAAGAGGAAGGCCGCTAAGCAAAAAAGCGCAGGAGGTGGCTATGCAGGTCGGGTGGATATTCTTCATAGCGCTTATGCTATTCGTAACGTATAACGACATGTTAAGAAAATGAAAATAATAAGACGCAAGACAAGGACCATTAATTTAGGCGGGTATCATCGGGGAGATCGGCGTCAGTCAGCCGGCTGCGCCGTATGAGTTAAAGAATCTCCGGGCGGCTGCCATAGCCCATAGGCGGACCGGCGTGCCCATCTATGTGCATACCT
>CAISWF010000124.1 GCA_903889135.1 Candidatus Omnitrophota bacterium | reverse complement strand
TATTTTTTTCGTTGATCGAGGCGATCACCATAACGCCCATGAGGTGTTCGCAATTCCTTACCGTAGGGCATACGACCAGGTTGGGAAAATTCATCGAAAAGATCATGAAGTGGGCTTCTGCCCGCTATCGCACGATCCTCGCCCGCCTGTTAAAGATACCAAAGATGGTATTGATCGCCGCGACCGCCGTTTTTATCATTTCTTTGGCGCTGACGGCATTTTTGAAAAAAGAATTTGTCCCATCGCAAGACCAGGGTCGTTTTATCGCCAGGATAACTTTGCCTCTCGGCTCATCAATCGAAAAGACTAACAGTGTCTTTCTGGAAGCGGAGAAGTTCCTGATGGAACGGAAAGATATAGAGACTTATTTCAGCGCGGTAGGCAGTTTTACGGGAGGCCAGGTCAATACAGGGTTCCTCTATATCACCATGAAAGACAAGAACAAGCGTCCATTAATAAACGGCCATCACGAGACCCAGCAGGAATTCATGCAGATATCCCGAAAAGCGTTCAGCGCCATTCCGGGGGTCGATCGCGCGGTTATCCAGGACCTTTCTCTTTCCGGATTTACCGCTCAGCGCGGTTTTCCTATTGAATTTACCGTCAGGGGGTCTGATTGGGACAAACTCGGGGAGTGCGGCCAGGAGATCATGAAGCGGATGAAGGCATCCGGCTTTATGACCGATGTCGATACGGATTACCAGCTCGGCATGCCGGAATTACAGATCTATCCTGACCGCGAAAAGGCCGCGGCGCACGGGATAAGCGTCCTTTCAATAGCCGACACGGTCAATGCCATGGTGGGAGGTGTCCGCCAGGGTAAATTCACAAGCCATGGCAAACGCTATGACGTCCGCGTCCGGTTAGCCGAGGCGGACCGGTCAAATGTGTCAGATATCAAGAATATGTGGGTCCGCAACGAATTCGGGGAGGTCGTGCCGTTGTCGGATGTCGTGACGTCGCAAGTCAAGCCTTCATTGTTCTCGATCACCCGCAAGAACCGCGAGCGCGCCGTCAGTATTTACGCAAATCCGGCCCAGGGGCACTCCCAGCAGGAAGCGCTGGACGAAGTCTCGAAAATAGCGAAGCAGGTCTTGCCGGATGGTTACCGTATAGTGTTTTCCGGAGGGTCCCAGGCTTTCCAGGAATCTTTCCAGAGCCTGATATTCGCCCTTATTCTCGGTATTTTTGTGGCATATATGGTTTTGGGCACCCAGTTCGACAGTTTTATACATCCGCTTACGGTGCTTCTGGCTTTACCGTTCAGCATAACAGGCGCTTTCCTGTTCCTTTTCCTGACGCACAACTCGCTGAACCTTTATAGTATGATCGGCCTCATCCTACTGATGGGTATCGTCAAGAAAAATTCCATCCTGCTGGTCGATTTCACGAATGAACGGCGCAGGCAGGGGATGGGAGTTCAGGAAGCGCTGCTGGATGCCTGCCCGATCCGCTTAAGGCCGATCCTTATGACCTCCATAGCGATAGTCGCGGCCGCCATACCGGAAGCTCTCTCAAAAGGTTCCGGCTCGGAGACGATGGTGCCTATGGCCGTCGCCGTTATCGGGGGAGTCCTGCTTTCCACGGTCTTGACGCTATTTGTCGTCCCATGCGCTTATGAAGTGTTCTCAAAATTCGAGGTCCACTCCCATCCGGACGACGAAAAGAAAAAGGATTCTACGATAAAACGCGCTTGAGCGCCTCCAGCTCCGGTTCACCCTCACCAAGCGGAAGTTTGACCTTGCCGCGCTGCACCACCGAACGGCACGCCGCCATCATTACCTGGAAACCCTTCATCGCAGTCTCGCCGTTACAGGGGTGTATCTGTTTAGGATCATCCAACCAGTTGACAATATCCTGGATATAGGGCGGCATATCGTGTTCGTAGTCCATACCGCCGGGGCCTGACATGGCGCCGTGTTTCATCACAGCGCGCCAACCCCCGCCGGTCAATACTTCGGCAAAACCTTCGGTGCCTTGCGCGCCGATGCGGCATTTACGCCACCAGGCATCCACTTCGGGCACGTCCGGAGCGCCGGCGCCGCACTCGATGACGCCGCGCACGCCGTTGGCATATTGGATCATCGCGCAGATGTGGTCCGGAGATGAATGAACGTCCGTGAATTTTTCTATGCCTGCCGCTTGTCCCGCGACCCATTCAACATCAGAGTTGTTATTGTACCAACTGGTGTACTCCACCATATGAGACATCATGTGCATCATCCAGCCGGTAGCGTGTCCGTAGACGGTATGCACACGGCCGATCGCGCCGCATTCGATGATCTCCTTGACCTTCTGGTAGTGCTCACCGTACCGGTGCTGGTGGCTTACTACCGTCTTAACGCCCGACTCGCGCAACAACTTGTACATCTCCAATCCCTCGTTCATGGATGTGGCGACGGGTTTTTCATAGGCGATGAGCTTGACGCCCGCTCCTATTCCCGCCTTGATGAGCGGCAACCGGATATGCGGCAATGTGCAGAACATAAAGATATCCGGCTTGGTGTCGCCCAGGACCTTATCCACTTCGGTTGACGCGTGCGAAACTCCGAATTTCTGCTTGGCGGCGTCAAGCCGGACAGGGTCTATATCACACAAGCCTACCAGTTTCAAACGCGGGTTCTTGGATACGGCCTCGGCGTGGTGCGTACCGCGCTTGCCCAATCCCGCGACCGCAACGGTGTAAATTTTTTCTGGAGTCTTCATGGTTTCCTTTCTACTTGTGCTTGGGCCAGTCGCAAACGGCCTTGATGGCGTATTGGACTTCCTCGTCAGTCAACTCCGGGAACATCGGCAGCGATATGCAGGAAGCGGCGTTCTTTTCCGCATTTACCAGCGGACCGCTCAGGCGCGCTTCTTTGCCCCACGGAAAACCTTCCTGCTGGTGGATAGCGATAGAGTAGTGGGTCTTTGCATCAACGTCGTTCTTTACAAGGTACTCCAAGAGCTTGTTGCGGTCAGCCGGGTTTTTCGTTTCGATCTCATATAGATGGAAGACGTGGCGGTAACCCTGGCGGGCGTAAGGCAGGTCGAGGAAATCGCAGTGCTTCAGGCCTTCGGCGTATTTCTTCGCGATCTCGATCCTCCGGTCGCTCCATTTGTCTAGGTGTTTTAGTTTAGCGCTCAGGATACCCGCATGCAGGTCATCCAGGCGGCTGTTGAAACCGAAACTGTGCATGTCCCGCCTGCTGGAGCCGTGGTTGCGCAGCTTGCGGATCTTGTCGTTGACGTATTGGTGTTTTGTCCAGACCGCTCCGCCGTCGCCGAAGGTACCCAGGTTCTTCTGGATTATGAAACTGGTAGTGACCGCGTCAGAGAGCTCGCCTATCCTGAAATCGTCGCCGCGGGCGCCCATCGCCTGGGCATTATCCTCGATCACGAGCAAGCCGTATTCATCGGCGATCTGGCGGATCTCGCGCATCGGGGCGCACTGGCCGTACAGGTGGACCGGCACAATAGCTTTGGTGCGTTTGGTGATGGCTTTTCTTATCGCCTGCGGGTCAATGCACTTGGTTTTCGGATCGCAGTCAACCAGGACCGCCGCGCAACCGGCTATCCATATAGCTTCTGCGGTGGCAAAAAAAGTATTCGCGTTGGTAATTATCTCATCGCCTTCGCCCAACCCAAGAGCCATGAAGCTGAGCCAGAGGGCGTCAGTACCGTTGCCGACGCCGATCGCGTATTTTGCCCCTGTGTACGCGGACAGTTCTTCCTCGAATTTCTTTAACATGGGGCCCTGTATATATTGGCCGCTCGAGATTACCTCCTGCATATTAGCGTCGATTTCGTTTTTAATGCTCAAATATTGCCTTTGATGACCGTAAAATGGGACTTTCACGTTTTTCTTCTCCTTTTTTGATGGGATTTTGGTGTTAAACGGCAAACAAACTAATAATTTAGCTTTTCACCTCCTTACAAAAGTTAGTTACTTAAAGAAACAAACTATTTTAAAAAAATAGGGGGGACCAAAACTTTATTTCTAGTTGAAACAAATATACCATTTTTTAAGTAAATGTCAATATGATTTTATTGCTTTTTTGGGATATTTTTTAATGGCAATTACAAAAATC
>CAISWF010000123.1 GCA_903889135.1 Candidatus Omnitrophota bacterium | reverse complement strand
GTGCATCAAAACGTCATAAAGGTTCACGTAATACCGCTCCCAGCAGCTTGTCTCTACTTCGTAGGTGCGCTCGAACTCCTCGCCCTTTATCTGGGTCTTTACTTTTATCGGGTGCCCGCCGTTCTCGCTTAAGAGGGCACCTTTCGTGCCGAGCGCGTACCAGCGCGGCAGGTTGTACCGCGAGACCTGGCTAGCCTCGAGATGCGCCGTTATGCCGCCGCGGAACCTTATTAAAAGTTTGAAATAATCGTCGACTTCCCTCGACCATAGGACCGACTTCATGTCGCAGAAGACCGAGACCGGCGGCTCGTTGACCAGGCATAGCATCTGGTCGATCAGGTGCGAGCCGAAATCATAAAGTATGCCGCCGCCGTATGCCTTCTTATAGCGCCAAGCCGGGTTGAATTCTTTCACGCCGTAATTCTTCAAAGAGCCGTATGAGGTCGCGCGAGACTCGATCGTAAACGGTTCGCCCAGATGGCCTTCCGCGAGTATCTTCTTGACGGTGAGGAAATCGCCGTCGAACCGGCGGCTCTGGAAGACCGAAAGCACCGCCCTCTTCTTATGGGCGAGCCTTATGAGGTAATCCACCTCTTTCAAGGTGAGCGCTATCGGTTTCTCGACAACGCAATGCCTGCCCTCCTCCAAGACCATCTTCGCGATCCTGAAATGGCTGCTCGAAGGGGTCGCTATCACGACCAGGTCTATATCTGTATCGAGGAAGTGCTTATAATCCGAGAAAGCTATAGTATGGTAATCCCTGTCCGCGACTCTTCTGCGCCCCGGTATCGTGTCGCATACCGCCACTATCTGGAAGTTCCCTGCCTTCTTCATTAAAGGTATGTGGAACTCCTGGGCGCTCCTGCCAAGGCCGCAGATGCCGACCTTAAACTGCATGTTTAATATCCCATCCCCCTTAAAAAATCGCGCGAGGATCTCGCGCTTTCAAACGGAGTAGTTAAAGTCCTGTCGAGCTCTACGATAATCCAGTTAGTATAGTTAATCTTATCTAAAGTTGCAAGGATATTTTTAACGCCTTCGCCGATGATCCCGCGCCCCAGCCCGACGAAATCCTTTATCTTCGGGTCCCAGTCCTTCAAGTGCACGAGCGCAAGCGATGAGGCGTATTTCTCTATCACATAGGCTGGGTCGGAACCTGCCGCGGCCAGATGGCCGGTATCTATGCAAAGCTTGAGCGATCTCGAGAATTCCAGGAGATTTACTATGTCCCTCTCGTCCTCAACGATGGTGTCCAGGTGGTTATGAAAGGCGACTTGCATTTTGAACTTCGAGGCGTATTGAGCCAGGGAATCGAGTCTTTTACAGAGGGATTTGTAACTTTTGGGTTCTTTTTTAAGGCCGTCTCCGGTCCACCCGCCGGTGGCCATAAGCGCCTTCACGCTGAATTGGCTTGCAAAGAAGGCCTTTCCCTTCGCCTCGGCCAGATCTTCCTTTTCATCGCCCGTGACGCGTATGTTCGCGGACAGCGCGGCAAGCGCGAGACCCTGCTCCTCAAGCTGCGTTTTCAATGCCGCGGCCGAACCGAGCCTCGAGAGTTGATCATACATCTCCACGCCGTCATAACCGGCTTCCCTTATTTCCCAAAGAGCATCTTTTATGGGGTAACCGTCAAGATAATTACCCCACGTAAGGGTATGGCATCCTATTTTGAACCTGGCCATACTTCACCGCCATTGTAAAAAATTGGTGCTGGGAGGGGGATTTGAACCCCCACAGTTTATGCAACCAACAGCCCCTCAAACTGTCGCGTCTGCCAGTTCCGCCATCCCAGCATTAATAAGTCCTGGAAGTATCCTGCTTATCCGGTTGCAGGGGATAACTGTTTGCTATAAGCTTCCCGTCTCCGCTGAAAGATGCAATATTCCCCGCGTTGAACTTTACGCCTTGTATCTCGATATTTTTTGAAGGCGAAACGCTCTTAAGTTTCCCTGAAGGATATAACTCTACGCTGCTGCCCTTCGGTAATTTTATGCCGTTGATCTCCGCGTCCTTCGAGAGAACGCCGCGCGACACCTTTCCCGGCCCGAGGAAGAATATCTTACCCGCGGCAAAAGGTGTGCCCTGGATATCCTGGTCCTTCGGCAAATACGCCATAAATAGCTTTCCCGAATCGCTGAAGTATATCTCGGAGCCTTTCGGAAAGTCTATGCCCTGTATTTTCCGGGATTCACCCAAGGGGCCGCCATGCAACTTCCCGGACTGCACAAAGGTTACCCTGCTACCTTTCGGGAAAGGGAATCCCTGGATCTCCTTATCCCTGCTGAGAACGGCGCTCCTTAATTTCCCGGATTGATAGAAATAGGCGTCGCCGATACATGGCACTCCCAGAATATCGTGTTCCCGGCGCAGTATAGCTATCCTTATCTTCCCAGTTTCGTAAAATAACAACCTTGTGCCTTTGGCAAAATCTATATCCCCTATCTTCTGATCCTGGGCAAGCTCGGCCAGCGAGATCTGCCCCGAACCGTAGAATTCAACCTCCGTGCCGGCCGGGAAACCGATATCCTGTATAGTCTTAGGGGCCTTCAAGGTCTCCGGATATGCCGTTCCGGAAACAATAAATACCGCAGAAATGAGCGCCGCACCAAAAAAAATTATCCTGGACACGTTAACCTCCCGGTTCCTGCCGAAGCAGAGGGGCTTACAGGCCTGATTATGTTAATAATATACCAGAGATTTCCCAAAATGACAAGGTGTTACAAGCGCCCCCGGAAACCTCTTCATGAAGTAAAAAACCCTTCGTTTAAGAAGGGTTTTTTACTTTTAACTTCTCTTTGACTGCGGGCTACTTGGCCTGGGTGACCTCTAAATCATCGAAATACACGTCTCCGCTAGACCCGGCCTCGCTTTTTACCTTAACTACAAATCTTGCCGTATCGACGCTAGCCGGAACAGTGCCGCTTATCGAGAATTGTTTCCAGTCAGACGCCCCTTTAAGGCTGTCGCTCTTTATGCTGCTCAATTTAGTGTCACCCTGGAACCACTCGATCTCCAGGAACGCCTCTCCTCCGGTGATTGGACTTTTATGCATGCCCGACTCGTTGGGGCTCATAAGATAACCGGTGAAAACGAACTTTGTCCCGGGGGTAGTCTTGATATCCTGGTAAACGCCCTTGTCGCCGGTGCCATCATCAGCCCAGCCATGCAATCCCCATTCGCCGCCATGCTTATACTCATTCAGGCGTTCGCAGCCGCCCCACGGGCTCCAGCTATCCGCGGTGATATCCGAGCCTGACTCGAAGCCCGGGTTAAGGAGTAAATTATCTGCCGCCCTCGCGGATGATTGCGTAAAGATGACCATTGCCGCAACTGCCAAAACCGCCAAACAAACTTTGTTCTTGTTCATGCAGCCTCTCCTTTCCTATTTAGTATAAAGGTTATTCCCATCCCCACAAATACCGTAACTATTGGTTGCCCGTCTTGATATAGGTAATAACTATATCTCTTGCTACTGATAAGCTAACTATACAGGAAATTGGGCAAATATCAAGAAATTAGGCTTATAAGAGATAGATTTTATGTCCCT
>CAISWF010000122.1 GCA_903889135.1 Candidatus Omnitrophota bacterium | reverse complement strand
CTGGTCGTAATCCAGCCTCTCCATATCATTTCTATAATAATTGTACCACGTAGTTCCCGTCTCTTTATGCGATGATGACCACGAGTGGACACGGATAGCAAAATATCCGAGCACTACGACAAGGGCAATTATTGTCCATATAATGCCTCGGAACGTTAACTTATTCAGCCGTTTCAGCTCCACCAGTATTTGCGCGTTAACGTTCGGGTCTTCCATCTCTTCCTCCTTAAATGAGTTTCATCTCTTCGACATGGAGCAGCGGGTCGGCCTTGATGATTATCTTCGCGTGGAAGGTGCGCTCGATGGATTCTATCGCCTGGCGGTCCTCATTGAAGAGGCGCGAGGTGACCTCGGGGTTAACGAGGAGTTCGACCTGTTTCTTCTTCGTCTCCTTGAGATATTTTTTGACCTTCCTCAACGCCTGGATAGAGACCGTCGAGACCGATTTTATCAGGCCGCGGCCCTGGCAATACGGGCATTCGCGGAATGACATGCTCTCGACGCTGCGGCGCATCCTCTGGCGCGTCATCTCTACGAGGCAGATCTCGGAGAGCGGCGAGACATCTGTCTTCGCCTTGTCGCGCTTCAACGAGTCCGTGAGCGCCTCAAAGACCTTGCGCCTCTTTCCTGCCTGCATCATGTCGATGAAATCTATTACGATTATGCCGCCTAGGTCGCGTAACCTGATCTGGCGCGCGACTTCACGCGCGGCTTCCATATTCACGGCAAAGGCAGTCTCCTCGAGGCTCTTCTTCTCGGTGAACTTTCCGCTGTTGACGTCTATCGCGACGAGCCCTTCGGTCGGCTCGATGACGATATAACCGCCGCATCTCAGCGGGACTTTGCGCTCGAATAATTTCTCAACGTCCTTCTCGATGCCCTTCCTGTCGTAAAGCGGGATGTCGCCTTCATAAAGCTCGACTTTGGACCTCAGGTGCGGGGCGACCGCGCTCAGGAAATGCTGGATCTTCCTGTATTCGTCGCGGTTGTCTATTATAAGTTTCTCGACGTCCTCGGTCAGGTAGTCGCGGGCGACCCTCAGGACGAGATCGTATTCCTCATGCAGCTGGGACGGAGCCTGTTTTTTTGCCGCGCCGAACTTTATCTTCCTCCATATGCCCAAAAGATATTTGAGGTCCCTGCCTAATTCACGCTTCGACTGGCCGATACCGGCTGTCCTTATAATTACGCCCATCTCCTTCGGGACTTCAAGCCCTCTTAATATTTCTTTGAGCCGGGAGCGCTCCTTATCGTCCGATATGCGGCGCGAGATCCCGAGGTGCCTGTCGTACGGCAATAAGACTATATAGCGCCCGGGCAACGAGATATGGGTCGTCAGGCGCGCGCCTTTCGTGCCGAACGGCTCCTTCGTGATCTGGACGAGGACTTCCTGCCCTTTTTTCACAAGCTGTTCTATCGACTGGTGCGGCTGCATGCCCCTCGGGGGTTTCAGCTCTTCCTCTTCCTTGTCTATCGAGTCAAAATCCATCCCCATACCGACGATATCGGCCAGGTACAGGTAACCGTTCTTCTCGAGGCCGAGGCCCACGAACGCGGCCTTGACAGCCGGAACGACGGAATTCACCCTGCCCTTGATGACATTACCTACAAGACGCTTTTCTCCCAGCCTCTCGACCGAGAACTCCTCGAGGACCTTGTTCTCGAGTATCGCGAGCCGTGTTTCCTGCGGTTCGACGTTGATCAAAATTTCTTTTCCCATTAATTTATTTCCTCTATATTTTTAATGATTATCCCTTCAGGCAATTGCGCCTGCAAACTGTTACCGAAATCCTCTTTCGATACCAAATCCTTGAGATGGAACACCGCTTCCTCGGACTCGCTCTCCACTCCGAGCTTTAGCGCGCGTTTAAAACTTATCTTTGGCCTTGGGCTGAATCCCTGCGATATGATGAGCGATATCTCCGCCCGGCGGGCTGCCCGCTGGAAAAGCCGGGCAAGATCGAGATGCGAGATGAACTTCATTTGGCCCATCTTGGCGAATACGACCCGGTACTTATTCAACCTGACCCTTGATGGTCTTGACGTCCTTCCTCAGGTCGGCAATCTCCTTGTGCAGTTTAGCGATTTCGTCAAGGATCGCCATATTTTCTTTGTGGATGACGGTGAGGGTATCCTTTACCAAAAGGTCTGTTCCGGCCGCTGCTTCGCTTCCGTACGGGGCCATCCTGGTAGCGCTCTGGAAATCGTTATCGAAGTCGGCCTTATTGCCGTAATTGTAATCCTGCGCCCCCAACGGGAGGATAAATACAGACATAAAAACCATCGCGAAAAAGATCCTTTTCACCAAATCCTCCTTGTGACGAATTATTTACTCATGTAACCCCTGTTCGGGGCGTCCGACCCTTCCGCGGGCATTGCCACCGCTGAGGCGGGTTTTTCTGCCTTCTTATCTTCCTTCTTATTGTTTTTCTTGTTGTCCTTCTTCGCCGGCTCGGGGAGAGGAATGACATTGGCCTGTCCGGCCGCCAGGGCCGACTTGACCATCGCGATCTCCTCTTCGGTGAGCTCGCCGGGCCTTATCACCCTCGCCGTTATGAATATAAGGAGGTCTATCTTGCTGACGTCGTTAGTCGCGCGCGAGAAGAGGTTACCGATTATGGGAATGTCACCCAGTATCGGTATGCCTATCCGCCCTTTTGATTTCACGTCTTTCAATAACCCGCCTATGACGATAGTCTCGCCGTCCCTCATCAGGACCTGCGTCTCCGCTTCCCTCGTCACAAGGATCGGATAATTATTGGCGCTTACCGTTTCGGTGAAAGACGAAACGACGGGATGGACGATCATATTGACGAATTTCTCGTCGCCGCTTACCTGGGGGACGACGTAGAGCTGTATGCCGACATCCTGGTAATACGCGAGGGTTATCGTCGCCGTACCCGACGTGCCTGAGATATTCGACTCGATGATCGGGTATTTCTGACCGATCAGGATAAGCGCCTCCTGCCCGGATAGCGTAACTATCTTCGGCGCCGAGAGCGTATTAGTCCTCACATCTTCCTCAAGCGCGTGGAGCATCGCCTCCATCTGCGTCCCGAAGATCTTCGACCACAATAGCTGGAGTCCCGCGTTATACGGGTTTAAGTTGGTGGCGAGCGGGGTAAAATTAGCGGGTTGATACGAGAGAGCGGCGGTGGGATCCGCCTGAGAATAACTGGCTCCTGTTAACATGCCTCTTGTATTATTACTGCCGAATTTTGTGGGTATCAAGCCGTTAAGCACCCCTGCGGTTGCCGGACCTGCGTGGGTCTGCAGCCTTGTGCCGGTGCTCCATTCCATTCCCAGGTCCCTAAGCACATCCTTGCTTACTTCCATTATCCTCGCCTCGATGAGGACTTGGACCGGCTTCACGTCCATCTCTTTTAATATCTTCGAGACCCTGTCGAGATAGGTCGGTGTATCGGTCACTACGAGCGAGCGCGACCTGGCATTCTCTCTTTCCCTCCTGGTCTTACCTTCGTCAGTAGACTGGCCTCCCGCTACGATGGAACCTATCTGCCACCCCTTCTGTCCGGTTATCTCAAGGACCGATATCTTGCCCTGCGGCGAAAGCTGCGGCTCGAGCATCTTCTTGGCATCCGCGGCGTCGAGATATTGCAAAGTGAAGACCTTGCTGGCGACGCCTTCTATCTCGGTCAATTCCTTTTTCTTTTCCCTGCGCTCTTTCAGCCCGTCCACGGTCGAGACGGTGATGATATTACCCTGGCGTTCAAACGCGAACCCGTACGTGCTGAGGATGACTTCCAGCGCCTGGTCCCACGGAACGTCCACAAGCCGTATGGTGACCGTCCCCACGACTTCCTTGCCTGCGACGATATTTACGCCGCTCTTGTAAGCCAGGACGCGGAGGACATTTTGTATATCGGCATCCTTAAAATCGAGGGTAACGGTGTTGTTACTCTCTTCCTCGGCTTTCACCGCTTCCTGGGGCATGGCCTGAGGCGCGGCCTGGACCGCGGGTTGAGGTGCGGATTCCTGGACCGCCACCTGCGGCGCAGCGGGCGCAACGGCAGGTTGTTCTACCATAACCGCCGGAGCGGCTTCAACGGACGGCGCGGCCTGCGGCTCCTGCCCGTACGCAGACCCGTAAAAAAACGCGGCCAAGGACAAGGCGCCGATGACCGAAATATTTGCGCGTTTCAACATGTTATTCCTCCTCGCTTCTCAAATTTATGACTGATTCTTCGCCGCCTCTATCGAGGATCACCCTCGTCTTTTCTATAGTCTTCACTTTATAATCTCCCAACAGATCTCCGGCCCTCACGACAGCGCCGCCGATAATAGCATATGAGTCCCCGTTCTTCGACCATACTATCCCCTCGAGGTTCAGCTCGACATTAGCCGTAACCGGTCTCAGCTCGGGAAGCAAATTGCCGTCCCTGTCGGCGAGCGGCCTGAACGGGTCGCGCTTGTTCTTGGCGTCATATTTAAAATTTTCGTTTCCGGGAGCATACGGCGTGAACGCGATAAAGGCAAAAAGCGCTATTAATACCGCGATCCCCATTTTAGTCGTATACATCGCGGTCCTCATTTTGACTGGGTCTCCTCGTGCAGCACATAAACCACGATCAAAAATCTCGCGCTGTGGTTCTGGATATCATCAAGGTTGGCTTTTATATCGAAATCGCCGACCGACATTACATTATCGGAGGTCTCGACCCCGTTTATGAACTCGCCTAACGCGTGATAACCTCCCATTACCTCTACCGTTACGGGAATCTCCGTATACATAGATACCAGTTTCTTCGCCTCGGGTTTAGCCCCGGGTTTCACCGCCGGGATTGCTTTGACTACCTTAGCAGCTTCTGCAGGCTTCTGGATAGGCTCTATCTTTATTATCTTGACCTTATTTTCATAAGCGATCTGCGCGATCTTCTGCAGGATGTTCGGAATCTCGCGATACGGGGGCAGCGCTTTTTCATATTCCGTGATCTTCCCCTGCAGCGAAGCCAGGCGCGCCTCAAGACGCGACTTGCTCGCTATGAGCGCCTGGTCTTTTTTCAAGGTGTCGCTTTCCTTTACGATCTCTTTTTTCAGGTCCCCTAATTTGCGGAAAGAGGGGATCATCGCGAATTGTATCAGGCTCAGCGCGATTATAAAGCCTCCTATCCCTATCAGCACAACCTTCTCGAGGTCGGCCTTTGGCATTTTCGACATGAGATCAGAGAGCCCGGGCATATCTTATAATCCCTTCCCCTTCTTGAAATGGCAGATAACGATGAAATCCATTATTTCGGACTTCTGCAGTTTTTTACGTTCTTCCTTGGCGATCTCGATCTCGTCGAAATCTGACGAGAAGGACTCGTTCTCTTTTAGGGAATTCACGAACTTGCCTATCGCGGCTTCGCCGGCCTCGCCCGAGATGATGTTGGAACCCTCGATGACGAGCGTTTCCTTCAAAGAGCCCGGTTCGTTCGGCGTTTCGGATTTCCTTATATTGAGGCTCCTGAGCCAAACGCCGGATACCAGGGAATCCGAAAGGTCGTTCATCTTCCTCGCGAGATTGAACCTCGCACCCGCCAACTTATCGATCATCTCGAACTTCGAGGATATGTCCTTCAGGGTATTATCGGTGTTTATGGCCTCTTTATTGGATGCGGCGATCGTGGTTAATTTTTTCTTAAGGGAATCCCGGGATACGCTTTTGACCTGGATGAAAAACCATAACAGGACCTGTATGGCTAACAGAAGGATGACGATGCCGGCGGCGATCGGTATGACGGGCACCGAAGGCAGCCTCATCGGGTCCCTTCTCCTGACGCGCAGATGCGGCGGTAAAAGATTTATCTCTATCATAGCCTACCTTCTTATCGCGAGCCCGACGCAAACGGCCAATTGGCCGGATACATCCTTAAGGGCCTGCGTATCCGCTTTAGCCGAGACCGAAAGGTTCTTTACCGGGTCCCAGGCCGACACCTCAAACCCAAAAGCCTGCGAGAAACGCTGCAGCAGCGCCGTCTCTTTCGCGCCGCCGCCGCTGACGTATATCCCGTCTATCCCCTTGCCGAACTGGTTCTCATAATAGTCGAACGAGAGCCGGACCTGGTTCTCGAGGGTATCCACGCTCTTTACGTCCACCGGGATATCGCGGGTAAAATTAAGCGTCTCGTTCTTGAGTATGCAGACGTTGGTCATGCTCGCGCCGATATTCAAAAGGGCGACCGTCTTATCCTTCCCGAGACCGGGATTATTGAACATGAACGCGTTCGCCACGGCGATCGCGTCGCAGTCGATGGCGTCGGCTTCCAGACCCGCTTCATTGATATATCCGAGGTACTCATTCACGAGATCTTTCTTTGAAGCCACGATGAGGACCTTCATCTTATTGCCCTCGGCATTCTGGTCGATCACCTGTGCGTCTATAAAGACGTCATTCATGTTGAACGGTATATGCTTTTCGGCCTCGAACTGCAAAGCGGACTTCAGTTCGGCATCGCTCATCTTCGGGAAGAGCACCTGGCGGACAACTACGCCCTGCCCGGAGACGGCTATCGTGACGCCCTGTATCTTAGCCTCCGAAGAAGCGGCCGCGCGTTTTATCGCCTCTACGATATTTTCTTTCGACCGTTCTTCCCCGATCGCCTGGACGGTGAAAAAATCGAGCTGGAACCCGCCGGTCTTTTGCCGCGACAGGGCCAATGCCTTTACGGAAGAAGTGCCGATATCAACGCCGACCTTGACCTTCGGCCTGTTAAAATTTAAAAACGGGAAATTTATCTCTTTCATATCCTATTCAATCGGGGGATCGGACGCGCCCGCCTTCCCTCCGCTTTTAGCCCTTATTATCCCGGTGCTGTCCGTAAAAAAATACCTGTTCCCTGTCCTGCCCGGGGTATTCGGTTCGGCGCTCAGCTCAAAATTTTCCGTGTCGATGAAACTATAATTGAAAGTGTAACCCTGTTTCTGCTTAGTCACGGCCAGGACCGAATCGAGGTAAGGCGGATCTGAGTCAGGCGCGACCAGGTTATCCAGGGCCGCGGGAAAAGTATGAGGGTTAGAACTCGTGTAATAGCTGTTACAGGCCGACCCGATCGTCCGGCACGATACAATCGCTGACGCCTCGTTGGCGTTTATGCGGGATGTGAGAAAGACAGGAATGGAAATGG
>CAISWF010000121.1 GCA_903889135.1 Candidatus Omnitrophota bacterium | reverse complement strand
TGTACGCCAGTCATACCAATCGGCAACAGACTCTTGCCCTCGTCACGTACTTTTGCTGCGGCACCCGCGTCCACCATCACCGACTTCGCCGCGACCATCGAAAAAATAAAGAAACTCGTCAACAGCATAGATCTCCCGCCGCAGCAGGTCCTGATAGAGGTCAAGATCGTGGATATCACATCCAAAGACCTCGAGAATTTAGGGGTGACGTGGTCGGCGGACTATAAGCCTACCAAGGGCGGATTATTCAACCGCAGTACCGGCTCCCAGGAAGAACTTAACGGCACAACGACGTTGGCCGGCCCTTCCGGGACGCTTTCCGGCGGGCAGTTCAAGATAAACACCCTGAATTTCAAGGGACTGTCGCTTACGGCGACAATAGACGCCCTCGTCCAAGACCAGAAGGCTAACCTTCTCGCCTCTCCGTCCATAGCGGTCCTGAACAACCGCGAGGCCAGGATAGTCATCGGCGAAAAAGTGCCCTACACTGAGAGGGAGCAGACGACGACCGGCACTACCGAAACGACCAAATTTATCGATGTAGGGACGACGCTTCGCGTCATCCCGTCCATAAATGCCGACGGATACATAACGATGATCGTGCATCCCGAGGTCAGTTCTGTGTCGGCGCTGCTCGCCGCCGGCCCGAGGATAACGACAAGGGAAGCCGATACCACGGTGCGTGTAAAAGAAGGGGAGACGCTGGTAATAGGCGGCCTCATAAAACAGGATGATAACAGGATAAAGAATAAGATCCCCCTCCTTGGTGATCTACCCATTATAGGGCTCCTCTTCTCGGACAGGTCTAAGGACCAGGACCAGACCGAGCTCGCCGTCTTTATAACTCCGAAGATCCTGCGTTCGAGGGAAGAGGCTAAGCTGTACGCCGAGAAGGCCGAAGAAGAGGTCTATGTGAACATCGGGCCCACCGGCGAACTGAGCATCGCGTACCAGTTATTCGATAAGGCCGATAAACTGGATAAAGGTTTCGGGCTCGAGAGCCGCCGCAAAGACAAGAAGTTCAGAAAATCCCAGGCGCTCAGCCTGTTTGAAAATATCGCGAACCAGTTCCCGAACAGCCCCAAGGCGCCCGAATCGCTCTACAGGGCCGCCCTGATAGATTACTATTATTTTGAGGACGAGATCAAATCGAGGGATGCCCTCGAAAAACTGCTTTCGGATTATCCGAGGAGCAGTTTCGCAAAAGAGGGTAAAGCGCTTTATAACAAGGTCACCGGGGAAACCCGGAAGAAAGTCAATAAACCTGAAGAGCCTAAAGAGCTTAAAAAGCCGAATACGAATATTTCGATAGGCCAATGAGGGCCTGTCATGCCAAAGTACAGTTATCGCGCGCGGGATAAATCCGGGCAGCTGGTGATTGGGACGGTGGAGAGCGGTAACGAATATGAGGTTGCCGCTAACCTCAGGGACCTCGGTTACAGCGTGATCGGGATAACCGCGCAGGCCGGCCTGCAGGAATATGCGGGTAATCTCAGGCAGCTATTCAACAGGATAAGCCGGCAAGAGATAATAGTATTCACGCGGCAGTTGGCTACACTGCTCAGGACCGGAAACACGCTGACGTCGTCCCTGGACAGCGTTGCGGAACAAGTCCGTAACCCTAAATTAAAAGAGGTGATCAGGGAGATCACGCGCGACGTGCAGGGCGGGATGAGCCTTTCTAGGGCGGTCACAAAACATCCCAGGGTGTTCGACAATTTTTTTGTTTCGATGGTAAAGATCGGTGAAACGGGGGGGCTGTTGGATGAAGTCCTGGAAAGGCTGGCTTCGCTTGGCGCCCAGGAACTCGAGATACGTTCGCGGGTCCAAGCGGCGCTCATATATCCGGTAGTCCTTATCTCCCTTTCGCTTATCGTGGTAAGTTTTATACTTATTGCCGTCTTGCCTAACTTTGTCGCGATATTTGAAGCGTCCCAGGCGAAGCTGCCTACCCCGACCAGAGTGATACTGGCATTGAGCTCGGGCCTGCGGAGTTATTGGTATATCGGGGTCGGCGCCGTAATATTCCTCGGCTTTTGGCTGAAAAGTTACGCCTCGACCACGGAAGGCAGGTACAGGATGGACGGCTATCTTTTGAAGTTACCGCTGTTCGGCGACCTATATCTTAAAGTAATGGTATCGCGGTTCAGCAGGGCGATGGCCGCGCTCACGAAGACGGGTGTGCCGTTCCATGAAGGGCTTGCCGTCGTAGAGACTTCGATAAACAACACGGTCCTGCGCAAGATCTTCGAGGATATACGCGAAAGGATAAACGTGGGACAGGGCGTGACGGAGGCGTTCAGGTCGTCGGGGATATTCCCTCCGATGGTCATCCAGCTGATGAGCAGCGGAGAGAAATCCGGGCATATGGACGAGATGTTCTCGGAGGTCGCGGCATTCTACGAACCCGAGGTCGAATATACGCTGAGGAACCTCACGAGCCTGCTCGAGCCGTTTTTGCTCCTTGTCATGGGGTCGATAGTCGGCTTTATCGCGCTCTCTGTACTGCTGCCGATATTCAACCTCATTAAGATCGTAAAATCCTAAAAAGGAGATGACATGAAGAACATTTTATCAGAGCACGGGAGGCCGGGGCCGGCCAGGGGTTTCACTCTGATAGAGATCCTCATAGTGGTGACTATAATCGCCATACTCGCGACGACCATCCTCCCGAATTTTATCGGTTTTGACGTCGAGGCCCGTATCGCCGCCACACAGACCAACCTTAATTCGCTGAGGACCAGGATCACCCTTTTCAGGGCGAAGGAAGGAAACTATCCCGAGACCCTCGATGAATTGCTTACCATCCAATATGACGATATGGGAGTCAAGCGACCGTATCTTGACCGCCTGCCGCCGGAACTGATATCCTCCAAAAAGGGAAGCAACGCCATAACGAACATAACCAGCGGCGATCAGCCGTCGAACGCCGGCGGTTGGGCCTATATAAAGGATAAAGCTGACGTTGTCGTTAACGTTACGGACCCGCTCAATTCGAAATGGGGTAGCTATGCCGGTCAGAAGCCTAACGAATGGTGATAGGCGTGGCGCGATACTCTTTGGCGTGCTTATCGTGGTGCTCACGGTAAGCCTCATCGGCGCGAGCCTCGTTGCGCTCCTCTCCTCGCTGGCCCTGACCAACCAATATGAGGTTAACCGCGCCCAGGCCCTGTATCTGGCCGAGGCCGGGATAAGCCAGGCGGTCTACCTGCTCAAGAACCAGGCGATAATAGTGAGAGGTGATGAATTTTTTGTTACGCCCACGAAGCTGGCCGACGGGACTTACGAGGTGAAAGTTGATTTTAACCAGTCGTTGATGTCGTCGACCGGAAGGGTCGGGGGGATCAGCAGGACTATCCAGTTGAAATATAACTCATTCTAGGGCATATTCATATGAGAAGAGGATTTACCTATACCGAGGTCCTTATAACGCTGGCGGTGCTCGCCATATTATTCGTCCCGATGATGCAGCTTTTCTCGCGCACGCTCGTCAGCTCTTCGGTGACCGGGGACTCGATGACCGCCCTTAATCTTGCCAAGTGGCAGATGGAGCGCGTCAAGAACCTCAATTACGATACATCGCGGTTCAAGGAGATCGGAAGCACGTACGTCCCGCCTCTGGATGAACCGGCGATAGAGCTGAACGGCAAGAAATACAGGGTGTATACCGATATCGATACCGCTTCGGAGCCGCTTAAGGTCCAGGTATCCGTTTTCCTGGAAGGCCGGCTTAAAGATAAACCTATCGTAGAACTGGTCACTCTTTTAGAGGACATGACTTGGATAAAAGGGCAAACAGGCCTCGCAAATTAAATAAGGCCGGGTTTACGCTTATTGAGCTTCTGATATCGCTGGTCATTACTTTGTTTATCACCTCGGCGATATATTGGAGCATCGTGACGGCGCTGCAGAGCTGGGCTTATATGAAAGACGAACTTCTCCTGCAGAAGGTACTGTCCCAGGCGATGCAGGAGATGATCGAAGGTACGCCCGACACCTACGGGTTAAGGGACGCGCTCGAAGTGGTCAGGGCATATAACGGTGAGGTGGAAGTGGTCTACCCGTGGACAGACTCGACGCATATGGCCCAAAGCGGGCTTAACATCTACGAGTTGGACAAGAATATAAAAGCAGGGACGAGCATCCCGATAGGCGAAGCGCGCGCGCCGGGCGCAGATACTTATTCCCCGATCCTCATATCGATGCTCGATTGGGGGAAGAGGGAGGAGCTCAATAAGATACAGATACTTTCAATCGTCGCGCCCGGAAGCCAGATGCGTTTTACCTACCATCCGGACCCGAAGAGAGACCCGGATACCGAGACCTCGTACAAATGGGTCGAGGATGAAGGGCAGATATACAGGGATGACTCATCCGGGAGGACGGCGATCTCGAAAAATCCTTTCGGCGTAAAGATCTCGAAATTGGGATTACGTTATTTTGATAACGCCAACAAGGAGATATCCGAGGGCGGGGACGTGGCCGACGACGAACTGCAGTTTATCGGCGGGATCGAGATATCGGTAGAGGCGCAGTTCCCGGCAAAGGGAGGGAAGACCGGCAAGAAGAAAGACCTGCTCAGTTTCGTGAGCCTGCGCAACAGCCCGGCCAAGAGCGGCGCGCTGAATTTAAAGGAAGGCGCGCGATTCCCTATCCCCGATTCAAAGCACGTAAAGACCCTATTCCTGACCAACCTTACCGGCATAGACGACAGGGACACCCTGCAGATCGTCGCCTCGCCTGACCACGGGGATGACTGGTGCATTACTATAACCTTTAGCCGCAACGGCCTTACTACGCCGAAGATCGCCTCATACACTATAGAATATCCGAGAGGGAAGACGGTATTTACCGATACCCCCAATACGAACGTGGACCTCGGCCTGAACCTCACTTCTTTGGGACCGAACGGATTGTACGATTATGACCTGGATCAAGAGGGGCAGGACATAGTGGATCTCGAGGGAAATGTCGAGTTAAAAGTGACCAAGATGGATATCGCGGGAGCGGTACTGTTCGTGAAATGAAAAAACCAATCTTTTTTATAGGAGTCATGATCATCGCCGCGTTATCGACCGTCGCTTCTCCGGAGGCCTCGGCCGTCGATAAGAATTGGGTCGGATCGGGGGACGCTTCGACCTGGGCGGACGCAAAGAACTGGCTTCCCAATATCACACCCACCTCGGCGGATAACGTCACGATAGACCTCAAGGACTCGAATGTGACCGCGGCGAAGACATTCGAGGCGAAATCCCTCTACATCGGCGGGGCGAGCAATTCCACGTTCTCTACAAACAATTTCATATACGGGAATTTAACACCGGACTCATCATCGGATTACGCGTTATATATAAGGAAGGGCGGCTTGGTCATTTTAAACGGCCAGGGCACCATAACATTAAAAGGGACATTCATAAATACTGAAGAAACTTTATCGGGCCAGGAATCTTTCATGTTCCAGTTATATTGATATCATTAACAATCTTCCGCCCTGCGCGGAAAAAAGGAGGGTTTAAGATGATCACTTTAAAAAAGAATTTAACGGTAAGGACCGAGGTAGTATCCATATTTGAGGTCCTATTCTTCTGTTTCTTTATAAGTTGGTTCTTACTTTCCCCTCCAGGCGGGGGAGAAAAAGCCTGGGCCGGCCAGCTCTTGTTCCAAGGCGTGCCTGTCGATATAACGACCGCCGCGAACGAGACCCTGGTCATAGCCCCCGGAACCGGAGGGTATACGCAGATAGGCGTCGCCAACAGCTCAAATACGCACGCCACCACGAACAATGACCTGTTCATAACAGGCAGCCTGGAGACCGGCTCATCCGCGTATTTCGATTCCACCGTCACGTTAGGGTCCGGCTCATCCAGCACTATCACGTTGAACGGATATATCGGCTCGCACGCGATCCCCATGACTACGGCGACCTATGACCTCGGTACTACGAGCCTGGCTTGGCGCAATATTTACGTCGGCACGTTGTTTGCGGGCACTAACGCCGCTATCGGTACGGCGACCCCGGCCGCAACTTCCGTTTTAGACCTGACATCGACCACAAAGGGTTTCCTTGCCCCCAGGATGACTACCATCCAAAGAAACGCGATCGTTACTCCCGCTACAGGGCTCTTTATCTACAATACGGATACCAATACATATAATTACTTTAATGGCGCCGCATGGGGAGAAGTAGCCGCAGGCGGCGCGCCGGTGAGCGGAGATTATGTCACTTTAGCGCACAACGCCGGCCTGACAGCGGACAGGGTGCTTACAGGCACGGCAAACCAGGTCATCGTGACCGACAACGGCTTGCACACTACGGTTACCCTTTCGACGCCGCAGGATATAGCCACGGCCTCATCTCCCCAGTTTGCCAAGGTAAAGACAGCGGCGATCTATCCTGCCGCCGACGCGACAACCGCGGTCCAGATAAGGAAAGCCGACGGCCTAACGAACGTGCTGGATGTTGATACGCAGAATAGCAGGGTGGGCATCGGAGTGGCAGGCCCGTCCGCATATCTTCACCTTAACGCAGGCACAGCCGCGGTCAACACCGCTCCCCTTAAATTCACCTCCTCAGCCGGAGCTCTTCTCGGCACATCAGAGGCGGGGGCGATGGAATTCGACGGGATCCACCTCTACTTTACCGCTGCCAATGCCGGCGCAAGGTACCAACTTGACCAGCAGGCCGGCGGTGTCGGTTCCTTAAATTCTTTGACCGGGGCTTTAAGCATCGTCGGGACAACCAACGAGATAACGGTCACCCCGCTGGGGACCAATATCACCCTCGCGACTCCCCAGGAAATAGCCACCACTTCGACGCCGCAGTTCGCGGGCGTCAAGACCGCTTATGTCTATCCCGCCGCGGATGGCGCAGCCGCTTTCCAGGTAAGGCAGGCCGACGGCGCAACGAACGTGCTGGATGTGGATACACAGAATAGCAGGGTGGGCATCGGGACGGCAAGCCCTTCCGGCATCTTGACCGTTAAAGGCAGCGCCGGCACCGATCCGCTTGATGTCGTGACCTCAGACGGAACGACCAGGGTAAGCGTCAATTCAACAGGCCAGTTATTGGTAGGGCCGACTACAGCCGGTAACGGCGACCTCTTTTTCTATAGGTCAGCTAAGCCAAACGGCGCAGGTGTAGTGTATTTGACAGGCGCGACACAGAATTTCGTGGCCGGTCTTACAGGCGGTTCTGATGATTTCTCGATAATGGATGTACAAGCGGCCAATATGAGAAGTTTAGTCATCCAGCAGGGGACCGGTAATGTCGGTATCGGAGTGACCAGCCCGACAGCGCGTCTCCACCTCAAGGCGGGAACAGTCACGGCGAACACCGCTCCTTTGAAGTTCAACTCCGGAGTGCTTCTCGGCACGACAGAGGCGGGGGCGATGGAATTCAACGCGGGGCACCTTTATTTTACAGCGGTTGATAGCGGAGCAAGGTACCAGTTGGACCAGCAGTCCGGCGGAGTCTCCTCAGTGAATACCCTGACAGGGGCTTTAAGCATCCTTGGGACAACCGATGAGATATCAGTTGCCTCGCTGGGGACCAATATCACCCTTTCGACACCGCAACCTATAGCCACGACCTCGACGCCGCAGTTCGCGGGCGTCAATTTCGGTGACGCTAATCACAAGATTTATATTTATAATACCGGCCCGGCCGATGATCTGACCTTTGCGGATACCTCCGGCCACTGGATGAGGTTTGCCAGCGGGAATGATTTTGTCTGGTTTAAACAGGCGGCTATGACCGATGAGATAATGCATCTTTACAACTCGGGCAACCTCGCGGTCGCAGGGAATATAATGATCCCGAGCGGCGGTGATATAAGGATGAACAGCGCGGATGTGGGCGGAGACGGTAACCACAGTATGTCCTTTGCCGGAGCCCCGGCTAACACGACGACGTTTAAGGAGTGGGGGACATTCCAATGGTACAATACTTCTACCGTCGTCAACAAGATCTTGATGACGCTGGATCCCAACGGCACTCTCGGCTTTGACGGCACCGCCCTCAGGACGGTGCAGGTCGGGCGCAATACGGCAGCCGATGGCAACAACCTTGTGGTAAAATCCGGCGGCTCAGCCGCAGGTTCTTCCGACAATAACTCCGGAAGCTTAGTCCTGAGTTCCGGAATAGCCACAGGAAACGGCTACGGCCAGGTACTAGTCCAGGGAGTTACGGCAGGCCAGGGAGCAGGGGCAAGCGAAAGGGGGCCTTCGACTTTGGCTACCTTCGGTAATACCGCCTACCTGACGCTTCCCGCAGGCACGGCCGCGGCAAAAACCGCTCCTTTGAAATTTACTTCTTCGACCGGAACGCTTCTCGGCACGACAGAGGCAGGAGCGATGGAATTCGACGGGACACATATCTACTTTACCGCCGCAAACGGCGGGACAAGGTATCAATTGGACCAGCAGTCCGGCGGTGTCGCCTCATTAAATTCTTTGACCGGTGCCTTAAGCATCCTAGGGACAACCAACGAGATAACGGTCACCCCGCTGGGGACTAATATCACCCTGGCGACTCCTCAGGAAATAGCCACGACCTCGACGCCGCAGTTCGCGGGCGTCAAGACCGCTTATGTCTATCCCGCCGCAGACGGTACGACCGCCTTCCAAGTGAGGAAGGCCGACGGCGCCACGAACGTGCTGGATGTGGATACGCAGAATAGCAGGATTGGCATCGGAGTGACCGGTCCGACCGCATATCTCCATCTCAAGGCAGGAACAGCCACTGCAAATACCGCCCCTCTTAAATTCACCTCCTCAGCCGGAGCGCTTCTCGGAACATCAGAGGCAGGAGCGATGGAATTCGACGGCACGCATCTTTACTTTACCGCTGCCGACGCCGGGGCGAGGTACCAATTGGACCAGCAGTCAGCTTCCGCCCACAACCTACTCTCGGCAACTCACCCCGATACCCTAACCGGTTCGGTCGCCCGTGGTGATATTATTGTAGGCAATGCCACTCCCAAGTGGGCGAGACTGGCCAAAGGAAGCTCAGGGCAAGTGCTGACAGGTGACGGGACTGACACCAAATGGTCAACCGCCACTTATCCAACCTCCACCTTGGCTAACCGTATCCTTTATTCTTCCGCCGACAACACGGTCGACCAGATAGCATCTGTAAACAGCGGAGTATTGGTAACAGACGTAAGCGGCGTGCCTTCGATCTCCACGTCCTTGCCTGTAGGATTGATCATCTCCGGCACGGGCAACAGCAATTTCACGATAAATTATAACGGCAATATCGCGGTCGCATCCCTAACCCTGGGAATGGGAGGGACCACCGAAAGCGAAATAATCGCCGCGTCGGGAAAGAACCTTCTGATAGACGGTTCGGCCAGCAGCATAATCCCAACGATCGACATCAATGCCAACACTTTAGACCTGGCCACCCAGGCGGTCGGCGTCACTTTAAATGCCTCCGCGGCTAACGGGCTTAGTTTTGATACATCTACATTATCCATAGATGCCAAAAATCACAGGGTCGGCATGGGCCTCACAGCTCCGACCGCATATCTCCAACTCGCGGCAGGGACGGCTGCCGTAAATACCGCTCCCTTGAAGTTCACTACCGGAACGCTTCTCGGCACGACAGAGGCAGGGACGATGGAGTTCAATGCCGGGCATCTTTATTTTACCGCGGTTGATAGCGGAGCAAGGTATCAATTGGACCAGCAGTCCGGTGGCGTTGCCTCATTAAATTCTTTGACCGGGGCTTTAAGCATCGTCGGGACAACCAACGAGATAACGGTCACCCCGCTGGGGACCAATATTACCCTCGCGACTCCCCAGGAAATAGCCACGACCTCGACGCCGCAGTTCGCGGGCGTCAAGACCGCTTATGTTTATCCCGCCGCAGACGGTACGACCGCCTTCCAAGTGAGGAAGGCCGACGGGACTACGCCTGTATGGAATGTAGACACTACCGATGGGATGATCAGCATCGGCGATACCGCTAATCTTCGCGCCAGGCTTCAGGTCACGGGCAGCGGCGCAGGTGACCAGATTATAATTAAAAATAGCGACGGCCCGGTTGATAATAAACTATGGCTGATGAAAGCCAGCAGCATTGGGGGCGCAAACCAGTTCCAGATAGTGGCGGCAAACGATGCGTGGAATGCCTTTACAGCCGCGATGTACGTTGACAGGTCGAACACTAACATAAACAAGACCGTTTTCCCCGGCACCCAAAGGGTCGGTATAGGCACCGATACTCCGCAGGGCGCGTTAGACGTAAACGGCGATATATTGATCCGCAATAAAAAATCAATCGCCATCGTCACTGATGCCGGCGTCTCTGACTTTAATCACAGTATATATTTTGACCAAACCGACAATATAATGGAATTTAAGGAATGGACGACATTCAAATGGACGAATAGCTCCAATGGTCCCCTTGGCAGGACTTTGATGCAATTGGACCCCACGGCCCTTTCCTTGCTTCCATATTCGGCATCCACCGCAGGCCAGACCCTCGAGCTGCGGTTCGCGGAACTCTCGGATAACGGCAGCAATTATGTCGGATTCAAGGCGCCGGATAGCATCGGGGCTAATAAGATCTGGGTTTTGCCGAATGCTGACGGTAACTCCGGGGAGGCGCTTAAGACCGACGGTTCCGGGAATTTAAGCTGGGGTGCCGGCGGGGCGCCGACAGCCGCGGCTTTTATCACTTTGGCTCACAATGCCGGGCTGACGGCGGACAGGGTGCTTACAGGCACTGCAAATCAGGTCATCGTGACCGATAACGGCGCGCTCAGCACAGCAGTTCTCTCTACGCCTCAGGACATAGCCACGACTTCAACACCGCAGTTCGCGCGGATGGGAATAGGAGGGGTGGCTAGCGCCACAAATATCTTGAGCGTAGATTCCGCCTCTACGACCCCTAGCAGCATGGGACTTTATGTGCAACATCTCGGAACGGTTACTTCAGGTACGGGGTATGGAGGGTATTTCACGAAGACGGGAGGAGACAACACCAACTATACGAATATAGGCGTCTATGCCGAAGCATCCGGCGCCGGCACTAACTATTCGGGATATTTCAACGGAAGCAATTTCATGGTGACCAGCAGCGGCACGACAAACCTCAAATTTGACAGGGCCGCGACCAATAATTTTGCCCTGTTGGAATACTGTACAGCCGGCATCGGCAAATGGGATCTCGGTACGAGAAATACCAACAATGAGGATTTCCAGGTATTCAATCTGGGCACTCCAAGCGCCGCAGCTATATACATCAAGGCCGCGGATAATTCGATCGGTATTGGTGGAGCCGGCGGGGTGACTTCCCCGACCGCATACCTCCATCTCGGTGCAGGGACGAATGTCGCAAGCCACGCTCCTCTTAAGTTCACCGCCGGAACCAACCTCGGCACAGCCGAAGCAGGCGCCATGGAGTGGGACGGGACCAACTTATTTATTACCCAAACGACAGGCCCGGCAAGAAAGACGCTCGCCTATACGGACTCGACTCTTTCTTCCGTAACCGCCGACCCTCCTTTATCCGGCGCCGGGACTTCTGCTTCACATCTGGTTATAGCTAACGCCGCCGCTGACGGCGCAACCAAGGGCGCCGCCGCTTTTAATTCCACGAACTTCTCGGCCTCGACTGGCATAGTAAATACTATACAGGATATAGCCACGACTTCAACACCGCAGTTCGCGCGGATGGGATTGGGAGCGGCAGCGGATGCTAATAATATTTCGACCATTACCTCTTCTTCTGCAGCTGGAGCGGATAATAGGGCCCTTAATGTTTCGCATACAGGAGCCATTACCGGAAGCGGTTACGCGGGGTACTTCTCCAAGACGGGAGGATCGACAACTAACTATGGCGTGTACGCCACTGCATCCGGCGCCGGCACAAATAACTATGGCGTATATAGCAACGCATCCGGTACCGGTAATTATTCGGGATATTTCGTAGGAAATAGCTTCATGGTAACCAGCGCCGGCACGACGACATTACAATTTGACAGGGGCGCGAATAGTAACTTCACTCTGATGACATATTCTACAGGCGGCACCGCTAAATGGGATCTCGGTTCGAGGAACACCAGCAATGAGGATTTTCAGGTATACGACCGGGCCACCACCAACTCACCAATATACATAGTGGCCGCAAACGGCGATGTCGGCATCGGCGCATTCGCCGCCAACGGTTCGAACCCTCCGACCGCATACCTCCATCTCGGTGCAGGGACAAATGTCGCAAGCCACGCTCCTCTTAAGTTCACCTCCGGCACCGTGCTTGGAACTCCGGAAGCGGGAGCTATGGAATTCAATACCGACACGTTATCTTTCACCATAACGACCGGAGCAGCGAGAAAAACGATTGCCTATACCGATTCCACTATAACAGGAAACGCAGCAAATGTAACAGGGACAGTAGCCGTCGGAAATGGCGGTACCGGCAGGGCTACTGGTACAACTGCTTATATGCCTATCTGCGCGGGTACTACGGCTGCTGGAATACAGCAAACTGTTGCCGCAGGCACCCAGTACTATCCTATGTGTTATAATACAGCCGTGTCTTTACCAACATTTCAGATATTAGACGTCAGGGGCGGCGGAACCGGCAGGGTTACGGGTACAACTGCCTACGCACTTATCGCCGCGGGTAGTACGGCTACCGGGATACAACAATCGCTAGCATCAGCCGGAACGGTACACCAAGTACTTACAAGCGGTGGCGTCTCTGCATTACCGACTTGGGGAACGGTTACGGAGAGTTCAGGCGCTTTGGCGGCAGTCACCACGATAAATATGTCCAGCCAATTGACTTCAACGCTTGCCACAGGCACAGCCCCGTTTGTCGTCTCATCTACGACTCCCGTAGCTAACTTGGCTATCGGGGGTAACGCCGGATCCGTAACAGGATTATCGGTCACTTCTGGAAAAACCCTGACGGTCAATAATTCCCTGACTTTGGCAGGGACTGATACGACTACAATGACGTTCCCGTCGTCTTCCGCGACGATCGCGAGGATAGACGCGGCAAACACCTTTACGGGCAACCAGACTATTGCTTCTCTTATCGGGAATAAGATTTATCCTTCGTCAGATACATTAGGTGCCATCCAGATAAACAAGGCCGACGGAACTACAAACGTCTTGAGTTTGGATACCCAACTCGGCGATGTCGGTATCGACAGCGGGGGCCTTAGCCTGAAAGACAGTTTACAAGTCGGGGCGTACAAATCTAGCGCAGGCACCATTAGAATTAGCCCTGATCATATCCAATGCTGGTGGGACTCAGGTCAGGGTGGTCCAGTGGTGGAATTGAACAGGGATATGGGGGGCAGTGGCAATCCAGGGATAGGGTTTGGTGACGGATCTGGTGGCCTCGATTCAAAGATATACCGTCCCAGCGGCGGTGCTTATAAACTCGTGACAACTGCTTATCAGTTGGCGAAAGATACCTCTTCCTCTGACCTGTTCTTCGGCGGCGGTACTGATTCTACGAATGGAGGATTTTTCCAGCTTCACGGCAACACCAGCACCCAAGGAAATGCCGGCGTAAGCGCCGAGTTGGATGTACAAGGCACAAAAACGTTCGATATAGAACAACAAGGCGGTTCTTTTACGAGAATCGCGAGATTCTGGGGCGGCGGTGGAGTGAGAATAGGTAATACAAATACCGACCCCGGCGCAAATAACCTTACCGTTGACGGAACTACTTCTTCCGCAGGGTTAACTGTTAGCGGCAGCAGCATAACTTTTAGCGGGTTAGGGATAGGCGCCGTTACTGATCCGGCAGGATTTTCAGGCGCTGGCAGTAACACCCTTATCAGGACAGCCTCCAGCAAGAGGTACAAACATGATATCAGAAGCTATGAATTTGATCCTGATAAGATCAAACGGTTAAGACCTGTGAGATTTAAATGGAATGCGGATACATCCACTCCTAATTTTGAGGATATAGGTTTGATAGCCGAAGAGGTAAATGGAGTTTTCCCGGAACTAGTGTCTTTTGATAGCGAGGGAAGACCGAATAACGTCCGCTATAACTTATTAAGCGTGATCTTGCTTAAGGAGATGCAGTCACAGCAATCGCAGATTGAAGAGCAGCATGTGGAATTTAGTAAAATAAAAACAGAGCTCGATACCTTGAAACAACAGAACGATCAGCTTCAAAAACAGGTTGAAAAATTAATGGCGAAGGTGGGGCATTAATTTGCAAACGAGGAGGTAATCTATGAGGGAACATGCTGTAACAAATATCCTTTTAGGTGTCATAGCCGTATTACTTTTCTTGAATTTGCTGGCGAAAGCGCCTATAGCGAAGGTAGAGGCGGACACCTTTAAACTCGACAGCTGCATAACCGAAAGGCCCGGAGATAAACCGGCGGCATATGTCCACGTCGTCTCACATTAAATATCGCCAATCATCCGGTATACAACTTACGGAGAGCGGGCAGGTCCTGCCTGCCGAGCACCTCGTCCCCGTTGCTTCGTGCAACAGGGCCAAGGGCTCCGTCGGCAGTCACCCGCTGACACTCCGAACCCTAATTTCTGTGTGCCGTTTCTTGCCGATGATATTATTGTTTACCGCGACTTCCGCATGGGCGGTCTACGATACCTATTACGAGGATTTCACCGACCGTAATCCCGGCACGATAAACGGCCAGGATAACTGGGCCATCACGCAGGGCGGGACGACTAGCGCCGTCGTAGATAATACAGTCTCGCCCAACGGCAGCGGGAGCAGCCTGAGGATAACCGACGTCTCGCCTACGGTCGTCACCGGACGCACTTTCGCTTACGGCGGCCTTTCCCCGACGTGGGTCAGTTATACGGTAAAGGCGGCGACCGGCAACAGGCAGAGGGCTGTCCCTACCGGAGGCCTTGCCGCGGTGACTTTCGATTACACAGGGAAGATCCTCGCGAGCAACGGCCAGGCGTGGGTGGATACCGGGATGACTTACGATGCGAGCCAGTGGTATACTGTCACCCTGAAACTCAATTATACGGCGCACACCTACGATCTCTATATCTCGCCGTTCAGTAACCCGAGCACCCAATTCGTGCCGGTCAAATCAGGCCTCGGGTTCATCGATCCGGCCGCGAGCAGTTTCAGCTATTTCGGCTTCTCCGGCGCGTATTATTCGGGTGGCCAGGCGGATTCCTTCGTCAGTAATATCTCAGTTTCCTATATATACAGGCTTGAATTCATAAACACGCCGCAGGTGCTCGTCCAGAACGAGGTTTCCGGTCCTATAACGGTGCAGCTGCAGAATGCCAACTCGGAGCCGCAGACTGCGCTCAGCGATTACACGCTGGACCTTAAGTCTAGTTCGGGGGGCGGGAAATTTTCTTTGCTTAAGGATCCGTGGGCTCCCGTAGGCCAGGTGACCCTCTCGAAGAACAGCCAGAACATCACATTTTATTATAAGGATTCCGCGGTAGGGGCCCCGATGTTGACCGTAGCGCCTTTTCCGGAGAACGGCTGGCTTGACGCGCTCCAGCAGGAGAAAGTAGCGCCGCAGGTCGCGCATTTTACCGTTACGGCGACCACGCCGCAGGTGGCGGGCCAGGATTTCGACTTGATGATAACTGCTAAAGATGAGAGCGGAAATGTAAATGCCAACTACTCAGGCACCGTTACCATTACCGCAAACTACGTTTCACCGGCGAACGGTTCACAGCTCCTTTCGAAACAGGAAGCGACCGGGTTCGCGCAAGGAGCGCTTGCCATGCGGTTGAATTATCCCGACGCCGGGACGATAGCGATCGGCGTTGCCGACAAAGACGAGCCTTCTCAGGCAGGTATCTCGGGCGCCATATTATTCCTGCCCGCATACCTTTCCATTAATACACAGACGCCGCAGGTCGTAAGCAGGGGATTCAATATCTCGGTCTTGGCGAAAAACCTCACGGGGCAGCTTACCCGCAATTATATCGGGAACGTAATGCTCTCGCCCGAATTTATCCAGCCTGACGCGGTCTCGGGAGCCTCTTTCAATCCGGGCGTCATAGACGGCAGCTTGTTCTCCGGAGGCACGGCGAACCTGCCGGTGTCATATAACCGCTGGGGTAGCGTAAAAATGAGGGCGCAGGACTCGCTGTATCCGTCCCTCTTCGTCGAATCGCCGAATATAAAATTCGTCGCGGCGGGGATAAATATCATAGTGCCGACGCCTCCGTCGGGCAGGGATTTCTACTACATAGGAGAGGTCATACCGATCGAAATAGATATAAATGACGCGGCCAACATGCCGATAGCGAATTTCGCGGCGCAGGTAGCCATTTCGGTCAGCCCAAACCTGAACCTGCCTTCCTCCTATAACTTCGATCCGAAGGACCTGGGCAAACACGTATTTTCGGTCTCATCCAACGGGGTCGGGACATTCACCGTAAAGGCGCGTGACACGGACAGCAATATTTCGGCAGAGAGCGTACCTTTTGATGTCAGGGCCGCGACGATCCAGGTGACGGACACGACCTCCCCGGTCGGCACCGGCGAGGTATTGATACAGCTGGTCGACGACCAGGGGCGGGTCATCACGACGGAGAACAACCTCGCGATACTGATAAAACTGGTCGAGGGATTGGATAATATGAGCGCGTCGTCAATGGGCACGGTCACGCCGGTGAGATTCATAAACGGCCAGATCCGCGTACCGGTCTCCGATACCGAGGTCGAGGAAGTCGGCATCATACCGCAGACCGACCTGGGGCTGCAGATAAAGCCCGGCAAGATAACTTTCGGAAGGATATCAAAATCCGGCATAGGCACCCTTATGTGGAGAGAGATCAAGGAGAAAAAAGAAAAGAAATGATCGGAAAATATCTTGTCGATAAAGGGATAATCACGCAGAAGCAGCTTGAAGAGGCGCTCGAAGAACAGAAGAAAACCGGGGAATTCCTCGGTAGCGTATTGATAAATAAGAGATTCGCCTCGGAACATGTCGTAGCTAAGGGCCTTAGCGAGGAATTGGGCCTCGCTTTCATGGACCTTTCGAAATATTCCATAGAGGCGGCCGCCATCAAGATCATACCCGAGGCGCTCTGCCGTAAATACATCCTTATCCCGGTCTACCAGGCCGGACATAACCTCACCGTTGCGATGGCCGATCCCACGGATGACGCGGCTAAGGACGAGATAAGGGGTATCACCAAATTTAACATCCGCCCGGTCTTTTCCCCGGTCTCGGAGATAAGAGAGCGGATAGACAGGGAGTATGGCGGCAAAGAACCGGCGGCAAAAGAGCCGGCAGCGGGTTTTAATTACACGCCGGCCAGGCGTACCGGGGGAGCAAAGAAAGAGGTCGACGAGCTCATAGAGGTCGCGAGCCTCGCTCCGGTCATCCAGGTCGTGGATGCGCTCGTCACGAAGGCCGTCGAGATGGGCGCCAGCGACATACACCTGGAGCCGGACCAGGGCCATTTCTATTGCCGTTATCGCGTCGACGGCATATTGCGCGACCTGCCCGAGCTCCCGAAGAAGTACGAGGCCGCTATAATCTCAAGAATAAAGATCATGTCCAATATGGACATCGCCGAAAAGCGCGTCTCCCAGGACGGCAGGATACAGATGACCGTGGCGAACAAGAGCGTCGACCTGCGCGTCTCCACATTCCCGACGCTTAGCGGCGAAAATGTGGTACTGAGGATCCTCGACCGCAGCCGCGCCTTTCTCGAGCTCGAACATCTCGGTTTTGCCTCCGACAATTTAAAGATAATCGAGAAGGCGATAAAACGGCCGTTCGGTATGATATTGGTCACCGGTCCCACCGGCAGCGGCAAGACGACCACGCTTTACGCGGCGTTGAATAAGGTCAATAACATAGAAAAGAATATCATGACGCTCGAGGACCCGGTCGAGTACGAGATACCCAGGATCAGGCAGTCGCAGGTAAACCCCAAGGCCGGGCTGACTTTCGCGAACGGCCTGCGTTCCATGGTCCGCCAGGACCCGGACATAATAATGATCGGTGAGATCCGCGACAAGGAGACCGCCGATATCGCCATACACGCGGCGCTGACCGGACATCTCGTCTTCTCGACACTGCACACGAACGACTCGGCATCGGCGGCGACGAGGCTTATAGATATCGGAGTAGAGCCTTTTCTCGTCGGCACATCGGTCATCGCGTTCGTGGCCCAGAGGCTCGTCAGGACCTTATGCCCGAATTGCAAGAAATCATATACACCCACCAAAGAAGAGCTCGAAGTCCTCGGTTTGCGCGCGACCGACGAAAAACTCGTATTTTACAGAGAGATCGGATGCAAACGGTGCTACGAGACCGGCTACGCCGGCCGCGCCGGAATTTTCGAGATACTCGTGCCCAACGAAGAGATCAAGGAATTGATCAGCAAAAAGGTCTCCTCTGCGGTGATAAGCGAGGCCGCGGTTCGGGGAGGGATGAAGACGCTCCGTGATGACGGCACTCTTAAGGTCAAGGCCGGCGTAACTACGGTATCCGAGCTCCTGCGAGTCACGAAGGAAGCCTAATAAACACCCTAAAAAAGCAATAAAATCGTATTGACATTCCTCTGATAAGTGGTATATTAGTTTCACGTAGAAACAAAGTAAACCCACCCTATAATAGGAGCCTAACCTTAATGGAAAGATATGATATGCTGCGTAAGCCCATCGTTGTCCTGTTAATTTTGATAATTTCATGCATCTTCCTTAATACAGCTGAGGCTGCAAGCGCGCCTCCCGCGCCAAGCTCTGCGGCCGCTGTAGGTTTTTTAAGCAGCCAGATAGCGCCAACAGGGCTCATCGATTCCTACGTAGAAGACAACACCGATTATTCTTATACTTATGATGATGCCATGGCCGCCATGGCATTTATATCCAACGGTGATTTTACCTCGGCAGAGAAGATACTCAATGCTTTTGTAGCAATAGGTCCGCAGCCGGAAGGCGGATTCCTGCACCGTTACCACGCCAATAACGGGACTTCGGCCGGCGGCCTCCTGAAAGTAGGCCACAATACTTACATTTTACAGGCCATGAACCTATACTATGCGGATACAGACGACCCCAAATACAACGAATTGGCTAAAAAGGTTGCAGATTATATATTAAGCCAGCAGTCAAGCAACGGTGGCATCTACGGCCAGGCCGGGGTGACTTGGAAGAGCACGGAAAACAACCTTGCCGCTTATTCGGCCGTCCATAATCTCGGTGTCCTCCAAAATATCAGTTATTATACCGATAAGGCCGAGGCCATACGCAATTTCCTTATTACAAAATGCTGGAACGGCAAACGCTTCCTTTGCGGCGAGAATGACACTACGGTCATGACGGATGTCCAGGCTCTCGGGGCCATGGTGCTCGGGCCTTCCTATAGTAACGGCGCATATTGGATCAAAGGCTACACGTTTAATACGCAGAAATACGCGACCAGGAAGACCGTTTCGGGATTCGACCAAAATACCGACCGCGATACCGTCTGGACGGAAGGGACCCTGCAGGAGTCCATAGCTTATATGGTAGCGGGAGACATCAACAATTTCGCCTTCTATAAGAACGAGTCCGAAAAACTCTTCCAACCCTCAGGCGCGCTGTGGGCAGCCAGCAACCAGGGTACCGCCGGATACGGTGATATTTTCTACCGCTGGCAAGCCGTAGCGCCGACGGCCTGGTATATTTATGCCTGCAACCAGGACAACGTATTGGCGGTATTGTCTAAATAATGGTTAAAAACAAAATTAAAGCGGTTAAGATCATTTTTCTTGTCATGGCGTCGTTGGCCGTCTGGGGACAGGCCGCGAGGGCCGATGTGAATGACAGGTCCATGTGGGTATGGGAACAGGATACCCGCGATGCAATTTATGATCCCGCAAAAGCCCAGGCGCTCCTCGATTTTTCTTCGGCCAAGAACATCAAGACCCTGTACCTTTACAGCGATTCGTATCTGGGCGTAGATGATGTGACCGCGCATCCCGATTATTACCGTTCCTTTATAAGCAAGGCCCACGCCCAGGGCATACAGGTGGACGCGCTCCTCGGCTCTATGTATCTCAAGACGTGGGAATATATTCTCCCCGAAAAGAGGGCCGACGCCCTGGCGATGGTAAACAACGTGCTGGGTTATAACGGTTCAAGTTCATCGGCTCAAAAGTTCGACGGGTTTAATGTGGACATCGAACCCTATATCCTGAGCGACTGGGACAGCAAACAGACCTATTACGCCGGCCTATATCTCGATACCGTAGCGGCCCAGAAACAGCTTATCGCGAATTCGGGGCAGGCTCTCGATTACGGGCTGTGTATCCCACGCTGGTATGACGACGTATCAGCCCTCCAGAATATAGCCTACAACGGCCAGGTCAAACCGCTGTACCAGCAAATACAGGACATGAGCCAGTATGTAAGCATAATGGATTATGTGAATTCCGCCGGAGCCATAGTTTACGATGCCTCGAATGAGCTTGGATATGCCGACAGCATTAACAGAAAAGTAGATATCGGTGTTGAGACGCAGGATATTCAGCCTTCCTCGTCTACCTTTTACGGTTTTACGGAGCAGGGGATGGAAAGCGTTTTAGCCACCGCAGGGCAGGGCCTCAACGCCTATCCCTCTTATGACGGTTTCGCTATGGATCATTACGGCAGTTATTCCGAAATGACAGTACCCGAACCTTCCACGCTTATGCTGATCTTGCCGGGTTGCTTGATATTATTGGTGAAAAGCAGCGGTTTATTTCGGAAACTTTGTTTCTTAATGTAATAAAATCTAACAAGGAAAGGGGGTGAAAATCCAAGCGCCCTGACTATGGCCCAGGCCAGACAGACTATTGAAGAACTGATAGCGGCA
>CAISWF010000120.1 GCA_903889135.1 Candidatus Omnitrophota bacterium | reverse complement strand
TCAACAAGCAGCAGATAGACGGTTGGACCAGCGACATCAAGAACCTCGAGCCGGTAAAAGATAAATGGCTCGCTTTCGGCTGGCATGTAATAGAGATAGACGGACATGATTTCAAACAGATAATGGACGCGCTCGATAAGGCCGAGATGATAAAAGGAAAACCCACCGTGATAATCGCAAATACGGTAAAAGGCAAAGGTGTCTCGTTCATCGAGAAGAACGCGCCCGGATACCACGGCACGGCGGTCAAGAAGGCCGACCTCGAGAAGGCGCTGAAAGAGATAGAAGAGGGCCTTAAATAAATGGCTGTCATTAAACCCACACGCGACGGATTCGGCGAGGCACTGGTCGAGCTTGGGAAGGAGAACAAGGACGTTGTCGTATTGTCCGCGGACCTCACGGCATCGGTGCGCGCCAACTGGTTCAGGGATAAATACCCGGAGAGGTTCTTCGACTTCGGGGTGGCCGAGCAGGACATGATATCCACGGCCGCGGGTTTCGCGCTGAGCGGCAAAGTCCCGTTCGCGTGCACGTTCGGCGTATTCGCCTCGGGCCGCGCATGGGACCAGATCCGGCTTTCAGTGTGTTACATGAACCTGAACGTCAAGATTGCGGGGAGCCACGGCGGGATATCCGTCGGACCGGACGGCGCTTCCCACCAGGCCCTGGAAGAGATAACGCTTATGCGCGTCCTGCCGAACATGACGGTCATCGTGCCCTGTGATTCAGAGGAGGCGCGTCTGGCGACACTCGCCGCCGCTTCGCGTCCCGGGCCGGTATACTTAAGGCTGGGCCGCGAACCGTACCCTATAATAACCGATTACAAGGATAGCTACAAAATAGGCAAGGCGCTGAGAATGGCCGACGGTTCCGATATTACGATAATAGGGACCGGCATTATGGTCCATGAGGCGCTGAAAGCGAGGGACGACCTCAAGAAACAGGGAGTGTCGGCCCGAGTGGTAAATCTCCATACCGTAAAGCCGATAGATAAGGAAGAGATAATAAAGGCCGCTAAGGAAACGGGCGCTATCGTCACCGCCGAAGAGCACACGGTAGTTGGCGGAATGGGAAGCGCTGTCGCCGAAGTGCTGGCCGAAAATTGCCCCGTTCCGATGCGCATGGTCGGCATGAAGGACCGTTTCGGCGAATCCGGCGATGCCCTGGAGCTCATGAAGTATTTCGGCCTTACCGCCGAAGGCATCGTGAAAGCGGCGCTTGAGCTCCTGAAAAACAAAAAGTAATGCCTGTAATCAACCTAAAACCTCCCGCAAAGATAAACCTGTACCTTAAGGTCCTGCGCAAGCGGCCCGATGGCTACCATGACATCGATACCGTATTCGAGCGCATAGACCTCTGCGATGAACTGACCCTGAAGGCGATACCCGAAGATATTGTGGTCAAATGCGACGACCCACAAGTGCCTTGTGATAAGCGCAACCTTATTTACAAGGCCGCGCAGATGCTCAGGGAAAGGTATTCGGTGGCCGCCGGGGTGGAGATGACATTAAAGAAGAATATCCCGGTCGCCGCCGGGTTGGGCGGGGCCAGCTCGGATTGCGCCTATGCCTTGCGCGGCCTGAACGAGCTTTGGGACTTAAAACTTAATAAAAGTCAATTATTTGAGATAGGCAGCGCCATAGGAGCGGATGTGGCTTTCTTCCTACTCGATTGCGGCAGAGCCATAGGCCGCGGGAAAGGTGAAATACTGGAACCGTGCGCCGGCCGGCAGGAAAAGAGCATTTTTTGGTATCTTCTTGTCAATCCTGGATTTCCGGTGCTTGCAAAAGACGCCTACGAGGGGCTAAATTTGGGCTTGACTTCGGCCCCGTCTGATAGTAGAATTAACCCTGTTCGCCTCAATGGGATCAAATTTGAGGACCTTGGGGATCTTTTGTCTAATAGCTTGGAAGCCCCGGTTGAGCGCAAGTTCAGGGCCATCTCTGATATGAAATCAGAGATAAAAAAAGCCGGGCTTAAGCTTTCCATGATGAGTGGCAGCGGACCTACTGTGTACGGCGTGGCTTCCGGTAAAGAAGAAGCTCTGGAAGCAAAGAGTAGGCTCTTACTTGGGAACGGCTGGCAGGCTTTCGTAGCGCGGACTTTGTGGTGAGGGTGAAAGGAGCAGCAGATGCAGATCACCGAGGTCAGGGTCTTCATGAAAGAGGGGCAGGACAAGAAACTTAAGGCTTACGCCACAGTAACTTTCGACAACGCGTTCGTTGTCAGGAATATAAAGGTGATCGAGGGGCAAAAAGGTCTCTTCGTCGCGATGCCGTCGAGGAAGATGAAGGAGCCATGCCCGAAATGCAATTTTAAGAATGTAGTGCGCTCCAAATATTGCAACAACTGCGGTTCCGGCCTGAATTGCATTCCCCGTCCGGCGGCGAAGAACCCTGAGGACGAGGCGAAAGAGCGCCAGGCGGAACACAAAGACATAGCCCATCCTATCACGCTCGAGTTCAGGGAGCTTATCCAGAAGAAAGTCCTGGATGCCTTTGATACCGAGAAGAAGAAGGGTCCTGCCCCGGCCAAAGGGGCAGAGTACGCAGAAGAAGAAGACTAACCTTAGTTTTATTTTCTTCTGCCCGGTAGTGTAAAGGTAGCACACGAGAATTTGGATCTCGGCGTTGAGGTTCGAATCCTCACCGGGCAACCAATGCGAGGCGAATCAAAATGACAGAGAGATGCTCATTTTGCGGTAAATCCCGCGAAAAAGTCAAAAAATTATTCTCAGGGCAGGGCGCGTACATCTGCGAGAGCTGCGTCAAGCTTTGCGGACAGATACTGTCCAGCGACGAGGAAGAAGAGATAAAGCAGAAACGCGAGACCCGCGTCAAGGAACTTTTAAAGCCCGCCGAGTTAAAGCGCCAGCTCGACCAATACATCGTCGGACAGGAGCGCGCCAAGAGGCAGCTTTCCGTTGCCGTATATAACCATTACAAACGCATAGTCACGCAAAACCAGAGCCGCGACGTCGAATTCGAGAAGTCGAACGTCCTGCTTATCGGCCCTACGGGGTCAGGCAAGACGCTCCTGGCGAGGACGCTCGCGAAGGTCCTCGATGTGCCGTTCGCCCTGTGCGACGCCACGCCGCTGACAGAGGCCGGTTACGTCGGCGAGGACGTCGAGAACGTGCTCTTGCGCCTTCTCCAGTCGTGCAATTACGACGTAAAGCGCGCACAGCACGGAATAATATATATCGATGAGATAGATAAGATCGGCAAGACCCATGAGAACGTCTCGGTCACAAGGGATGTTTCGGGCGAGGGCGTCCAGCAGGCGCTGTTAAAGATCCTTGAAGGTACGACCTCCAATGTCCCGCCGCAAGGCGGAAGGAAACACCCGCAGCAGGAATACATACAGGTCGACACGACCAACATACTTTTCATCTGCGGAGGGACTTTCTCTACCATAGACAAGATAATCGAGCGCAGGATAGGGAAGAAGACGATAGGTTTCAACACCTATCTCGACGAGCCGCAGGTCAGCAAAGCCAAAAAACTGGGGGACATCCTTTCCCGGGTCGAGCCCGAGGACCTCTTGAAGTTCGGGATGATCCCGGAATTTGTGGGGCGCCTGCCGGTAGTCGCGACACTCAACCCGCTTGATGAGAAGGACCTCGTCGAGGTCCTGGTCAAGCCCAAGAATTCGCTTGTAAAACAATATACGAAATTTTTCGAAATGGAGAACGTGAAGCTTACGATCCCCGAAGATTCGCTCGTCGCCATCGCCAAGGAGGCCCTGCATAAGGGCACCGGCGCGCGCGGCCTGCGTTCAATACTCGAAGAGATAATGTTCGAAGTGATGTATGATATTCCGTCGCAGAACGATATCACGGAGTGCATAATCACGCCCGAATGCGTCACGCGCAAGACCATGCCAATACTCATCTCGCGCGGCGAAGACAAAGACAAACGTAAAATAGCTTAAGGGACACGGGGATAAATTGAGCGGCTTCGGCTGTGTGATACTTGCCGCGGGCAAGGGAACGCGTTTCTATTCCGATATACCGAAAGTCCTGCATGACCTGCACGGAAAGCCGATCCTTCAGCATGTCCTGGACACGGCGTCCGCATGCGGATTCGCAAGGCCGGTCGTCATAATAGGTGGCAGGGCCGGAGAAATAGAGCGTTTCCTGGAGGGCAAGGCCAGGCCCGTCGTACAGGAAAGGCAGCTTGGCACGGCGGACGCGGTCAAGTCCGCGAAGAAGGAATTATCGCGGTTTGATGACATCGCGGTGCTTTACGGCGATGTTCCCCTCGTGAAAAAAGAGACCTTACGGTCCTTGATAAAGTGTCATAAGGCTACCGCGTCGTCCTGCACGGTCCTTACCGTAGATATGGACGATCCGTCCGGGTACGGCAGGATCATCCGCGGGATATCCGGCGGCGTGAGGGCTATCGTCGAAGATAGGGAGGCGGCGGCGGAAGAGAAGCGGGTCCGCGAGATAAACGTCGGGCTCTATTGTTTCGACCGCAAAGATCTTTTTGAAGCCATCAGCAGGGTGCGGAGGTCCAGGGTCAAAAAGGAATTTTACCTGACCGACGTGATCGCGATCCTTTTGGAAGACGGCAGGAAAGTTAGCGCGTTCAAGGCGGACGATCCCGATGAATCCATCGGGATGAACTCGAGGGCGGATTTGGCTAAAGCGTATTCGATACTGAACCGGAGGAAGATAAAAGAGCTTAACGGCGGGTCGGTCACCGTATTGGACGCCGCCACGACCTTTATCTCACCCGACGCGAAGATAGGGAAAGATACCGTCATATACCCGTTTACGGTCATAGAGAAAGACGTCGTGATAGGGAGGCGCTGCGCGATAGGACCTTTCTGCAGATTGAGGCCCGGCACGACCATCGATGATGATGCCGAGATCGGGAATTTCGTAGAAGTGGTCCGTTCGAAGATCGGCTCCAAGTCGAAGGCCAAGCACCTGACCTATCTCGGCGATACCATCGTAGGCAAAGGCACGAACGTGGGGTGCGGCACGATAACCGCCAACTACGACGGCAAGAAAAAAAGCAGGATCGTAATAGGGGATAAGGTTTTTGTGGGAAGCGGCACTATACTGGTCGCCCCGGTCAAAGTCGGCAACGGCGCCGTCACGGGCGCGGGAAGCGTCGTATTAAAAAATAAAAACATCCCGGCGAAAGCTGTCGTCGTGGGAGTGCCGGCGAGAATACTGGATAAATCCAAAAAGACAAAGGGCAAAAAATGAAGAACAATAAGGAAATACTGGTATTTTCCGGCAGCGCGAACCCCGAATTGGCAAAGAAGATATGCAATCACCTTAAAGTCCCGTTAGGCAATGCGCAGGTTGACAGGTTCAACGACGGTGAGATAAGGATAAGGATCGCCGAGGACGTAAGGGGCCGGGACGTATTCATCGTCCAGCCGACCTGTTATCCGGTAAACGATAATCTTATGGAATTATTGATAATAATAGACGCAATAAAGCGCTCATCGGCGAGGCGCATCACCGCGGTCATGCCTTATTACGGGTACAGCAGGCAGGACAGGAAGGACCGTCCCCGTGTCCCGATCACGGCGAAACTGGTCGCGAACCTCATAACCGTCGCCGGAGCCAACCGCGTCCTGACGATGGATCTGCATGCCGGCCAGATACAGGGATTTTTCGACATACCGCTCGATAACCTCTTCGCGGTGAACACGTTCATGAAATATTTTGAGAAGATGCACCTGCCTAATCTCGTCGTCGTCTCGCCCGACGTCGGCGGCATGAAGATGGCTCGCGCTTACGCGAAAAAATTCAAAGCGGGGCTTGCGGTCGTGGATAAGAGGCGGATAAACGACAAGGAAGCCGAGGTAATGAACATAATGGGAGAGGTAAAGGGCAAGAACGTCTGCCTTATCGATGACCTTGTCGCCACGGCAGGGACCCTCGTCGAGGCGGTCGCTGCGCTAAAGAATGCCGGGGCAAAGAAGATCTTCGCCGCGGCCACTCACGCCGTCTTGTCAGGGCCCGCCATAGAGAGGATAGAGAATTCCGCACTCGAGGAATTGATAGTGACCGACACGATACCCATACCCAGGGAGAAGATGATCCCGCGGATAAAGGTGTTATCGGTCGGGCCGCTTTTGGGACAGGCGATAGAGAGGATACACTACGAGAAATCGATAAGTACGTTGTTCGATAAAGTGTACCAATAAAAGGAGAAAGAAGTTAAATGGAACAGGTAAAACTGGAAGCTAAAGTAAGGAAGGAACTCGGTAAAGAAGTAGTAAAACGCGAACGCGTAAAGGGCATAATCCCCGCCGTCGTCTACAGGAAGGGCGATAAGTCCATGCCGCTTTTCCTCGACAGGAAATCGATGGATAAGGCGCTCCATACCTCGGCAGGAGAGAACGCCCTCATCAACCTCAAGATCGAGGGCGATGAGAAGGCGAAGGCCAAGACCTGTATCATAAAAGAGATACAGCATGACCCGCTGAGCGGTCACATATTGCACGTCGATTTCAACGAGATATCGCTTACCGAGGAGATCAAGGTGAGCGTGCCTCTCGCAGCGAAGGGCGAATCTGTGGGCGTGAAACAGGAAGGTGGCGTGCTCGAGCATCTCCTCTGGGAGATCCAGGTTGAGTGCTTGCCTACCGACATACCCCAGAAGCTCGAGGTCGATGTCAGCAATATGAAGATAGGCGACGCGCTTTTCATCAAGGATATAGTCGCGCCTAAGGGCGTAAAGATCCTCAACGACCCGGAGGTCAGGATATTCGCGGTCGATAAACCGATAGAGATCGTACCCGAGGAAGTGGCGGCTGCGGCCGAGACTGCCCCGGCCGAACCCGAAGTCCTGAAACAGAAGAAACCTGAGGAGATAGCTGCGGAAGACGCGGCGAAGGCAGCAGCGAAGGCCAAGGAGAAAGAGAAGAAGGAATAGTGCTAAGGGGGATGAACCCTTCACCTTTTTATAAAGGTGCAGGGTGAAGGTAATAGTCGGCCTCGGGAATCCCGGGAAGAGATACGAAAAGACGCGGCACAACGTGGGCTTTATGGTCGCATCCGTGCTGGCCGCCAGGCACGGCATAAGGTTAAATACAAAGGCGTTCAATTCGCTCATTGGAAGAGGCAGGATAGCGGGGGAGGAAGTGGCCATAGTGCTTCCTCAGACCTATATGAACAGGTCCGGAGAGGCGGTCAGGGCAGTGCTCTCGCGCAGGAAGACGGAACTTATCGACCTGCTCGTCATCTGTGATGACGTCAATCTCTCCCTTGGGATAACGCGGATAAGGGCCGACGGCTCTGCCGGAGGACACAACGGCCTTGTTTCGATAATAGAACATCTCGGAAGCTGCGATTTCGCGAGACTGAGGGTCGGCATCGGCAAGGACACGGAAAATGCCGGCCTGAGCGGATATGTCCTGTCGACTTTCAAGAAGGCCGAAGAGGCTATTTTAGACGAAGCAGTGGAAACTTCCGTCGATTGTTGCGAAACATGGCTCAAAGGCGGCGTCGAGTTCGCCGCGACTCAGTTCAATCTGAAGAATAGAAAGGAAGGAAAATGAAGAAATACGAAGGGCTATTTATACTCAAATCGAACTTAAGCGATGAAGAATACGGGAAACTCTCCGCAGCAGTCATAGAGGTCATCACCAAGAACGGCGGGAAGGTCGACGCCAAAGAGGAGCTGGGGACCAAAGACCTCGCCTATCCGATAAAGAAAGAAAAGAAGGGCCGCTACCTGCTGGTCTATTTTACCGGCGAGCCCCAGTCGATCACGGTGATGGAGAGGGTCTACAAGATAAACGAGTCAATCCTCAGGGCCGTCATATTCATCCATGAGGCTCAATAAGAGAGGTATCTATGGCAAGCCTTAACAAAGTATTCCTGATCGGTAACCTGACCCGCGATCCCGAGCTTCGATATATCCCAAGCGGCAGCGCGGTCACGACATTCACCGTCGCGGTCAACCGAGTATATACACAGCAGGGGGAGAAGAAGGAAGAGGTTTCTTTCATTAAAGTGGTCGTCTGGGCCAAGATGGCCGAGACGTGCGGCGAGTATCTTTCGAAAGGCAGCCCGGTTTTCGTAGAGGGCAGGATCCAGAGCCGCAGCTGGGAGACGCCCCAGGGTGAAAAACGCTCCGCGGTAGAAGTCATCGCCGAGCGGGTGCAGTTCCTGGGACGGGCCAAAGGAGCGAAACAGGAGGGCGGCCCGGAAGCCGAACCTGCTGATACGCAAACCAACGCGCCATCCGGAGAGGATGCGCCGTTTTAACCGACAGTAAGGAGAGAACAGGCAGAAGATGGAAAGAAGAGAAAAGAGAGTATATCGGAAGAAGGTCTGCAAATTCTGCGGAGAGAAGTTAAAGGCGATAGATTATAAAGACACGATGAGGATAGCGAAATACGTGACGGAAAGAGGCAAGATCATACCGTCGAGGATATCCGGTAATTGCGCGAAACACCAGCGCATGCTCGCGAAGGCGATCAAGAAGGCGCGCCTTGCCGCGTTCATACCTTATACCTCAGTCTAGGCTGTCCAAAATATAGAGAGGGCGTTCAATGGCGACAAAGTTGATATTGCTTAAGGATGTTGATAACCTCGGGAAATCCGGCGATATAATATCCGCGAGTGAAGGCTACGCGAGGAACTTCCTTCTTCCGCGCGGCTTTGCTCTGTCGGCTACCGAGAATAATATAAAGACCGCCGAAACCAGCAAGAAACAGAAGGCCGAGGCGATGGAAAAGGAGAGGCAGGAAGCGGCTAAACTTGCCGACGCCATATCGAAAGTCTCCTGCACCATAGCGGTAGAGGCGGGAAAGGACGACAAGTTGTTCGGTTCTGTCACGAGCATCGACATACAGAAGGCGCTGGAGGCCGAGGGCATAACTATCGACAAGAAAAAGATAGAGCTCAAAGACCATATAGCCCAGATAGGGATATTCCAGATCCCGATAAAACTCCACCAGGATATCACCGCTAACCTGAAATTATGGGTGGTAAAGAAATAAAATGGCCCAGGGCAAAGAAGGCAAGGATATATCCTTAGAGAAGCTTCCGCCGCAGAACCTCGACGCCGAGATGGCGGTCTTGTGCTCGATGATGATCGAGGAGGAGGCGATATCGCAGGCGGTCGAATCTCTGAAAGAAGACGCCTTCTACAAACAGGCCCACAGGATAATATTCAGCGCCATAATCAGCCTTTACAGCAATAATAAGGCCGTCGACCTGATAACGCTGGCCGACGAACTGAAGAAGAGGGGCGAGCTTGAGGAGGCCGGCGGCATAAATTACCTCACTTCCCTGAACACTTTCGTGCCGACCGCCGCCAACATCAGCCATTACGCGAAGATAGTCAAAGACAAGAGCATGCTTCGCGGCCTTATCACGAGCGCCACCACGATCCTTTCGGCCGCATACGACGCCCAGGACGAGGCGAAGGAGATACTCGACAAGGCCGAGAGGATGATCTTTGAGATAACTTCGAAGAAGATAGAGGGCGGTTTCGTCTCGCTCAAAGAGATCATAAAAGATTCCATCGAGACCATAGATTCGCTCTACCAGAGAAAGACCAATGTCACTGGTGTCGCGACGGGATTCGATAAATTCGACGAGATGACCTCCGGTCTGCATGAAGGCGAACTTATAGTGGTCGCGGGAAGGCCGTCAATGGGTAAGAGCGCCCTGGCCTGCTGCATCGCCGAGCACGTCGGCATCGTGTTGAAGCAGGGGGTGGCGATCTTCAGCCTCGAGATGTCAAAGGAACAGCTTGCCCAGAGGATGCTCTGCTCCCACGCGAGGGTCGACGCCAGCAAGGTCAGGACAGGTTTCCTTTCCCAGACCGACTGGCCGCGCCTGGTCAATGCGGCGGGAAAATTCTCCGAGGCGCCCATATTCATTGATGATTCCTCGGCTCTCTCGGTGCTCGAGCTTAAAGGCAAGGCGAGAAGGCTTAAGTCGATGCACGACATCAAGCTTATAATAGTCGACTACCTGCAGCTGCTGGAGAGCCCGTCATTTAGGTCAGAGGGCAGGCAGCAGGAAATATCCGACATATCGCGTTCGCTCAAGGCTTTGGCTAAAGAATTGGCCGTACCTCTTATAGCCGTCAGCCAGCTTTCGAGGAAGCCGGAGGGAAGGGACGACAAGCGCCCGCAACTGGCGGACCTGCGCGAATCAGGAGCTATCGAGCAGGACGCCGACTTGGTGCTTTTATTGTTCCGCGAGGAATTTTATACCCAAACGGAAGAGAACAGGGGCGTTGCGGAAGTGCAGATAGCCAAACAGCGCAACGGGCCGACCGGACCGACGAAACTCGCGTTCCTGAAAGAATTTACGAGATTTGAGAACTTATCCGTAAGGCAGGATACCTGATCCTAAAGGACGGACCTCCTTATATTATCAGTGGAGAGGTCCACAATTCGCTTTACATTATTTTTTGCGTATGTTAAATTGAACATTTAATGAGGGTTCCTTATATATCTATGAAGATATTCCCCAGGTTTTTTTTCTTGTCGGCCTTTTTGATCCTGTGCCTAAAGCCGGTTTTTTGCGAGGAGACGGTTGCGCCTGCGCAACCAGCTCCGGTTGCCGCCCCGGCCGCGCTCGAAATCGCCGCTCCCGCGGCTCCTGCCGCGCCTGAAGCATCGCCCGCGGCCGAAGAAAAACCCGCGCTTGAGGCCGTTCCGGCTCCGGCCGCGGCGCCCGAAAAGACGGTCAAAAGTGTTTATATTACGGGGAATAAGACCGTATCTTCGTCCTTGATACTTTCAAAGGTAAAAAGCAAGCAGGGGGAAGCGTACAAGAAGAACACCGTGGACGAGGATATAAAGCGCATCTACGGCCTGGGCTATTTCTCGGATGTGAAGGCCGAGATAAAAGAATACGAGAACAGCCTCGATATTACTTTTGTGGTGACCGAGAAACCGCCGATCGGCCAGATAGTATTCGCAGGGAACAAGGCGTTCAGGGACGAAAGGCTTAAAAAAGAACTCAAAGTAAAGCAGGACGAGATCCTCGATGAGCGCCAGCTAAAAGAGAGCATGAAGGTCATCAGGGAGATGTATTATAAGAAGGGTTATACCCACGCCAAAGTGGATTACGCGATAAGGCTTGATCCCGTGACCAATAAAGCGGTAGTGACTATCATGGTTGACGAAGGTAAAAGGGTAAAGATAAATAAAATAACATTTGAAGGCAATAAAGCGTTCAACTCGGGCCAGCTCGCCAAGCTCATGTCCACAAAGACGGCATGGTGGTTCTTCAGGTCCGGCACTTTTAACGAGGATGCTTTCGAGGGTGATCTCGATAAGATAAAAGCGTTTTACGAAAATAACGGTTTTCTTGATATAAAGCTTGAGCCGGACCTCAAATACGACGAACAGGGCGGATCCCTCTGGATCGACATAAAGGTCGACGAGGGGAAAAAATATCTCGTCAACACGCTTGCGATAACCGGCAATGCCGTTGTCGTGGAGAAGGACCTGAGGAAAGCTCTCAAGATGACGATCGGGAAGGCATTCAGCCAGGAAGGGCTGCGCAATGATGCCGACGCGATGCAGGGGCTCTATTTCGAGAAGGGGTATATATACGCCACCATAAAGCCGGAGAGCTCGATCAACCCCGCGACCAATAATATCGACGTCAAATATACCATCGTAGAGAACGATCTTACGTTTGTCGGCAGGATAGAGATCAAGGGCAACATCCGCACCAAGGACAAAGTCATAAGAAGGGAGCTCAGGCTGCGCCCCGGACAGGCTTTTGACGGCAAGAAGCTCCAGCGTTCCAAGGAGAGGCTCTATAACCTCGGCTATTTCGAGGACATAACTTTCGATACCGAGAAGAGCACCGAGCCTAACAAAGCAAATCTCATAGTAGACGTCAAGGAGACTAAGACCGGGGAGTTCTCGTTCGGTGGCGGTTTCTCGACCGTGGACAAGTTGGTCGGTTTCATCCAGGTGACGCAGCGCAATTTCGACCTGTTGAATTTCCCGACTTTTACCGGCGGCGGCCAGCAGCTCGCTATCAGGGCTGAGATAGGCACCGTAAGAAGGGATTATCAGTTGAGTTTTACCGAACCCTGGGTATTTGATTATCCGTACCTATTCGGGTTCGACGCGTACCAGTCAACTCACTTAAAAGCAGAGGACATAGGTTACGGTTACAGCGAGAAGAGGGTAGGAGGGGACTTGAGGCTGGGCAAGGAGTTCGACGATAACGACAGGGCCGATATGACGTACAGGCTGGAGGATGTCAAGATCTCGGATGTCGACGATACCGCGTTGGACGACCTCAAAAAAGAGCAGGGTTCCAATCTTATTTCGAGCCTCTCCCTGGGGTTGACGAGAGACACGAGGGATTCGACGTTATCTCCGACTAAGGGATATATCTTGTTCGGTTCGGTCGAGGGCGCGGGCGGGCCTTTATCAGGCGACAAAAATTTCGTGAAATATTACGGTTCGACGAGCTTTTATTTCTCGCCCTTCGAAAAACAGGTTTTACAATTAACTGCGAGAGTCGGCGCGGTAGGAGCGTTCGGAGACTCTGACAGCGTCCCCATATATGAAAGGTTCTTCGCGGGCGGCGCCGACACTATCCGCGGTTACAAAGAAAGAGGAGTGGGTCCGAAAGACGCATCTACAAACAGCCCGCTGGGCGGCAACGCCATGCTTATCGGAAACGCCGAATATGTCTTTCCCATAGTGGAATTCCTCAAAGGCGCGTTATTTACCGATGCCGGTAACGTCTGGCAGAATGAAAGCGATTTCGGCAAGGGGGGCTGGAGATATTCTGTCGGTACCGGTATCAGGGTAAAAACGCCGGTCGGCCCGGTAAAGCTGGATTACGGTTTCCCGCTTGTAGTCGACGAGGGTGAGAAAAAAGTAGGAAGGTTTCATTTTAGCCTGAGCAGGGCTTTTTAACATGAAAGGAGAAGGAAGATGAGGGCAATGTCAAAGTTGGTCATTCTGGTTTTTCTTGTTTCGTTATCCCTGGCGGCGGTGAACATGGGGCACGCGGCCGGAGATAAAATAGCCTATATGGACCTCGGCAAGGTCTTCGATGAATACAACAAGACGAAGGAACTCGATAAACAACTCGAGGCCAAGAGCACCGCTAAGCAAGGCGACAGGGACAAGATGGTTGCCGAGATAAAGAAGATGAAGGACGACCTGGACCTTTCAAAGGACGCGGATAAGGTTAAGAAGCAGTCGGCGGTCGAAGAAAAACTTAAGAAACTTCAGGATTTCGACAAGGAATCGAGAGACGGCCTCAGGAAGGACCGCGATGATATGGCCAGGTCGATACTTAAAGAGATCAAGGACACCATAGACGATATAGGCAAGAAAGAAGGCTACGTTTATATCCTCGATAGCCGCGCCGTCTTGTTCGGCAGCGATGCGAATAATTTGACCGACAGGATCATCAAAATATTAAACGATCAATATGCCGCAAAGGGAAAGAAATAGTAAGTGCCTGAAGCGGGTTCATCAATACACAAGACTCTAAAAGAGATCGCCCAGTTGATAGGCGGCGAGGTCGTAGGCGACGGGAACGTCGCGATAACCGGGATAAGCGGAATAAGGGAAGCGGAAGAAGGCGACCTTACGTTCCTGGCCAATCCCCGTTATGCCCCTCTTATGGATACGACCAAGGCGTCGGCGATAATAACTTCACGGCAAACGACTTCCGCGCCCAAGCCGATGATCCGCACGGATAACCCCTCGATGGCGTTCGCCAGGATAATTTCTATCCTTATGCCGAACGACCAAAGGTACCCTAGCGGGATACATCCGACCGCCATCATCGGCAAGAACGCCAAATTAGGGCAGGACGTGGCGCTCCAGCCGTACGTTGTAATTGATGATGATGCCGTTATAGGGGACAGGACCATAATCTATGCCGGCAGCTATGTCGGCAATCGCGCGAAGATCGGCAGCGACTGCCTGATCTACCCGAACGTCGCGATACGCGAAAAGGTCGAGATAGGGAACAGGGTGATAGTCCATTCGGGCACGGTCATTGGAAGCGACGGGTTCGGATTCGCGACGGTCGACGGAGAGCATCACAAGATCCCCCAGATAGGCACGGTCCTTATCGAGGACGACGTAGAGATAGGCGCAAATGTCACAATCGACAGGGCGCGGTTCGGAAAGACGGTGATAGGGAAGGGCACCAAGATAGATAACCTTGTCCAGATAGCCCATAACGTCATAGTGGGAGAGAATTCCATAATAATAGCGCAGGCAGGCATATCCGGTTCCACGGTCATAGGCAAGAACGTCACCATTGCCGGCCAGGCAGGACTGGTCGGGCATATAACTATCGGCGATAACGCCGTGCTGGCCGCGCAGGCCGGCGTCACGAAACCGGTCCCGGCGAATACGTGCGTCTCGGGTTATCCGGCGAGACAGCATGACGAAGCTAAGAGGTTGAACGCCTTTGTCTCACGGCTGCCGCAGATCGTGGATGAACTGAAAAAACTCGGAGAAAAATTTCAACAGTTGGAGAAGAAGGTATCAGATGGAACAGCAGCTGACAATAAAAAACGCGGTTGAGTCCGAAGGGGTAGGCCTTCATACCGGGGCGAAGGTAAAGGTGCGCCTTTTGCCGGCGGAGCCTAACGCGGGTATAAGTTTTATACGGGTCGACCTCCCTGATTCACCGGTGGTAAAGGCGAATACCGCCAATGTGATGGAATCCAGCCGCAAGTTAAGGAGGACTTCGCTTTCCTGCAACGGCGCCGAGGTCCATACGGTAGAGCACATCTTATCGGCCTTGAGCGGGATGATGATAGATAATATCAAAGTCGAGATAAACGGCCCCGAGCTTCCGGGTTTTGACGGTTCCGCGCTGCCGTTCGTCGAGCTGATAAAGAAAGCGGGGATACAGTCGCAGCCGGAACATAAAAGGACCTTTACGGTAAAAGACCCGATCTGGCTCGAAGAGAACGATACCGTCCTGGCGATACTTCCCGATTCCGAATTAAAGATATCGTATATGTTGAGCTATGACCACCCGCTGCTCAGGTCCCAGTATGTCTCGGTCGTTATAACGCCTGAGACCTACGAGAAAGAGATAGCCCCGACGAGGACATTCTGCCTGGAGGCCGAGGCCGAGGAATTGAGAAGGCAGGGCCTGGGCAAAGGGGCGAACTTCGAAAACACCCTCGTTGTCGGTAAGGACGGCGTAGTAAAGAATAAATTAAGGTTCAGCGATGAGTTCGCGCGCCATAAGGTCTCCGACCTCATGGGCGACTTATATCTTTTAGGCATGCCGTTAAAAGGCCACGTGATAGCTGTAAAATCCGGGCATCCGCTCAATGTGAGGCTTTTGCAGAAGATAAGGCAGCAGCAGGAGCGCATGCGCGCGGGCGCCATGGAAAGCAAAGGCCCCGGCATCGTGGGCACGCCCCTCGATATCAACGATATAAAGAAGATACTGCCGCACCGCTACCCGTTCCTGCTCATAGACAGGGTCATAGAGCTCGAGGATGACAAGAGGGCCGTGGGCATAAAGAATGTCACGATGAACGAATTTTATTTCCCGGGCCATTTCCCGAACATGCCGATAATGCCCGGAGTGCTCATAATGGAAGCGTTGGCGCAGGTCGCCGGCGTGATGATGCTTAATAAAAGGGAAAATCTCGGAAAATACGCCTTCTTCATGTCGATGGACAAGGTAAAATTCCGTAAAGCAGTCGTGCCCGGAGACCAGCTTGTCCTCGAGACCGAGGTGCTGAAACTGCGCTCCAAGACCGTCCAGGTGAAGGCTGTCGCGAGCGTCGACGGGAAAATTGTGGCCGAAGGCGAATTCATGTTCGCCCTGGTCGGCGGCGAAGAAGCTTCCGAATAGTTTTTACAGGATATAAAATGCAGATCCATCCTACAGCGATCGTAGATAAAAAGGCAGAGCTGGCCGACGCAGTTGAAGTCGGCCCTTATTGTATAATCGGCCCCAACGTCAAGATAGGCAGCGGCACCGTGATAGGGGCGCATGCCGTCATCGACGGGTACACTACCATCGGCAAGGATAACAGGATATTCACCGGGGCCGTGATAGGTTCCGTCACGCAGGACCTGAAATTCAAGGGCGAGAAAAGTTACGTAAAAATAGGCGACAACAACATCATCCGCGAATACGTCACCGTCAATATGGGGACGAACAAGGAGTCCTCTACCGTTATAGGCAATAAGGTCCTTCTGATGGCGTATTGCCATGTGGCGCACGATTGCGTGATAAAAGACGGGGCGATCATCGCCAACTGCGGCACGTTCGCCGGCTATGTCACTATCGAGGAGAAGGCCGACATAGGCGGCCTTACCGGCGTACACCAGTTCGTGCGTATAGGAAAACTTGCTATCATAGGCGGCTGCTCGAAGGTCACGCAAGACGTGGTGCCTTATTCGATGAGCGACGGGCATCCCCTGAAAGTATACGGCCTGAATACCGTCGGGATCGAAAGGGCCAACCTCCCCCAGGAGTCGCGGAATTCCCTTAAAAAGGCTTTCAAAATACTCTTTAATTCGGGGCTTACCGTTCCCCATGCCTTGGATGAGATAAGATCGGAAATCCCGAAATGCCCCGAAGTGGACTACCTCGTAGAATTCACGGCTGCCTCCGAAAGGGGCATATCAAGATAAGATAATATGGACACTATAGGACTTATCGCGGGTAAAAGCGATTTTCCGTTGCTTTTCGCAAAAGCGGCGAAAGCCAAAGGCGTAAAGATCGTCGCCGTGGGCATCGAAGGCGAGACCAGGCCCGAGATGGAAAAGCTCGTCGACAAATTTTACTGGGTAAAACTGGGCGAACTCTCCAGGGTGCTCGAGATCTTCAAGGCCGAAGGCATAAAAAAAGCCGTGATGGCCGGCGGGATCACAAAATCCCGCATATTCAACGAGGCGCTTAAGATCGACGGGTTGATGAAATCGATCCTCGTCAAGGCCCTCGACAAAAAAGACGATACGCTCCTTTCGATGATCACCGCTACGTTGAGGTCGTCGGGGATCGACCTGCTGGATTCGACGCTCTTTCTTGAGGACCTGCTTCCTGAAGTCGGAATTTTAACGAAGGCGAAGCCGGCCCCGGCACAGGAAGAGGATATAAGGTTCGGCGCGAAGATAGCAAGGGAAGTCGCCGGGCTCGACATTGGGCTTTCGATATTCGTGAAGGACAAGGCCGTGATAGCGGTCGAGGATATCGAGGGGACCGACGCGATGATAAGTCGTGGCGGCCGTCTCGCAGGCGCGGGCGGCGTCGTGATCAAAGTCGCGCGCCCCAAACAGAATATGAGGTTCGACATACCGGTCATAGGGCCGCAGACGATACGTTCGATAGCCGAGGCAAAGGCGGGCTGCCTCGCGATAGAAGCGAAGAAGACGCTCATAATAGAGAAGGGCGAGACGATAGAGCTTGCGGATAATAACGGCATTTCTATAATAGCGGTAAAAATATGAGCGGCATACTTATATTGGGCATAGAGGACGAAGGACTCAAGCGCGCCAGGAAAGCGTTAAAGGACGCGGATTACCAGGTCCATTCATCCGATGAGACCGACGTGAAGCCCGTATACGAGGAAGCCCTGAAACGGCGTCCGGACGTGATCGTCCTTGATTTTTCTTCTCCCAAGAATTTCGAGGCGCATACGGTCTTGCGCGCCTTCAAGAAAGACAGGTTCCTTAAGGAGACGCCCGTTTTTGCCATCCTACCCGAGGACGGGATGCAGCTGCTGGATAACCTGCCCGGCATAAGCGATTTTATCATTACCCCTTTTGACGGGGCCGAGCTCGTTGCGCGCGTCAAAGCCCTGCTTAAAAAGGTCATACCGACAGATTCCAACGACCTGATAAAGATCGGCGACCTGATCATCGATGTAAATAAATACGAGGTGTTGTTGAGCGGCAGCAAAGTTGAGCTGACGTTCAAAGAATACGAGCTCCTTAAATTCCTAGCCTCAAACAAAGGCCGCGTATATTCCCGGGACCAGCTGCTTGACAAGATCTGGGGATATGATTATTACGGCGGCACCCGCACGGTGGATGTCCATATCCGCCGCCTCCGCAGCAAGATAGAGGACCGGAGACATACCTTTATCGATACGATCCGCAACATCGGCTACAAATTCATCGCAGAATAACCCCATAATCCAGCGGCCCCAAATTCACAGCAGTCTAAAACTCGGGTTCTTTTCCCCTCATCGCCCGCTTGCGGGCCCCGGCGTGGCCCGCTGCGCTTGAAATACTCTCGCTCTCGCAGGATATTATAAGCGGGCGATCCATGCCCGCTCGAGTCTTTCCAGGCGATGAGGGGCAAAAGACCCTCGTTTTCCGAGCAATGAATTTGCAGCCGCTGCTTACGGTTCAAGCGGGTGACTGCCGACGGAGCCCTTGGCCCTTTTGCCCGAAGCAAAAGGGGCGAGGTGCTCGGCAGGCAGGACCCGCCAAATGGCGCAAGCCGCCGCGCCGTATAAAATTAATCGAGATTTAACGCGCATGTAATACGGATTTAACATTGATGTGTATACTTACCTGTGTGAAGATCAAAGAGAACTGTTTTGACAGGAAGTTCAGGTGCGCAAAGTGCGGCTACCTGACGCAGCGGCAGGCGCCACCGAGGATCTGCCCGATGTGCAGGGCCGGTTCCGAAGCTTTTGACGACATCGGCGTCAACAGGTCAACGGAGAGAAAAGCGGTTTTTAACCCAAAGTTAATTTAGGATTAATCTGTTTGTAACATTGATCGCTATACTTAGTAGTGAAAACATTGGGAGAAAGAAGGAAGTTAGCATGACATACGATCAGAATGATTCATCTTTAGTAAAACCTAAGCTTGGGCTATTAGGCGCCTCGATGAACGCGATGGCCTTGATCGCCCCCGGGGCATTTTTGTGGATCACCTATCAGTTGCAGGCCGCTGCCGCAGCGCCGAACGGGGCATCGGTCGCAAGCGATCTCTGGGCGGGAATTGCGCTTGCTTTAGGCGTTTGCTTTTTGACGGCATTATCCTATTCGGAGCTTGCGAAGATCTATCCCGAAGCGGGCTTTGCAAGCTGCACCTATTTCGCGGAAAAAGCCTTCCTGGACGCCCGCAAGGAAAAAGTGAGCGGTCCGAATTCAATGGCCCGTATGGCTAAACTTGCTACCGGGTGGGCTGCGCATCTCTTCTATTGGGTATATCCGGGCGTCATGGTGGCGATGATGGCCACATTAATAGGCTATATTTACAACCAGTTTACGGGCCATACCCTGTCAATAACGAACTTGACCATAATAGGCGTCGTATTTACAATCGTGACCGGCTATATTGCGTATCGGGGAGTGACCGGTTCGACCGTGACGGCGATCTGGATCAATATTATCCAGTGGGTAACCTTGGTGATTTTTACCATCCTTGCGATCTGGTACCGTTTCGCTAATCCGCAGCATGCTACACAATGGGCATTCAGCGGGGGGCTGGATATAGTTAAAATACACTCGTTTCAGGGAATACTGGTCCAGTCTACCATAGCTATTTTGATCCTGGTCGGTTTTGAAAGCTGCAC
>CAISWF010000119.1 GCA_903889135.1 Candidatus Omnitrophota bacterium | reverse complement strand
CCCGTAAAAAACCTGTCAGCGGCGATGAAGCGCTGCCGCCTGATTGCCGGGCACTAGGAAACCCGGAGACATAAGCCGCCCTTCCTGCTATAACAGCATTTTTAAAAGCAAATGCCGTCACAGCAGGATCAGGCGATACCGCCAAAGCAGTATTTATAAGCACCGCGGCACATCCCAGTTCCATACACTCACAGGCATGCGACGGCCTGCCTATCCCTGCATCAACAATAACCGGAACCTGCACTTCATGTACCATTATCTCTACGAGCTCACCGGTCTTTAAGCCTCGGTTCGAACCGATCGGGGATCCTAGCGGCATAACAGCGGCCGCTCCGGCTTCGGCAATACGTTTTGCCATAGCCACATCCGGGCTTATATACGGCAGAACGATAAATCCTTCCCTTGATAGGATCTCCACCGCCCTAAGTGTTTCAAAATTATCCGGCAGCAAATAAGTATTGTCCCGTACAACCTCAATCTTGACCCAATTGCCCACGCCAGCAGCGCGCGCTAAACGAGCGATACGCACAGCCTCATCAGCCGTACGCGCACCTGACGTGTTAGTCATAACGATGCAAGTTTTAGGAATATACTCGAGAATATTATCCCCTTTTGATCCTGCATCAACGCGCCTAAGCGCTACGGTCACGATCTGGGCCTCTGAAGCTAAAATTACCTCCTTCATAAGCGTGTAACTTGAAAATTTACCGGTTCCAACAAACAATCGATTAGTAATATGTGTGCCGCCTATGATCAATTTATCATCCGCCATTATCCACCTCCTACGAAACTTATAATTTCTATCCTGTCATTTTCCTGCACATGAATGTCCGGCCAAAGCGACGCCTCCACAATACGAAGATTGTGCTCAACGACTATTTTTTCCGGAGAGAGCCCTTTGTTCCGTATCAATTCATACAACGTCTCGTCCGTACCTGCGGTCTCCTGCTTCCCGTTGATAGTTATCACCATAAACGCCTCCTTTCATTTTTACAATATATTCCGCTGTTCTTTGAGAAATATCCTCGGCTTGAACAATATCACGGATAACCGCAACGCGCCTTGCGCCAGCCGCCAGGACTTCATCAAGGTTAGCTATATTGATACCGCCTATAACAAAAAACGGTTTACAGGATAAACGCATAGCCGCCCCGATATCACTGATTCCGATAGAATAATTTTTTGTCTTAGTAGGAAATACCGGACCGAACGCTATATAATCCACATCCGTGCGGCTTGCCACATCAACCTGTTCTAGAGAATGCGTAGATATACCTATTATTTTTCTGCCTATGATCTTCCGGACACCATCAATGCCTCCATATAGATCAACGTCCTCCTGCCCAACATGTACGCCGTCGGCGTCACATGCCAGCGCAAGCACTGGGTCATCATTTACTATAAAAATAACTTCATACTGCGCGCAAATGTTTTTCAAACAACGGCCTAATCCTAACAGTTCATGACGCGGCAAGTTCTTTTCGCGCATTTGGATCAACTGTACTCCTCCTTGCGCGGCTGCTAAAGCGATATCAGATGCCTTTCTCCCCAAAGCATATTCTTCAGATATGACCAAATATAACGCGCTATCCTGCGGGATCATTGTTTTTTCTCTCCGTTTAAAATAAAATGCCTGTTCATCTCCACTCAGTGAAGGGAACAGGCATTCATTAAAGAATCTCCCTCCGCTGGCATTATCCAGATCAGGTTCAGCGGGTAATCCGCTTAGCGACCAAACCTAAGGTTTGGGAGCATGCGGAACTCTCAGGCCGTATTACGACCTCCCCGTCTTTATATTGTTAATTAAATTAAAACATGGTTCCAGTCCTATGTCAAGATTTAATCCGCCTCTGGTCAAGCCTCTACCAACGCCTCTGCCAAGCTCGTCATCGTGCGTCTATAAGGTGGACAACGGCCATCCGTAAGTAATAATTGCGATATGCTTTTTTTCCATGTGGTTATTCCAAATGCAGCTCT
>CAISWF010000118.1 GCA_903889135.1 Candidatus Omnitrophota bacterium | reverse complement strand
CGAGTTCACAGAAACGGAAGCCACCGCCCAAGCCTTCAACTTTTTCGCCTTTGGCGTTGGTGTAGCCCTGAGCGACGCGTTTGACGCGCTCGGCGGTGATGTCGCGCGCGATTTTGGATTCCATTTCCACGAGGATGAATTTGCGGTTGCCGCCGTCCTGTTGATTCAGCTCCAATACCGATTGCGCCGTCGTGCCGCTCCCGGCGAAGAAATCGAGAACGACAGAATCGCTGCTCAATCCCAGCCTCACTAACTCCAACAAAAGTCCACTCGGCTTCGGATTTTCAAATGCGGTCATGCTGCCGAGCAATTCCGTCATCTCCGCAGAACCTTCGGTGTTTAGCGGAACGAAATCCCAAATTGTCGGATATGTGATTCCAGCTTTAGCTCCCCGTAATAATTGATAGGCAGCGCCTTGGAGTCTTCGTTGTAAGGGGCGCGTTCACCGTCATAAATGCCGTTCGAGGATATGTAGACCAGCTTCGAACCGTGATCGCGGCAATAATCCGCGATATGTTGCGTCCCTTTCACGTTTATTTCCCATCCTTCTTTCCTGTTCTTTTCGACATAATCGGGACTGCCCAGGCCGGCCGTATGGATGACTATTTCCGGCTTAAATTCATTGAATAATTTACCGTATCCTCCGGTGTCACTAAGGTCCAGTTTCACATATTTGACGTTCCCGTGATCCCCGATCATGTAATTCCCCAGATAGGTAGCCATTATCTTGCGGGATGGGCCGCCCTCTTCGATCAACGCTTTTCCCAGCAGTCCCGTCCCGCCGGTGATCAGTGTCCTCATGGCTCCAGACCAAGGTTAATTTTCCAGGCGTCAAGGCCGGTATTCACGTTCCAGTATTTCCTCGCGAATTCCCGTTTTTTTTCCGGATCGGCCGCTCCCTGTCCATTTCTCAGGCCCTCGACTGCCCTTTTCAGGGAATCAGGATCGTAGACTTTCCGGTAATACTCCTCAAAACCGGTTAAAGGTGAAAAAGGCAAAGACTGGGGATTCAGATAGACGAGTATATCGCGGCCGTAAGCCAGGGCTTCAAGGGCGACCGAGCTGGCGCCAACCAATACCGCGTCGGCTGACGGCAGGAAATCCTGGACAGGGCCTTCCTTGATCTTATAGTCGCCGCGCATATCCAAACTATCAAATATTTTTTGTATTTTCAGGTTGGGATGGCCTTTGAACCAGATCTCAAGGTCGCCGGAACCCCGGGGATATGCCGCCTTCACCAGGCCGGTTATGGCCCTCGACTCATTAAGGTCAATGTTCGTGCAGATAAGAAGGATGAATTTCCCCTCCCGCTTTTTGCCGTCTTCATTGCCGTCTTTACGAAGCGCTGTTTCCAAATACTGGAACCGCAAATTTTCCAGATTTTCGACGTTATCGTAATATTCACCCAGCATAGCCTGCGGCACGGCTCCGCAGCAGCCTATCTTCTCAGGCAAGGGTATCCCGTCGGAGGTATTTTTATCTTTAAGCTCTTCCTTAGAATGGAACATCTGGAAATAATAGCGCGAAAAAGCGAACTCCTGGTAACCGATGAACGGGTAGCCGGCATTTTTGGCCCTCTTCGCCGCGATAAGCGCAGCCTCCCAGATCATCATTTCGCAGATATATATGCCGCGCGAAAACCCGCTTAATCTCCTGAACATGTTCCTGAAGATATGGTACTGCATTATACCGTTCAGGGAATAATCGCCGTAAAATGAACCGTCGAGAACATCGATAATGAACCTGCCGCAGAAAGTGTTTCCGGTAATTCCGTTTATTTCTTCGGATCCCAGCTTGCGCCTGACCATATTCCATTTTACGCATATTCTGGCGTATTCATAAACGGACGTCAGGAAGGCATTAATGTCCATGAATTCCAGGTAAAAGAACATCTCTTCACCGTTATTAATGAACTTCTTGGCCAACGTTACGGATTCCTTAAAAGAATAACCGTCAAAATCGGCGTATAAGAGCGCCCAAACTATCTTTTTGCCGCTCTGCTTGCATAGATCCTGTAGCGGAGAGGCGAATTTATTCCTGAATACAGGCTTTCCTTTATCGGGCCCCGCAATAGAGGGAAAATACGTAAAAAACAGTATATCATCGTCGAAGGCGGTCTTTCTCCGTCCGATCGAAGGCAGCTTTATCTTCAGGTACAAAGAGTTGGCCATGAACTTTATCAGCGCTGAGAAGGCCTTGATAAATAGCCATTTAGACAGGCAGGCCTTTATATTTTCGCGGATCTCGCCTTTTTTATGGAGAGTTACATTGTTTATCTTATTGTCGGAAAGCATCGCCCTGATATTGTCCCGCATGACCCGGTCTTCAAGCGCTATGATAACGTCGCTGTTGCGGCTTTTTGCTTCCCTTGCTATACAGGAAGCCTGGATAATCCGGAGAAAAAGAGGATTTTTTACCGGGTCCTTATCGGCCAAAAGCCCGAACCACCACGCGGATACGGCTCCGTCGGATAAAAGCAGGCGGTTGCGCACCGTCCCGGAACCTATCTTGTAGTTTCCGACCGCCGCGGCCCATTCGATGAACCTGTCACGGTAAACCGGCGCTTCATCGTTGATGATCCGGGATGAATCCAGTATCTCGCTCTCCAGGCCCGCAGCCTTCAATTTTCCGGCCACGGAATCGATCGCTTGCCAATCCGCGGTCAGTGAGAACATGATGACCTTGCCATAAGATCCCCGTAGGGCGTCAAATTTAAATGATGGCCCGTCGAATATCAAAATTGCGGAATTGGCGACTTTACCCGTTTTCATTTCGAATACATATCCTTCAGGCGGTCCGTCTTCATGATATCGCGGACGATCTCGAGGTCTTCAGGGGTATCGACGCTTATGTGCGCGTCCTCGACCCGGACGGCCTTAATCTTGTAACCATGCTCCAATATCCTTAAGTACTCGTTAAATTCTATCTTTTCAAGCGGGGTTTGTTCCCACGAAGTGAACTTTAACAGGAAATCTTTCCTGAAGGGCACGATGAAACACATCTTAAGCATTGCATCGATCTTTGTGCGGGCCGTGCTGGGAAGGTCCGTCCTCGAGCAATAAAGTATGTTGCCGTCCAGGTCTAGTACCGCTTTTATATCCGAAGGGCTGTTGGTCTTCCGGTACGGCGCGACCAAGACCGCGACTTGCAGGTCCCGGTCATTCAGGAGCGGCTTCACTGCCATGTCTATATGCTTCGGATCAAGCAGCGCCTCGTCACCCTGTATATTTACCACTATGTCTGCGTCCATTTTTCCTGCCGCTTCAGCGATCCTATCAGTACCGGTATGATGGTCCGGTGAAGTCATCACGGCCTTGCCTCCATGTTTCTTAACGGCGTCAAATATCTCTTTGCTGTCGGTCGCCACAAATACGTCATCCAGCGCCGAAGAGAGTTGGGCGCGCTTCAATACATGGATCACCATAGGAAGCCCTTCGATATCTATAAGCGCCTTATTCGGAAGGCGGGTCGACTTCAATCGAGACGGTATCATACCGATCACTTTCATGGCGGCTCTCCTATCCTATCCTTATTTTGGATACGTCATCTGCTATATATGGCGTAAGCTTTGCAAGCTCATCTCTTGCCGTCAGCCCGCTGCACACCGCTATCGACGCCTTAAATTTCGCGTTTATGCCCATTTGGATATCCGTCTTCGCGTCACCTACCATCACCGAACGGGACGGGCCTACGTTCAAGCTAGATCCTATAAATTCGAGCATATCGGGCGCGGGCTTCGAGTTTTTCACCTTGTCAGCGCCTACGACAATATCAACGAGGTGCCCGATGCCCAGGAACTTTATTGCTAACTCCGCCCTTTGGGTCTTATCGGTCGTGGCGATAGCTATTTTTGCCCTGGTAAATTTTATGCTGCGTAAGAGATCGAGCGCGCCATCAAGGGGTTTTACGAGCTTATCGAGCATATCCGCCGAAACCGCATCGATCTCTTTAAACACCCTGAAACAGATGTCCCCTGCGTTCACGCATCTTTGTTTTTCAAGATACATTTCGGCGGCCTTCTGCACGACCTCTCTCGGCAGCAGCCCTACCGGCCCCTCGGGCTTCAATCTCTTATTTGGGATGTCTATGCCCATCTCGGACATAAGGTTGCCCATGTGCTCCGCGGCCGGGAGGCGGCATTCCTCGCATAAGCGACGCGCCCTCATCTCGACCATATGATACCAATAATTGTACAGGTCGATGAGGGTGCCGTCCTTATCAAACACAAAGAGGTCTATACCGTCTATGCACCGGCCATTTACCGTTATATCAGCCATTATAAATGATCACCATATTATATCGCCGATGTTATCCCGCACCAACTTCTCCGCCCTCTCAACCGCTTTAGAGATCCTTCCCGGATCCGCTAAAAATCCGTCCTTTTCCGTCCATTCTTTGATTATACCGCGGGCGAACGTCCCGATCGTAACGCCGTTGTAATCTACCGAGCACATATCGGCCAGCTTCGCGGTAAGGCTGTTAGTTCCTCCTGAAAGAAGGACTTTCACGCCGAGCTTGCTCTTCATTATGATATCGGCAATGGCGATCGCCTGGAGAGTGGTATTGAAATCATCCTTTCCCCCGCTCATGGGCACGCCGTCCGCCTGGATGATGAGCCTTTCTTTGGATATCTCCTTAGCCTTCCTGATCCTGTCCCTTAAATGCGAATCCGAGAGGTGCATCCTGTCAAGACACATGCTGACATAGCCGTCGCTCATGATAGCATCGATCATCTTCCATTCCTCAAAGACGGCTTCGGAATCCGGGACAGCCGCGTGAAGTTCAAGCTGTTCGGCCCCGCAGCGTTTACATTCCTCAAGGATCGAACGTAAGTCCTTGTTCTTATGATAAAACTTTATGGCGCCGAACGCGCAGACGGCGTCGCAGTCGCCGCATCCTATACACTTGGCTTCGACCACTTTAAATTCCGCCGTGATCGCGCCCGTCCGGCATTGCCCGACGCATGCGCCGCATTTCACGCATTTTTCCGTGATCATCGCCTTGCGGACATGCGGATCTCCGGGCATACCTATGCTCACGTTGATAAACGGCCTTATGGCGATCTTACGGCTCAATTTCGGGGCGTAGGCTATGGCCTCATCTATGCCACTCGCGGCTTTCCTTACGACATCCGCATTGGCCGATACGTCCATGCCCTTCGCTCCGGCAAGCGTATATATGAACGCCAGTTTTTTTACTTCTTCGGCGTCTTCGTTGCCGGCGCCGCAGACGAGTTTGAAGAATTTCCGCCTTGCTAAAAGGCCGGTCATTACGTCAAATCTATTCATTGTTTTTTATCCAGTTATATACGCTGTTATAAAAGTAACTATGGCTCGTAGGGGTTATGAGGTGGATCCCCTCCCTGCCGCGCTGCGTCAAATATTTGTTTATATTGTGCAGCATCAGCTCATTCATATTATGTTTTTCCATGAGAAGCTTGAAGTTCTCCGCCTCCTCCGTTTCCTTATAGAAATGGAGGTTGAAGTTCTCTTTGTTCTTGTAACCGTCCATACCGGCGACGAATATCCTCCTGGCGCCCATGAGAATGGCAACGGCAATGAGAAGTATGGAGACCGTCCTGCAGTTCGTGGTGATCATCCCATCTTTTATATCAAAGTCCGTAGATGTGTTATTTAAATGGGCGATACGCTCGAAAGGCCTCGACGTATATTCGCTTATAAAGCCCGCGTCGAAACTTGACGATATAAGCAGTTTGGACTTAGCGTTTACGGAATCCGCGTAATTGATGAAACGTTTTTTATTGCTGAACGCGTGGTAATGCGGCTTGTAAAGGCCTCCGAGATAATTTGCGCCCATTACTACGGGATCATATTTCTTTATGAACCGGTTGATCTCATTCTTGCAATCTTTGAGGCTGGAACCGTTAGCAAGGATAAGGAAATCACGATCGGCGTGGCGGCCCTTATAAGTGACGGGGAACCGGGCTGAAAGCTCCCTCAGTTCCTCCGGATCGTGGCCGGCTCGCGCGGCCTTTTCTTTGCCCCTCACGAACCCGCTTGTCATTATATTGCCGATAATATCTTCGCTGAACCCTACGGGATTGATGTCCCTGACTATCTCAAGCACTTTAACCATATCATCCACCCTGTACTCATGGCTGTCTGCAAGATGTTTTGCATAATTCGGATGGACTTCAAATATCCCCGAAAGCATATAAGGCAGATTATACCCCCAGCGCAATTCCTGCTGGAGGTTTATAAAGTAGCGGTCTATCAGGTCGAAGATAGGCATCGAATTATACCTTTTGTGCTTCAGGGTCTTTTCCAGGTACGCGATGAGGACTTCGAGCGGGAGATTGCCCGCGCCGCGGCCCATTCCGTATATCGTGCCGTCAACGATATCGGCCCCGCAGCGTATCGCCTCAAGGCTGTTCGCGAACGCAAGCTGGAGGCTGTTATGAGCGTGAAAACCGATTTTTTTATCCGTGGGTTTCAGGAGTTTTATGTAGCGTTTTATATCCTGCGGGAAGAGCGACCCGTAGCTGTCGGCAAAATATACGTAATCGAGCGATGACCGGGCGAGCGGTTT
>CAISWF010000117.1 GCA_903889135.1 Candidatus Omnitrophota bacterium | reverse complement strand
TTCTCCTTTTAATTTGTATATCAGGCCCTGAAGTTCTGAAGCCATATCTACGTTCGAAACTGAGATCCTTTTGGGCAGCATGAGGTTCACCGGCGCGAAATTCAATATAGCTTTTACGCCGCAGCCGGCGAGCTGTTCCCCGACTTCCTGCGCCTTATCGGCCGGGACAGCCAGTATCGCTATCTTTATCCCCTTCTCCTTTAATATGCCCCTCATCGACCTGGCGTCTTCTATCTTTATCCCCTTACGGACCTTGCCGATCCTTTCGGGGTCGCTGTCGAATGCGGCGGCGATCTGGAGGTTGAATTCCGTGAAACCGGGATATCCCAGGAGGGCTGAGCCGAGCTTGCCGGTCCCGACGATGGCTATCTTCCACGCTATGTCGGTGCCGAGGATCTTTTCGATTTCTTTTGTAAGCGCGCGCGTGCCGTAGCCTACGCCGCGTTTTCCGAAGCCTCCGAAATAAGAGAGATCCTTCCTGAACTGGACGGACGAGACATTGAGGAACTCGGTGATGTCCTCTGATGAGGCCACGTCCACTCTCTTCTTTTCAAGCATCCTTAAGCTTCTGAGGTATAGGCTTAAACGGCTTGCTGTATCCTGGGGAATATACTTTTTAGTTTTGGGCATTACTATACTTTGTTACGATTTTCACAATGTAATTAATTATACCATAAATCCGCGGAATGTCACTAAAATTATTTAATGAAGGAGGGCGGAAGTTCCAGGCTGTGCGCCTCGAGCAGCCTCTTGTCTTTCAATATATCCGCGGTATTTCCTGAGGCGGCTATCTCCCCTTTGTCCAGGAGTATTACCCTTGAGCAGGCCTCGGCGACCATGTCGAGGTCGTGGGTCGCTATTACCTTTGTAGGCTTCAACCGCTTGAGCAGGTTGATGAGAGACCGCCTGTGTTTCGGGTCAAGGTTGCCCGTCGGCTCATCGAATACCAGGACGCGCGGTTCCATGGATAAGACGGTCGCTATCGAGACTCGTTTCTTCTCGCCGAAACTCATGTGATGGGCGGCGCGTTTCTCCGAACCCGTCATATCGACTTCCCTGAGCGCCTTCGCTACCTGCTCGCCGACCTTTGCCTGCGGCATCTCCATGTTTATGGGGCCGAAGGCGACGTCATCGAAGACCGTCGGCATGAAAAGTTGGCTCTCCGGGTCCTGGAATACCAGGCCGATCTTGCTTCTTATTTTTTTCAGGTTCTCGTCCCGCATCTCGAGGCCGAAGACCCTGACGTCCCCTTCTCCCCTTAAAATACCGTTCAAATGCAGCAATAGGGTGGATTTCCCCGCCCCGTTCGGCCCTATGACGCCTATCGATTCGCCCTCGAATACATCGAGGTCGATCGCGCGCAGCGCGGCCACACCGTCCGGGTAAGAATAATGCAGGCCTTTTATCTCTATTATCTTTTCTGTCACCTGATCGCCCCGGCAACCCTGATAAACAGCATGATAAGCGATACGGCAAAAAGAAATACGCCATCGGCCGCCCTCAATTTGAACTCGCTGAGCGTCCTGATATTCCCGTCGAAGCCCCTGGCGCACATCGCCAGGTAGACCTCCTCGGCATGCTCGTATGACCTTATGAAGAGCGAGGCCAAAATATTCGAAAATACTTTCACGTGGAAGAGCGCCGGGCCGCCGAACGAACGGGATTCCTTCGCGACCTGCATCGTCATCAGTTCGTCCTCTATTACAAAAACATAACGGTACATGAATGAAAGTATGGTAATGATGAGACGCGGGCATTTGAGGCGCTCGAACGCCTTCATAAGGTCGGGAAATCTCGTCGTCGCGACTAAAAGGATGAGATATACGACCGACAGGACGGACTTCGCGAAGATAGCAGAAAATGCCCCTATCGTCTGGCGGCCGGCGATCAGGTTGAATATGCTGACGGCAACGACGAACGGAATGACGACGAGGGATTTCTTGAAAATAAAACTTGCTGGCATCCTTGAAACGGATAGAATAGCAAAAGCCAGTAATCCCTGGAGGCAGAACTCCTGCCGGGAAGAGGCGGGCGTCACCACGGTAAAGATGATAAGCGACAGGAATGTGATGATCTTTATTCTCGGATCGAGGCGCGCGACGATGGAATCCAGTCCGCTGTACTGGTCGATATAAGAGTGCCTCATTTAACTTCCGCCGCAAAACCCAGATCTTTCGCGGCTCTCTCGAGCCCGTCGGGAAATTTGGAAGCGAATGGCGCCAGCAGGAATAGGATCGCCGCGATAGCAAGGCCGAATACCAGGTCCCTCCTGCCGAAAGGCCTGGCATCTTTTTGGTAGATGAGGTCCGGCCGGACTTTCAGGACCAGGGAGACCATTACGCATGTTATCACCGCCTCGCCGATGCCGATGGCCGCGTGTATGAAGACCATGGCGGGAAAAACTACCGGGAACGGTGAAGTCCCAGAGGCCGATAATTCAAGGGCGCATGTGGATGCAGCTATCACGACCGACGCCCATGACGCTAACGCCGCGCCGGCGATCATTCCCGCGTTACCTTTTATCGTCCTCCTGATGATATTGTAAATAAAATATCCGCAGGCAGGCCCGAGTATCGCCATATTCAGGACGTTGGCGCCCAGGGCGGTCAATCCCCCGTCCTGGAAAATAAGGCACTGGGCTATCAAGACAACGGTCATCACCACCGCGGCGGCGTAAGGCCCAAGAAGTATCGCCGCGAAGACCGCGCCTATCAAATGGCCCGAAGTCCCTCCCATCACGGGAAAATTAAGCATTTGCGCGGCGAATATGAACGCCGCCATGACGCCCATGAGAGGTATCATCCTCTCTTTGAGCAGGCGGGACGTCCTCCTCACGCAATAGCCTATGCCTCCCGCTGAGACTACCCACGCGGGAAGCCAAGTATTTGTTGTCAGAAAACCGTCGGGTATGTGCATCCTGGGCCTGCTTTGGGAATTGCTTAGACGTTAAATCTTATATTTATTATATCGCCGTCTTCTACTATATAGTCTTTGCCCTTAAGGGAGAGCTTCCCGGCTTCTTTGACCTTCTCCTCGCTGCCGAGCCCCTCGAGGTCCGCGAATTTAATGACCTCGGCGCGGATGAAGCCCTTCTGCAGGTCGGAGTGTATCGCGCCGGCCGCCTCGGGCGCCGAGGAATTGCGTTTTACCGGCCACTGCCTTACCTCGTCCTCTCCCACGGTGAAAAACGATATGAGGTTCAGCGCGCGTATGCAAAGGCGGCTGAGCATGTTAATGGCCGGCTCCTCTATCCCGAGCGCGGAAAGGAATTCCTGCTGTTCTTTCTCCGTCTCGAGGGAGGCGATCTCCGACTCGACCTTGGCCGAGACGAGCATCACTTCTATTTTCAAATGTTCATATTTTTTATTGAGGTCGTCCAGGAGCGCTTTATTTTTCAAGTCGTCTTCCGAGACGTTAACGGCCAGTATCATCTCCTTTAACGTCACGAAAGGATAGCTGGCGACCGTCCTCTTCTCCTCGGGTCTAAGTTCGAGGAGCCTGAGCGGCAGTTCTTTTTCGATATGGGCTTTTATGCGGGCCACGACATCCCTTTCCTTCGCCTTCGCCTCGTCCTTGGCTTTCCTGAGGTCCAGGTCCAGCTTCTCAAGGCGTTTCTCCGCGAATATCAGGTCGTGGAGGATGAGTTCGGAATTGACGCTGTCTATATCGCGTTTGGGATCGACGGTGCCGTTTATGTGGTAGACCGAATCGTCCTTAAAAGCCCTTACGACATGGCATATGGCATCAGTTTCGGCGATGTCCTTGAAGATGTCGCCCTTCGTTATGGCGTCTTTTTCTATTTTGGGAAGGAGCTCTATATCTATCCTCGCCCTGACGTTCTTCTTGGGCTTATATAGCTCTACGAGCTTGTCGTAACGGGGGTCCTTGATCTCGGCGATGCTTTTGATGTTCTTGTTTGAGGCAAGGTCCTTCTCCGAGATCTTATGGTTGGTCAGGAGCTCGAATAAAGTCTTTTTGCCGGTCTGGGGCAGGCCAATGATACCGATCTTCATAGTATAGGGATTATATCTTAAACGGGCGCGGAAGACAACCACGAAAAGTTACGGTTGTTCCTTTTCCACTCTTTGACGATGAAATAGCCCATGAACCGGTGCAAGGCGTTCCTGATGTGCAGCCTGAACAACAGGGAGAACGCCCTGGAAAGCGAGTAGAATTCCGTGTACGCCTTAAGCACGCTTAACTGCAGCTCTTTTGCGGATACGAGCTTGGGCTTGAATACGAAATGCTGCCCGTCGTAGAGGCTCCAGTCCTTGCTGAATATCCTTTTCTGGGATTCGAGGTCTTCGTAGACCTTTGTCCCCGGGAACGGGGTCAGCGCCATCATCTGGATGGTGTCGATCTTCTGTTCCAGCGCGAATTTGAGCGTCTTCCGTACGGTCTCTATATTGTCGTCATCGCCGCCGATGACGAACATCCCGTGGACCTTGATATCGTTCTTATGGAACGCGCTGATCGCGTTTATGATCTGGGTCACCGTCTGCTTTTTGTCGTAGGCGGCAAGGGTCTTCTCGTTCACCGACTCGATACCGACGCATACGGAACCGCAGCCGGCCTTGGACATAAGGCCGAGCAATTTATCGTCCCTGGTGACATCGCAGCGGACCTGGCACGACCAACCCTTTATTTTGTCCTTGATCAGGAGATTGAGCAATTCGTATGTACGCGGAGGTTTGGCCGCGAAATTATCATCGCAGAAAAAGATCGCCTTCTTATTATCTTTTATCTCTCCCATCACGTTCCCGGCGCTCCTGAAACGGTATTCGCGGCCGAACATCTTCGTGACCGAGCAAAAAACACAGTCGTAAGGACATCCTCTCGACGTTGAGACCGGGATCGCCAGGCAGCGGGACCTGTCGCCTTTTATCAATGAAAAATCCGGGTACGGCAGGGAGTCGAGGTCTTTTACCGGCCTCCCTTTTATTATCGGCTCTGTGATCCTGCCTTCGGCGATATCCACTATCACCTCTTCGGCCTCGCCGATAACTACTTGTCTCGCGTATTTTATGGCTTCTTCCGGGACAAGGCTGGCGTGCACTCCGCCCATTATCACTTTTTCCCTGGGAAATCGGGCAGCTATCTCGTAGCCGCGTTTCGCTGTCGAGGTCAGGATCGATATCCCTACCAGGTCCGCCTCTAATTTGGAATAATCCGGCTTGAATATATCCTCGTTATATATCTCGACCTCATGCCCGCGGGCTTTAAGTATGGTACCCAGATATATCGGTCCCAAAAGGGGCATGGATATCCTGCTGTATACATTCGCTTCCGTCGAGCGCGGTTCGATAAATACTATCTTCATCTTTTCCTGCTCTTTCTGCCTGAAATAAAAAGGGCCCGCGCTTTGACGCGGGCCCGTTGTTTTCGGGTTTTACGCCTTTGTTACATTTTTAGCTTGTTCGCCTTTGTCGCCTTTTTCGATGTCGAAATTGACCGCCTGGCCCTCTTCCAGAGTCTTGTAACCGTCGCCCTGGATAGCGCTGTAATGCACAAACACATCATTACCCGACTCAGGGGTTATGAAGCCATAACCCTTCTGGTTGCTGAACCACTTTACCTTGCCTGTAGCCACTGTACTACCTCCTTTCGATAAAAATTGTAGATAAGGGCAGAACAAAAAAAAGCCGTAAGGTTAGACTATCTTGCCTTACGGCTCAATCTTTCTAAACCCTCACTCACTCTTAAAACACTTCTTGACCCTAAAATCATGACTCCCAAATAGTACCCTATAACGGGCTTTTTGTCAACCCCATATTTAAAAACTGTGCTTCTTGACGAACTTTACTATATCCGAGACGCTCGCTTCTGCCATGCCGATGCATGTATCCGCGCACCCGTAATAGAGCCTGAGGCGGTCGCCCTCGACCACGGCAGAACTGGGGAACAGGACATTCGGCACATCCCCTACTCTCTCGTACATCTCGGTAGGGTACATCAGGTAATCGCGCGTCCTGTAGAGCACCTTCCACGGCTTTTTTAGGTCCAGCAGAGCGCCGCCGGCCGAGTAGATATAACCGTTGCAGCTCGTCCAGACACCGTGGTATATGAGCAGCCAGCCTTCTTTGGTTTTTATGGGATGCGGCCCCGGGCCGACCTTTGTCGACTGCCAACCGCCTTTGGGCCCGAAGACGAACCTGTGGTGGCCCCAGTAGGCCAGGTCCGGGCTTTCCGCGTAGAACACGTCCCCGAACGGCGTATGCCCCCTGTCGCTCGGCCTGTGCAGTATGGCGAACTTGCCGTTTATCTTTTCCGGGAAGATGACGCAGTTACGGTTAGCCGGCGGAAGCGGGTTCTCCAACTGCTTGAACGTCTTGAAATCCTTGGTAGTGGCAAGGCCGATGCACGGCCCCTGGGCGTCGGCGTTGCACCATGTGACGTAATAGGTGTCGCCCAATTTTGTGACGCGCGGGTCGTAGCTGTGTTCGGTCACGAAGATCTCGGGATCGCCGCTCTTCATCTTTATCGGCGCGGCTTCTATGTCCCACTTTATGCCGTCCTTGCTCTTGCCGGTATGGAGGGTGTAATTCATGTCGATCTCGTCGACGCGGAATATGCCCCTGTATTCGCCGTTGTAACGGACGATGGCGCTGTTATGGATGGAGTTAGCGCGCGGGACGGCTTTCGCCGTTATGATGGGATTGCCTCTGTAACGCTTGAAAACTGTTTCGTTAGCCATTTACTTCTCCCTTTAATGGCTCCTTCACCCGAATTGTTGTTAAGTATACTAGCAAACACCGGAAATGTCAATGATGGCAGGCTGGCGGGTAATAAGCGCCGAGGTGGAGTTTCAGAAAATCTAAGAAGTGATAAGGCGAAACTCCACCGCCGGAGCCGGATCCTTGTTCTCCCCCGGGAAATACGTAGGAGCGCCTTCATCTCCCCCGATTGAATCAAGACGAAAGCGCCCCAAAATTCCGCGGCGGGTCATATCGCACCCGCATTGTTGTCCAGGACTTTTACGCTAAGCTCATCATCCAGCGCCTTCCGGATGACGCGCAAAGGAAGGCCCGCGTTTATGAGCTGGATTATCTTGGCAAGGCGGTTAACGGTACCATACTCGTCATAAAGGCGGATGTTCCCCTTCTTCGAAACGACGTTTATCAGGCCAAGGTTCGTATAGTGGTTGACAGTCTGGTAGGTAAGGTTATGCTTCCGGGCTATCTCCTTGGCTGATATAAGGTCCTTCTTCATTTATCCCCATTTATCATATTTACAATAACTATAATACTTATTATTGTTATCAAACTTATCATAATAACAATAACTTGTCAATAAAAAAGAGGGCCGCCCTTTCCGGACAGCCCTTCTTAATTATGGTGACAGGCTACTTAACTATTTATACGATTCTTTTGGCGTTATCGAAGTTGCGATAAGCGCGGCGGCCAGGGATTTTATCGTGTCACCCGGTATGAACGGGATGAAGCCCATCCACAGGACCTCGCTTAAAGACGGCCCCTGCCCTTTCACGGCGTTTAACCATATCCAGAGATACGCCGAGCCTAACGCGAGGATGAGGGCGCTTGAGAGGAGCATCAGGTTAAACAGCGGAAGGACCTTCCTTGATTTCGCGTAATTGTCCGTTATATATCCGATAAGGAACGAGGCTACTATGAATCCAAGGAGATATCCGGCCGTCGGCCCTAGCAAAACTGCCGCGCCGCCTTTGAATCCGGTGAATACGGGCAGGCCTGCCGCCCCGAGGGCGACATATATGAGCATGCTTATACCGCCCCAGACATTCCCCAGCAGGACGCCGGCGAATATCGCGCCGAATGTCGAGCCTGTTATCGGGACGGGCGTCCACGGCAGAGGTATCCTTATCTGGGCGAGTATTACCGTGACGCTTGCCATCAGAAATGCAAGGGCTAGTTTCTGGGTCTCAGCCAGGTGGTGCCTCCACTTGAATGCCTCGTATCTTGTCCTTGCGTATCTTTCGCCCAAAGTTATCGCGCTCATGGTCTACCTCCGTTAATTTTACCGTTTACGATTATACCATATTACGGGATTAAAGCAACTCACTCGAGACCGTGTCGCAGAACAGGAACCCTTTTTTCGTGAGCGATATCCCGGCGGCCTTTCCCTTGATCCTCTCATATTTTATGAGTCCGGCGCCGGAAAGTTTTTGCAGCGCATCCGCCTCAAGCTCCTCCAGGTCAAATCCGGTCTTCTTTTTAAACCAGTCGAGATCTATTCCCTCGGATGTCCTTATCTTTACCGCCGCGGTCTCTTTTGCCTTGCGGTCTTCCGCAAGCCGTTCGGAAGAAACTATCGTGCTTTTCCCCGACCTGACCCTCTTAACATACTCCACTACATCGGGCAGATGCCTTTTCCTGGCCCCGCCGATATACGAGACCGCCGACGGGCCGAGCCCTATATACTCATCGTTCCGCCAGTAATTGAGGTTATGCCTGCACTCAAAACCTTTTTCGGCGAAGTTAGATACCTCATAATGCCGGAAACCGTGTTCGGGAAGGTAATCGATCGCGAAGGAATACATTCGCGCAGAACGCTCTTCATCGACAGGGATAACGCCGCCTCTTTTCCTGGCCTTGTAAAGCGGCGTCCCTTTCTCGTAAGTCAGGCCGTAACATGAAATATGTGTGACCGGCAATTTTACCGCCCGGGCCAATTCGGCGGAATAATCATCGAACTCCTCCTCCGGCGCGCCGAAAATGAGGTCTATGTTAAGGTCGTCGAATCCCTTCTTATTTGACAGCATGACCGCATCCGCCGCTTTTTTGGCGTTATGGATCCTGCCCAGCTTCTTTAACTTCGCGTCGTTGAAAGACTGCACTCCTATGCTCAGCCTATTGACCCCTTCGTCTAATAAGAGGCTTAATTTTCCGGCGTCAAGGCTCTCCGGGTTCGCTTCCACCGTAAACTCGGCGTTACGCGCGGCCGATCTTGCCGCGCCGCGCAGGAGCTTCTTTAACAAAGGCGCGCTTAACGCGGTCGGCGTGCCTCCGCCGATGAATATCGTCGAGACGCGGCAGCCGATGCCGCCCATCTGCCCGACCAACGCGTCAACATAAGCGGATGCCAGCCCCGCGTCATAATTGATGCTGTAAAAATCGCAATAACCGCATTTTTTCACGCAGAAGGGTATGTGTATATACAGCGAAGGCGCCATTTTATTTTTCTCTTGCATTATACCGTGTTTCATATATAATTGTAAACCATAATACATAAAGGAGGTTTACAATGCGTATTTTAGCTTCAGTCCTGGCCGTTGTAACGTTTATCATGATATCAAATACCGCCGCCGCGGTAAACTTCTATGACGGCTCGCGGGCGCCCAAAGGCCTCTATTTCCTCACCTACTCCACCGCTTACTTTGCCGACAAGGTGACCGACTCCAAGGGCAATACCGCCATAAAAGATTACGACCTCCTTAAGGTCGAGGAGCTGATGCGTTTTTGCTATTATTCGCCCGATTTCGTCTTCACGGCGCTCCTGCCGTCCGGAGGCGTGCACGTAGGCCAGACGGACAAGAACTCATTCGGCCTCGGCGATGCCTCGATAGGCGGCGGATGGTTCCTCCCGGTCAAGGAAGTCGATATCCTGCCGATGCTCTTCGTCAAGGTGCCGACCGGCGAATACGCCTCGGACAAAAGCACCAACTACGGCACACACCAGGTCGACATAAAGCCCGAGATATTCTTCCATAAGACGGTAAATAGCTTCAGCATGGATGCCGCGGCAAAATATTTTTTCAGGCTTGAGAACGATAATAATATCGCGCCCGGAGACGAACTCCATCTCGAATACCTCCTGGGGTACGACATAACAAAAAACCTCAAGCTCGGCCCCTCTATAAGCTGGATGATAAGCCAGGACAAGCGGGTGGACGGGGTCAAGGTATCGGGCAGCGCCCGCCAGACGTTTTCGGCCGGCGCGGAATTTTACACGAAGTTTTCGGGGATGAGCTTTGACTTCAGCTATCTTTATGACGCCTTCGCGCAAAACTCGCCGAAGGGCCATTTCTTCCAGCTGAAAAGCTGCTACAAATTTTAATATTTACCGCTCAATAATTCCGATATGGTCACGAACTTGTAGCCTTTTTCTTTCAATTTCTTCGCCAGCCGCGGGATGGTCTTTACGGTCTGGCTGCGGTCCCCTCCCTCGGTGCCGAAAACCCCTCCGCTGTCATGGAACAGGATGATGTCTCCGGGCTTGATATACCTTGAAATGTACGAAGTGATCTGCTTGTCGTGGAACGTCACCCAATCTTTGGAGTTCAAAGACCATAACACGATCCCGTACCCCATCTCCTTGATCTTCTGTTTCTCCGTATCGTTAAGCCAGGCCTTGGGAGGCCTGAAATACCTTGTCGTCTGTCCGGTGACTTCCTTAATGACCTTCTCCGTCCCGCCTATCTCCCTGTTGAGTTCGTCCATTTTATAGTAGATCATGACCTTATGGTCATATCCGTGGTTCTCTATATCGTGCCCCTCTCGCGCGACGCGCCTGGCGATCTCGGGATATGCTTCCACGTGTTTTCCTATCATAAAAAAAGTCGCCTTGATACCGGCCTTTTTAAGCTCGTCAAGGACCTGCGGTGTCCATACCGGCGAAGGACCGTCGTCGAAAGTCAACGCGACGACTTTCTCGTCGGTGTTAAGGTGATAAATGGTGGATTTGCGCAAGACGACCGCCTGGTCAAAAAAGATGCAAAAGGCCGCTATCGCCGCCGCGGCAATAACGGCTGCCATCGCCGAGATCCAGATGTATCTTTTAAAGTTTCGCATATCCGCTCCTAATCATAGCCGAATTTTTTTACGAACCACGTTTTCACGACTTGTACCAGCAGCATATAGGTCACGACCATAATAAAAAGCAGCAGGAAGAATAAAGGCGGGGGCGCCACAAACCCGAAGGACTTGGCCAACGGGGAAAAAGGAAGTATTATGCCGATCGTGACTATGGCTATCGACGTCATAACGAGGAACTTGCTCGGCCTGCTTTCGATGAACGGTATCTTTCCCGTGCGTATGACGTGGATGATGAGCGTCTGGGTGCAAAGCGACTCTATGAACCAGCCCGTGTGGAATAATTCAGGGTTGTTCCAGGTGTGGAACACAAAAAGCATTACGCCGTAAGTCAAAAAATCATAGATAGAGCTTATCGGGCCTATCAGCACCATGAAGTTCCTTATCGACTTGATGTTCCAGGCGCGCGGCTTCGTGAGATATTCTTTGTCCACTTCGTCGGTAGGTATGGCTATCTGCGACAGGTCGTAGAGGAAGTTATTGAGCAGGATCTGTATCGGCAGCATAGGCAGGAACGGCAGGAAGATGGTCGCGCCGGTCATGCTGAGCATATTCCCGAAATTCGAGCTTGAGCCCATTTTTATATATTTGACGATATTGCCGAAGGTCTTCCTTCCTTCGACGACGCCGTCTTCAAGGACAAGAAGATTTTTCTTCAGGAGTATTATATCCGCCGATTCCTTCGCTATGTCCACGGCGTTATCTACGGAGATGCCGACATCGGATGCTTTCAAGGCAGGCGCGTCGTTTATGCCATCGCCGAGGTAGCCCACTATGTGCTTATTCTGGTGAAGCGCCCGGATCACTCTCTCTTTCTGGAGGGGCGACATGCGCGCGAAGACGTTCGTGGTCTCCGCCGCCGCCTGGAGTTCGGCATCGGACATCTTCTCCAATTGTTCGCCTATGATCAGGCCCGTGATCTCCAGGCCTACCTCGTTGCATATCTTTTTCGTGACGAGTTCGTTATCGCCTGTCAGGACCTTGAACTGTATACCCTGCTTCGTCAGCGCCTCGATGGCTTCTTTCGCGTCCGCCTTCGGCGGATCGAGAAAAGCGACATAACCCTTGAGGACGAGCTCCTGCTCGTCATCGCGCGAATAGGTCTCCTTCTTGGTATCCGTATCTTTATAGGCAATGGCGAGGACCCTGAAACCGTCTGTGCTCAGCCTGTCATCTTCCTCCCTTAAATCGGCCAAGAGCCATTGTTCCATCTCGAATATTTCGCCGTCGAGCTCGTAATGCGTGCAGCGCTTGAATATCTCTTCCGGGGCGCCTTTCGCGATGAGCGTATGCTTGCCGTCCATCCCCACTACGACCGACATGATCTTCCTGGAAAAGTCGAACGGCATCTCGTCTATTTTTTTGAACTCCTTGACCGGCATCTTCTTGTACTTCAGGATGGCTTTGTCGAGGAGGTTTTTAAGCCCGGTCTGGTAGTAGCTGTTAAGATACGCGTATTTCAGGACGCTCTCATCGTCTTTCCTGACCACGTCGCAATGCTTCTCCAGGATGATGTGGTCCATGGTCAACGTGCCGGTCTTATCGGTGCAGATGACATCCATAGCGCCGAAGTTCTGGATCGAATTCAAACGTTTTACAATGACGTCTTTCTTGGACATCGCGATGGCGCCCTTGGAGAGGTTGATCGTGATGAGCATCGGCAGCATCTCCGGCGTCAGGCCGACCGCTACG
>CAISWF010000116.1 GCA_903889135.1 Candidatus Omnitrophota bacterium | reverse complement strand
ATCTTCTTGATGATATCGTCGGCGCTCGGCTGCTGGTATCCTTGGGCATGACCGGATACCGCCATGGAAAATATAACGATTAAAATACCGATTGCGCGTCTCATACCTTATACTCTCCTTACTATTTACTACTTTAATTCTGCTGAAACATCTTTGACCTGTCCCGGCTTCTGCACATCTTTGACTTTAACTACCTTGACATCAGCCGCGTTTAAATCAAGTTCCTTTAAATCTATCATGCGCACGCTTCTGTCATTATAAGTGTGGTAAAAATACCGGGAGTTTGTCAAATCCGAAGCGCAGGTCCATTGCGTAGTATCATAAGTGGTTACTCCGTCCTGCTCTCCCTTTACTGCGCCCAAGGGGATATCAAACTGATTTAAGATATGGAAGGCAACGGCAATACCCTCATCAATGTTTTTGCCCTGAAGGGCCGTATTGACAAGAAATACCGCGCGCACAAACCGCGACGGAGGCGTAAAATCTCCGGGAAGGCCGATCGCCCCTGAACCCTGGCCAAACTGCGCAAACTGATTTCCATTGATCGTAATTGCAGGTTTATTAGCTGCCTCTATGCCGATATAGTTTCTTAGGTTTGCGGTCTGCCAGATATAATCAGGAGAGTTTGTAATTACATTTACCTTGTTGTCATAGATATTGAGTTTTCCTGCCACATATTCAACTATCGCAGCATCTCCGCTTTTATCCGAAATAAACATATGAAGCGGCGGCGAATAGCCCAGCTCAGTTGCCGCAACCGAAGAAACATGAATTTTTGGCAATTGCTCGCGCGCTTCAGCCACGCTTGAACAGTTGGCTAAAACCCACGAAGCCACCTCAAGGCAGGATATTGTGCTGGGATAATCTGCCTCTGCCACATTTTCATATTGCGCGTATCCGGGGAAAAAGAAACCTCCGACGTGCAGGCCCTTTTCATTCAGGCCGTCATCAATAAGTTTCTCTCCTGAAGGAGCGAAACCAACAAAGCCGTATTTTACCTGCCAGGGCATACCGGGCTTGCCTGTTGGAGTTTGCCCTACAAATTTGTAGTTCCTGGGCACTGCGATCAAGTCGTGCGGCATAAAACTATCGGCAAATTCCATCGAGCGCGCAAAAATATAATTGTTGTCCTGCGTCTTGATTTGTATGCCTGTGCAGGCCTCGGCAGAGGTCGTCAAGACCGATGCTAAAAACACGATTCCCAGCAGCTTAATAAATGTCCTTCTCATATTAATCCCCCTGACGTAAAAATGAACGACAAGAAGGGCTAGACGGAAAACCCAGCCCTTCTTATATCTACCTTTTGATCTTCGTGATCTTCTCTCCATTAAGGCTAAGATCAAACATTAGCCCTTTTTCGTCGAACACGAACGCAACAATCGGCTTGTTAGCAACGGCACTACTCATCTGGGTGCCGGCCCCGACCGTTATAACAGCTACGGATGCGTCAGCACCGATCTGCCAGCCTTTCCACTTTCTGAAACTTTTCAAAGAATCATCAGTCATAAACGCAATTATGATAGTCTTCTTCTGCCCGCCCAGCTGAACTCCTAATGAAGCGGCGGAAGTGCTGTAATAATCGACCGTTTTGCCATTTATCCTGAGGGCCCCTTCTCCATAATCTAAGCCTACTCCGGCGGCGGCCTTAAAGACTCCGGGGAAAACGAGGATCCCTTTTGCCCTGTTTATTACATCCGCGCCGCCGTTCATGCCGCTGAGGGTTTTAAGGGATACATCTGCTCCCGCATCTATATTCGCCGCGGTTACGGCATACGAATACGTTGGTGAAAAAAACATTACTGCAAAAGCCACGCATAAAAGAGGTAACGCTCCCCTTACTATATGCATCGTTTTCATACCCACCTCCTTTGGTTAGTTTAACAACTTTAGTGTTCGGACAAATATCTGAACGCGCTCAGGCAGGCCTTTGAGCCCTCACCTGCGGCGATGATTATCTGTTTCTCAGGGACGTCGGTGACGTCGCCGGCCGCGAAGATGCCGGGTATGTTAGTCTGGTTGCGGTTGCTTACTCTTATCTCCCCGATCTCGTTTTTGGCCAGGTCTTTGGCAAAATCAGTGTTAGGGATCAGGCCTATCTCTACAAATATTCCCTGGACGTTTACGGTGCGTTCTTCGCCGCTTACGGCTATCTTCATGGCATTTACAAATTTGTCTCCCAAAACAGCGGTGACGCGGCTCTCGTTAAAGACCGTGACGATAGGGTCTTTCTCGACCTTTTCGCGCATTATCGGGTCTCCCCCGAGACGCGCGGCATTATTTACGACGTATATCTTTTTCGCTATCTTTACCATTTGTAACGCGGCGTCAAGGGCTGAGTTGCCGCCTCCTATAATGGCCACATCCTTCCCGGAAAATAACGGCCCGTCGCAGGTGGCGCAATATGTAAGCCCCTTGTTCTTGAACTCCTTCTCCCCCGGCGCGCCGAGTTCACGGGACCTCTTTCCGGAAGCGACTATCACGGCCTTAGCCCGGTATTCGCCTTTGTTGGTCTTTATCAGCGCCGTATCTACAAGTTTTTTAAGGTCGATGACCGTCTCGCCTTCTTTGAGCTCGATATTATATTTTTTCATATGCTCTTCGAATTTCGCGGCAAGGTCAGGCCCGCTTATGAACTGGTAGCCGGTATAATTCTCGATGTCGCCGCTCCAAGCGGCCTGGCCGCCGATATCAGGGCTTATGACGAGTATGTTCATCTTTTTGCGCGCGGCGTAAACTGCCGCTGTGATGCCCGCGGGACCTGCGCCTATGATAATGAGGTCGTAGACGTTCATATCCCCAGTTCTTGCTTGATGGCTTCCTTATCGAAGCCGACTATTATCTTGCCCTCAATGTCCAGGACCGGGACGCCCATCTGGCCGGAGAGCTTGACCATCTCCTCGGATTTCTGCTGGTCAGCGGAAACATCGAAATTCTCAAACGGGACATTATTTTCCTGAAGGAACTGTTTTACCCTTATGCAATACGGGCACGAGGGCGTGCTGTAGACTTTTACCTTTTTCATCGCAGCCTCCTTACGGGTTCTGTTAAAACTTCTCCCAGTGGATGACTTCTTTTAAATTCCGCTTCAAGTGCGGTTCGGGCTTGGCTTTCGGATAACCCAGCGAAAGTATGCTGATCAATTTGTAACAATCCGGGACCGCCAGCGCCTTGGCAATACCGGCGCCGTATTCTTTTTTATCGCCGGCTATCCAGCAGGACGCGATCCCCTCGGCAGCCGCAGCCAAAAGGACGTTCTCGGTGGCGGCGCATCCGTCCTCGAGATAATATTTTGTATCCTTGCAGAAGATGACGATCGCCGCTGTTGCCCCGGCCATGAATTTACCGTGGTCGGTTATCTCGGCGAGCTCCCTTACTTTTGCCTTGCTGGTCACGACCACGAATTCCCACGGCTGTTCGCCTCTCGCGGTCGGCGCCAAACGGCCTGCATCTACCATCTTCTCAAGTTTTTCTTTTTCTACCGGCTTATCGCCGTATTCCCGGACGCTTATCCGGGACTTAAAAATATCCAACGCGTCCATTTCAACCTCCTGTCTTGCCGTTCATTGCCAGCACATAAACGCATTCGGGGTGCCCTCCCCACGACTTGCCCAATATATCGCGCAACTCAACACAGGTAAATTCTTTACCGCTTAAGGTCTTCCTTTTGCCCAGGCGAGTCTCGTATATGCGGCAACGATAGTGCAGGCCGTCCGGCTCAGCAACAAGCTCCACGCAGGGATCGCCGTCCTTTGAGCCGCAGCAAGCTCCGCACCGCTTGCATAACGCCTCATATTCCGCTTCTTCTTTCTTCTGGCGCTCCAGGTATTGCCTGTCTTCCATTGTATCCTCAGTATGAATAATATAACCCGGCGCTCAATGAATCTTCGTCTATGAAATGGCCTTCCATCTTAAGCGTCAAATCCTTGCGGATATCGAACCCGCAGCCGGCTATCACGCCGCCGTAATATTTAGGGTGGATCCTTTCCCTGTCGCTGTGGTTTACGCGGTAGCCCTGGTCAAATATAGAGCCCATCCCTCCGATGAACGGCTCGAGCTTCCCGAATTTCTTGGACGCGAGAAGGTCGACCTGCCAATCATCGAGGAAAGTCTCGTATAAATTCCCGCCTACATTTTCGTCGTTTGGATGGACGCTTATATGGTGGAAGCCGAAAGTGACCCTGGTCTTATCGGAGGGCTTGTTCCAGAGAAGTATCCTGAAGCCGTATCCCCCGGCGAAACCGGTCCCGTAATTTACCTCCGGCCTATTCCCCCCGCTTTGCCTTTCGTCACCGACCCCAAGCTTGCCGTCGAAGGCGAACCAGTCCAACGCGCCGTAAGAGAGATCAAGAAAATGCTGGTAGCTCCTGATCCTGCCGTTCGAGTCGTTTAAGCTTTGTCTGAATACGAGGTTGGCCTGGTACCCTATAGAGATCTTCCCTTTATCGGGGGTATTGGTGCCATACGCCGGAGCCGCAAAAAGGCGGGCGTTACAAAATAGAAAAGTTAAGACCAACGCGATAAAAAGGGATTTCCGCATATAGGTATTTTAAGGTTTTTTCCGGTAAAAAAATAATCCGACAAGACCCATACCGAATAGGAGAATAGTTTTATGCTCCGGTACCGGATTATTATTTCCGGGCACCGAGCCGCCTAATATACTGTAAGCCCCTGTGTATGCCGGAGCCGCCACATCGGGCGGCGTTGGTTCTACCGGGAGGACCAGCGCCACGGGCGAGATCCCCGGCGGCACGGATTTGAGACCACCGTATTTTTTTATCCGGATATTATCCAGGTAAACCGGGTCTACCGTATCTTTTCCGGGATACACTATGAACATAACGCTCTTTGCCGTGCCGGAATAATCAAACGGGGCCTTGAAATCCTTCGAGCTGATCTCGAATGTGACGTTCTTGTTCCAGCCGCTATCGAGGGTCTTGGGGACGCTTTCGTGTAAATTGCCCGTATCGAAAGCGAGCGCTACCTGACAGGGAGATCCGCTGTTATAGATATCCAGGATGACCTGGTTCGCGAAAGAAACGTTAAGATTGGCGTTCGCTTTACTGATGATGACGCCGTTGGCGGGTATTTGGCCGTTAACGTTTACAGCCATGCTGCCGTTCCCCTCCGTCTTGTGGTCGGCAGTGGTGGTTAATTTGCCCGCGGCATTTACACTCCAGTCGCTGTTGTTTTCAAGCCCGTCCCACAATATCACATCTCCGCTGCCTGACGACGCCTGCGCGAAGGCGCATCGGCTGAAAACAAAAAGGAGCAGGGCATAATAAGTTATAACACTTATTGCCGATTGCTCCTTGGTCTTCGGACAAGCAGGGATTTGCTCGAAATTCATGACATGCTTATTATAGCTCTTTACTTTCCGAAGGGCAACAATTTCTTTACGGCTTCCGTGGCCGTCGAGGCGGCTTCTTTGGCTGCCCCGCTGCTTACACCTATAGCCCCTGCCGCCGCGCCTACCGCGGCCTTTGTCACGTTACCAAGCGCGTCTGAAGCGGCGCCCTTTAACGGACCCAGGTCAATATTGGCGAGAGAAGCGATGCTGGTATTGACCAGGGCTTTGAAAACGATCAAAGAAACCAAAGATTTTGGATTGGTTATGTTCGTATAACGCTCGTTTATCCCCACGTTAAATTCCTTAATCACGGGCGTGCCCGCCCTTGAATAATCTTTGTATACGACTTTGTCTATCTTTAACTCCAGGACGTCGATCTTAAGGCTGGAAGCCTGCTGTTCTTCGGACTTCTTTT
>CAISWF010000115.1 GCA_903889135.1 Candidatus Omnitrophota bacterium | reverse complement strand
TAATGCCCCATCGAAATATTTAACCGATGATTTATGGGTTGCTAGAAACGCCCCCATGAGAACTTATTACACATCTTTTATTATAACCCACGTCTTTATCACGCGGATTTTTTTGTGGCTTCTGACCTCAGTGTTAACGGGTATCTTGGTGGGGTGGGTAGTTTTTAAAGATTTGAGAAAAAATACCCTCAAACTTGCCCTTCTCGGTTTATCAAACTGCTTTTCTGTATTCGGATTATTAATTGCGACAATTTTTGTTAGTACAAAAAATAATCCAACAAAGGCAGACGAATTGATGTGTAAAATCAAAAATAAAGGTTATATCTGGAGAAGAAGAGCCGCCATTATAATGATCTATTTTGCCATTCCCGTATTAACATTTACGATCTTCATTAGTTCATTACTTGGAATTGTGCTCGTCTCGAATCGTCAATTTGGAATAGACAGTTATTTTTTACATGCTCTGTTCAGAAGTTTGATGTTATGTATATTGCCGATTATCTTGTTAATTTTAGCAAGGATATTTAAAAGGATTAAACCCGAAGATAAACATCTATTCGATCAGTTGAATACAAGCGGATATTCAAGTTGGTCTTTCAAGCCCAAAGATAAAATGAAAATTATCTTTGTTCCGTTGTATTCAATATCGTTTTTGATTATATCTTGGCTGATTATTAGTTATATTATGCTTAAAGTATAGCATGTCTTAAAATAGAGTCGTTAGAGGGGTGTCGTAAACTCGTTTAATACTGTACGATTCCTGTATAGTGAACACCTTGTATTAACGTAAGTTATTTATTATAATGGCATTGCAAATGGAGAGCCGGGTATCCCTGCCTCTCCGCCATTTATTTTACACGGTAAACGGAGGACGAATGAAACATGTCAAGGCCATAGCGGTTCTTCTGGCATTATCTGTCTTGGCGGTAAATACTTCTTATGCCGCGGGCGCAAATAAAAAAATAAAAGTAGGCGTGAGCGTCGCCACGATGAAAGAAGCGGTATATTCTTTCATGAAGAAGGCGATGATGGATAATAAGGACAAGTATAACGCGGAGATCTACTGGGTCGCGGCCAATAACGACGAGATGGCGCAGCTCGCCAACGTCGAAGACCTCCTGGCTCAGGGCATTGATGTCCTGATCCTGCACCCGGTCAATACGGTCGCGGCCGGAAGCCTTGTCGAAAAGGCGAGGAAGGAGAACGTGCCGGTCATCTCGATGGACAGGCTGCCGGTCAACGCGAACGTCAATTGCCACGTTACCGCCAACAGTTTCCTCGTAGGGCAGACGCAGGCGAAATACCTTGCGGAGAAACTTAACGGCAAGGGGAACGTCGTCATCCTGGAGGGCGAGTCGGGAAACGATGTAGCCAAAGAGATAACCGCGGGCAACAAGGATATCCTGAAGAATTATCCCGGCATGAAGATAGTCGTGGACCAGACGCATAAATCGTGGTCCAGGGACCTGGCGATGGCCACTACCGAGAACGCGCTGACGAATTACAAGAACGACATCCAGGGCGTATCGGCCAACAACAGCGGCATGATAATGGGCGCGGTCCAGGCCATTCTCGCCGAGGGGCTGAAAGGCAAGATAATCACGGTCGGCTCGGACGCGGACAAGGACAGCTGCCAGGCGATAATCGACGGCACGAACAGCGCGGATGTCGATAAGGAGCCGTACCAGCTCGGGCTGATAACTTTCGAGACCGCGGTCAAGGTCGCCAGGGGCGAAAAAGTCGAAACGGATACGACGGTACAGAACGGGAAATATAAAGTGCCGGTCAAGTTCACGCCGGTCCGCCTCGTTACAAAAGAGAACGTCAAGGACATGAAGGATCGCTGGCCCGATCTGAAATTCTAAGGTCATCCTATTGGAAAACCCGGTTATATTAGAGACAAAGAACATCACTAAAGATTTTCCCGGCGTCCGCGCCTTGGACAGCGTCTCTTTCCAGCTTAAAAAAGGCGAGGTCCTGGGATTGGTCGGCGAGAACGGTGCCGGGAAATCGACCCTGATGAAGATATTCAGCGGCGCCTATCCCGCCAACACTTACGACGGCGAGATCTTCATAGAGGGAAAGCGCTGTATTTTAAGCGGCCCGAAGGATTCCCAAAGGGCCGGCATAGCCATCATCTACCAGGAATTGAACCTGATCCCCGAGCTTACGGTCGCGGAAAATATATTTTTAGCCCGCGAACCCACAGTCGGGAAAACAGGCATCATCGACCGGAAAAAACTTTTCAGCCAGGCGAAAGACCTGCTCGATCGGTTAAATATCCCCGTACCCCCAGAAGAGCAAATAAAAAATTTAAGCATTGGCAAACAGCAGATGGTCGAGATAGCCAAAGCCCTCTCCTACCAGGCGAAGATCCTGATCCTCGATGAGCCGACGAGCGCCCTTCCCGAACAGGAAGTCGAAGTCCTCTTTAAAATGATAGGTTCATTGCGCTCCCGCGGCGTCAGCATGATATACATTTCGCATAAGCTCGATGAGATCTTTAAGATCACCGATAGCGTGACTGTTATGCGCGACGGGAAGACCGTCGCCTCCAGGCGCACCCCGGAATTGAGCCGGCAAGAGATGGTCGCGCTCATGGTCGGCCGGAACATAGAAGATATGTATCCTAAAAAGTCGCTCGCGGCAGGCGAGGTGGTCCTGGAAGTGAAAAACCTGTTTGTCTCCCATCCGTTCCTCGCCGGGGAAAAAGTGGTAAAAGATATGAGTTTTAAAGTGAGGAAAGGGGAGATACTCGGGATATCCGGCCTGATGGGCTCGGGGAGGTCCGAATTGGTCACCTCGATCTTCGGCGCGTTCCCCGCCGATTCCTCCGGAGAAATATATGTCGGGGGGAAACAGGTCAAGATACGTTCCCCGTATGAGGCGATAAATTACGGACTCGGCCTGGTGACAGAAGACCGCAAATTATTCGGCCTCGTGCTCGGGATGCAGGTGGGGGAGAACATCACGCTCTCATGCCTGGAAAAATTAAGCTGGCACCAGATAATAATACGGAGCCGGGAGAGCGAATTGATAAACAAGTATATGGGCGCATTGAGGGTGAAGGCGCGCAGCGCTGAGACGGTAGTCAATACGTTGAGCGGCGGCAACCAGCAGAAAGTCGTCATCGCCAAATGGCTCGCCACCGACCCCAAAGTGCTTTTGCTGGACGAGCCGACGCGCGGCGTCGATGTCGGCGCGAAAGTCGAGATATATCAGTTGATGAACAAGCTCGCCGGAGAGGGGATAGGCATAGTGATGGTCTCATCCGACCTTCCGGAAGTAGTGAGCATGAGCGACAGGATCCTTATAATGCACGAGGGCCGGATGGTCAAGGAGCTGCAAAAGAACGAAGCCACTCAGGAGAAAATAATGTTCTACGCTACGGGGGGCAAATGAAAAACCAGGATAAAAACGGTCTCGTCCGGGCGATCATCGGGAAATACGGGAACCTGATAGGCCTTATTGTCCTGATAGTCCTTACGACGATATTGACGAACGGCACGTTCTTTACCCAGAGGAACCTTATAAATGTCCTGCGCCAGGTATCGGTAAACGGCATTCTGGCCGTAGGCATGACGCTGGTCATCATTACCGGCGGCATCGACCTCTCGGTCGGTTCCGTGGTGGCCCTTACCGGGGTCATTGTAGCGTTAATACAGCCGCTCGGGACCACCGCGGCGATCGCGCTTACCCTGCTGATAGGAGCCATGATCGGCGGATGGAACGGTTTTTTCATAACGAAATTCAGGATACCCTCATTCATCATCACTCTGGGCATGATGACGATCGCCAGGGGGCTGGCTTTGGTATTCTCAAAAGGCGAGGCGATATCCGGCCTTAACGACAGCTTCTCGGCCATAAGCGAAAGTTATATTTCGCCGGTTATTTCCCTTACTGTCTTCGGTTTTTTATGCCTTCTCATCGTATTCCTTTATGTTAAAGAAAGAAGAAGTTCCGGATACGAAAGAAAAATATTCACCTTTAATTTTATCAGCGTGTTGAACGTCATGTTTATCGCGGCGGCCATAGCCGTTCTGGTGTGGCTGATAGGGTTCCGTGGCATGCCCGCGGGCGTGGCCGTATTTTTAGGCATAGCCTTCCTCGGCGCTTATACGCTTAACCAGACCAGGTTCGGACGTTATGTATATGCTATCGGAGGGAATGAGGAGGCGTCACGGCTTTCCGGCATAAATGTCAGGACGGTCAAGTTCCTGGTATTTCTCATCATGGGCGTCCTGGCCGCTATCTCGGGCATGGTCCTGGCCGCGCGGCTTAACTCCGGAGTGCCGACCTCGGGCGTAATGTTCGAACTGGACGCTATCGCGTCGGTCGTCATAGGCGGGACGAGCCTCTCCGGCGGCTACGGCAGCGTCGGCGGCTCGATAATAGGCGCTTTCATTATCGGGACATTGAATAACGGGATGCAGTTATTGCACATAGATCCCTTTTACCAGGAGATCGCCAAGGGTGCGATAATAATCGGCGCGGTATTAATGGACCGGAAGAAAAAATAAAGGAGGGGTTACAATGAGGATGAAAATAGCAGCGGCCGCCTGTTTAGTGTCGGTGATCCTGTTCGCGTACCAGGCGGACGCATATACGCAGGATATCAAGGCCATAAATCTCCCGGCTCCGCAGATGCAGGGAGGCAAGCCCCTGATGCAGGCATTAAAAGAAAGAAAGACCGACCGCGCGTTCAGCGCCAAAGAACTGCCTCTGCAGGTGCTTTCGGACATGCTTTGGGCCGCGAACGGCATAAACCGCCCGGATTCGGGGCGCCGCACGGCTCCTTCGGCGAAGAATATGCAGGAGATAGACATCTACGTTGCCAAAGCTGACGGCGTTTATCTCTATGATGCCAAGGCTAATGCGCTTACGCCGGTTTTAGCGGGAGACATAAGGGCCTTGACCGGCAAACAGGCGTTCGTGAAAGACGCGCCGGTGAATCTCATCTTTGTAGCGGACTTCTCAAAGATGAGCGACATGCGGGAAGCCGACGCGAATTTTTATGCCGCGACAGATACCGGATTCATCAGTGAAAATGTCTACCTGTTCTGTTCGTCTTCCGGATTGGCGACCGTGGTGAGGGCCATGGTCGATAAACCGGCGCTCGCTAAAGAGATCAAATTGCGGCCCGACCAGAAGGTGATCCTCACCCAGACGGTAGGATACCCTAAGGATTAGCCGTAAATTAGAGGATTTTAATCTTATATTAATCATCTTTTAATCAGCGATATGGTATATTCACGGCGTAAGGTCCACAGATTTATAAAAAAGGAGGGGCAGCAGAAATGAAGGGATCAAGATTGGTTTTGGGTATAGCCGTTGTGTTGGCCGCCGTATCTTTATCGGCCTTATCGCAGAAGGCTTATTCGGCTGATGCGAATACAGCTGCAGGGACCGGCGATATAAAGAATGACACCAAAGATGTTAAACAGGACAGCGCCGAGATCCAGGCTTTAAAGGCAAAGCTGGCTGAGGACACCAGATTGGTGTCCGCGGACCGCGAGGCCTTGAAGGCCGCTAAACAATCCGGAGACAAAGCTAAAATAACGGAAGCGAAGGCCAAGTTAAAAGATGACCTGAAGACGAGGAAGGCCGACAGGGCCGCCCTGAAGAAGCTTACAGGGGACAAAGGCAAGGATATTAAAGAGCGCCATAACGACAAGAAAGGCGCGTAAACCGGAGAGATCCGGCTGGTTTTCGACCCGCTATCTTTTAAAGGGTAGCGGGTCTTTTCTTTAATCCATTGACAATTCGGCCATTATAGCGTAATATATTGCGACGCAGAGAATTAGGAACGCGTAGAAGGCCAGGTCATGAGCACATTATCCCACATACTAATAAGCGTATTTATCGTAAGCGCCATATCGCTTATCGGTATAGTCACCGTCCTGTTTAAGATCAAGTCGCTGGACAAGCTGTTTTTCGTGCTTGTCAGTTTCGCGGTCGGCGCGCTGCTTGGCGCGGCGTTCCTGGACCTGCTGCCCGAATCGATAAAGGCGGCGGAACCGTTCTGGGTATTCGTCTGCGTTTTGATAGGGATACTCTTTTTCCTGTTGATGGAAAGCTTCTTGTACTGGTACCATTGCCATGACCGCGAGTGCAAGGTACATGAGTTTAACTACCTGTGCTTAATGGGCGCTTCAATACATAATTTTTTCGACGGCGTCATAATCGCCGCTACTTACATGAGCGGGGCGTCGATAGGTTTCATAGCAACCATCGCGATAATATTCCACGAGATACCGCGCGAGCTGGGGGATTACGGCATCCTGGTTTTCGGCGGTTTCAGCAAATGGAAAGCGCTCTTCTACAATTTTTTGACGGCGATCACCGCTTTTGCCGGGGCGCTGTGCGCGTATTTTTTCCTCGATAAGTTCAAGACTTATATACCTTATCTGGTGAGCATCGCGGCAGGAGGATTCATTTATATTTCACTTACGGACCTGATCCCGGAACTGGGCAAGAAGAAGATGCTTTCAAGGTCCCTCGCCCAATTCGGGTTAATAGCGCTTGGCATAGGAGTGATTCTGGCTGGTAAGATATTCTTCAAAGAATAGCCCGCCCGATACGACCAAATATGATAAAACAAGAGAACATACGGAACATAGCCATCATTGCGCATGTCGACCACGGCAAGACGACGCTTGTCGACGCCATATTGAGGCAGACGCACGTCCAACGCAACATCGAGGAGATGGGCGAGTGCATCATGGACTCAATGGACCTCGAGCGCGAGCGCGGCATCACGATACGCGCGAAGAACGCGAGCGTCACCTATAAAGGCGTGAAGATCAATATAGTCGATACCCCGGGCCACGCCGATTTCGGCGGGGAGGTCGAGAGGATCCTGCGCATGGTCGACGGCGTCCTGCTTTTGGTTGACGCGAAAGACGGACCGATGCCGCAGACGCGCTTTGTCCTGCGCAAGGCCCTGGAGCTCGGGCTTAAGGCGATAGTGGTCATCAACAAAGTCGACCTCGCGGACGCGCAGATTGACGATGTGGTCAACAGGACATTCGACCTTTTTGTGGAACTTAACGCGAACGATAAGCAGTTGGACTTTCCGATAATTTACGCCTCCGCGATAAAAGGCACTGCTACAGTCGACATGAGGATCCCCTCGGATAATATATCCCCGCTGCTCGATACGATAATCAAGAAGGTGGACCCGCCGAGCGTCGATCCGAATGCGCCTTTACAGATATTGATCTTGGCCCTGTTGGGAGATTTTTATAAAGGAAAAATGGGTATAGGAAAGATCACAGGCGGCTCGTTAAAGGTTGGCGGCAATGCCGCACTTATCCGCAAGGATGGTAGTAAGACCATATCCAAGATCACCGCGATCCTGACATACGAGGGCCTCGAGCGCATCGAGCGTGAAAGCGCCATAGCCGGGGAGATCGTGGCGGTCGCCGGTTTCAATGATATAGGAATAGGCGATACGGTCACCGACCCGGAAAATCCCGCGCCGCTAACGCCCCCGGAAATAGATGAACCGACGGTCCAGATGACTTTCGGCGTAAATAAAAGCCCGTTTGCCGGCAGGGAAGGCAAGTTCGTCACTTCCCGTGCGATACGCGACAGGCTTTTCAAGGAGACCGAGACGAATGTCTCGCTCAGGATCAACGAAACGGAGGCCTCCGACACTTTTCTCGTATCCGGGCGCGGGGAGCTGCATCTCTCTATCCTGGTCGAGCAGATGCGCCGCGAGGGATTTGAGCTCCAGGTATCGCAGCCCGAGGTCATCTACCATGAAAAAGGCGGCGTAAAACAGGAACCTTTCGAATTTTTGACCATTGAGATCCCGGCGGAATATCAGGGTTCGGTTATAGAGGAGGTCGGCCGCAGGAAAGGGAAGTTGAAGCATGTCTCGCAGAGCGCGACCGGGTCCCTCCATCTCGAATACCAGATATCGACGCGCGGCATAATCGGCCTTAAGGGCGCGCTTATGACCAAGACGCGCGGCATGGCGGTATTAAATCACGTCTTCGATGAATATAAGCCGGTAGAAGATGGAGCGTTCAATACCGGCTCACGCGGCTCGTTGGTCGCTATCGAACCGGGCGTATCTACTGCTTATGCATTGGAGAACGCGCAGCAGCGCGGCGAGCTATTTATCGGGCCCAATGTCGATGTCTACGAGGGGATGATAGTAGGCGAAAACCCGCGCGGCGAGGACATGCCGCTCAGCCCCTGTAAAATGAAGAAACTTACGAACATGAGGTCTTCCACCTCCGACATCGCGGTAGTCCTTACACCGCCGAGGGAGCTGAGCCTTGAGTTGTCTATAGAATATATCGGCCCGGATGAGCTTGTGGAAGTTACCCCTAAGAGCATACGCCTGCGCAAGAAGATACTGGATACGCTGGCCAGGAAACGCGCCGGCAGGGATAACAAGGAGTAAGGGATGGCCGTGAATTTTTCTTTCGATATCGTTTCGGAGATCGACCTGCAGGAGGTCGATAATGCCGTAAACCAGGCGAAGAAGGAACTCTCCCAGAGGTTCGACTTCAGGGGCAGCAAATCCTCCATAGATTATAACCGCGAAGAGAAGAAGATAACCCTTGTTGCGGACGACGATTTTAAACTGCGCTCCCTACAGGACATACTTAACGGCAGGATGATAAAACGCAATATCTCGATCAAGGCCCTTACCTATAAGGAGCCGGAGAAGGCGTTTGAAGGGACGTTCCGCCAGGTGATCGAGCTTGTGAGCGGGCTGGAACGCGAGAAACAGAAGGAACTTGTGAAAATAATCAGGGACCTTAGCCCCAAGATACAGACCCAGATAGAAGGCGAAAAGATAAAGGTCTCTTCCCCGAAAAAGGACGACCTCCAAACCGTGATAAATCACCTGCGGAGCATTGAATTCCCCGTCGCCCTGCAATTTACTAATTACAGGTAGTATGATATAATTTTTCTTGCGCGCCCGTAGCTCAACTGGATAGAGCGTTGGTCTACGGAACCAAAGGTTGGGCGTTCGACCCGCCCCGGGCGCGCCATTAATTTCTCTAATATTTCGGCACTGGTCATAAAGTTTTAAAGCAGACGAAATTTTAGACCGTCTTGAATTCGGCGTCCTTATACAAAATGAGCAAAATAGACGAAATATACATGTCCGAAGCCCTCAAGCAGGCCTACGAGGCGTTCAAGGCGGACGAGGTGCCTGTCGGCGCCGTCATAGTCCACGAGGGCCGGATAATCGCACGCGCCCACAACCAGATAGAGATGCTTAAAGACCCCACCGCGCACGCGGAGATGATAGCCATCACGCAGGCGGCCGCGTATCTCAAAAGCGAGCGGTTGCCCGACTGCTCCATATATGCTACAATTGAACCGTGTTCGATGTGCGCCGGGGCGCTCGTGCTCGCGCGCGTGAAACGTATATATTATGGCGCGAAGGACCCCAAGACAGGGGCTTGCGGATCGGTATTCGATATCGCGAACAGTAAAAAACTAAACCACAAGATAAAAGTTACCGGCGGCGTTCTAGCCGAGGTCTGCGGGTCGCTTATATCGGAGTTCTTTAAGAAGCAAAGGAAGAGGGGCAAGAAGTAAGTGTCCCGCGTATATCCCGCGGGATCCGCTGCGCTTCCTCTAAAATGAAAGCAAGCGGAGAGATGGCTGAGTGGCCGAAAGCAGTCGCCTGCTAAGCGATTGAGGGGCCAAAAGCCCCTCCCTGGGTTCGAATCCCAGTCTCTCCGCCAGTATTTTTACACAGAAGGCGTGGTCTCGTAAAAATATGATAGAAGAATTACTCATAAAAGAAAAAGATTTTCTCACAGGTTGCTACGCCAAAGAGCGCCTCATGCCGATGCTCCAGCAGTTGAAAAAAGAATCGGATGAGAACGGGACTCCGTTTTCCATTTTGCTGATGGACATGGATCATTTTAAAAC
>CAISWF010000114.1 GCA_903889135.1 Candidatus Omnitrophota bacterium | reverse complement strand
GGCACGAACGCCTACTCCTTTGATTATGAAAACAGGATGGTCTCGGCGTCAAAGACCGGCACGACAGCCGCCTACACTTACGATCCCACCGGAAGGAGAATAAGGAAAGATGTCAACGGCCGGACAACCGGCTACATCTATGACGGCGACCAGGTAATCGCCGAATACGACGGGACCGGCGCCCTCACAAAGAAATTCATCTACGGCTCCTCGATAGATGAGCCCGTATGCTTAAAGGCCGGCCAGGCAACCTACTATTACCACACCGACGGCCTCGGCTCCATCACAGAGCTCACCGACTCCTCCTCCAACGTAATAGAAAAGTATTCCTATGATATCTTCGCAAGGCATTAACAGCAGAATTTCCCGTGAAAAAGAGAAAGTTTTTCTATTCCTTGCCTCGCTTTTATCCTTGTGCTATAATCTTCGTAGATAAAATGGAGGTCCAAATGTTCAATGTCGGTTTTCCGGAATTGGTCGTCATACTTATCATCGTCCTTCTCGTCTTCGGTGCGGCGCGTCTTCCCGAGATCGCCCGCTCATTAGGCAAGGCCATCAATGAGTTCAAGAAGGCGATGAAAGAAGACGATTCCCAGTCACCCAAAAAAGATTAAACGTCCCTCACGATATGACCGATAAACAGATGTCACTCGTGGAGCATCTTGACGAGCTTCGCCGGCGGATACTGGTATCCGTGGTGGCTGTCATCGTTTGTTCCTGCGTCGCCTTCCTGAAGATACAGGTGATCCTGGACCTTTTAATGTTCCCGCCGGTCGACCACCTCGCGTTCTTTTCGCCCACCGAGGCTTTCTTCGAATACTGCAAGCTCGCGTTCTTTTCCGGACTCTTCATCGCCTCGCCGTTGGTCCTTTACCAGGTATGGGCTTTTGTATCGGCCGGGCTTAACCAAAAAGAGAGGAGGGTGGTGGTTTTCGCGCTGCCGTTCTCTGTGACCCTTTTCCTCGGAGGGGTGGTCTTCGCGTATTTTTTTGTCCTTCCCTGGTCGCTCAGGTTTCTCATTGATTTCGCCGGTCCTAACGTCTATCCGATACTGTCGATCTCCGAATACCTTTCTTTCGTGATAATGCTGCTCCTGGCTTTCGGCATAGTATTCGAATTGCCGGTCGTCGTGATGATACTCTCTAAACTGGGCATAGTGACGCCCTCTTTCTTGAGTAGGAACAGGAAATTCGCGATAGTCGCGATATTTATCGCGGCAGCTGTGATAACACCTACGCCGGACGCGTTCACGCAATGCCTGATGGCTGTGCCGATGCTGTTTTTGTATGAACTTTCGATCTGGATATCAAGATTCGTATATAAAAAGGGGGATAAAGATGACGCTTGAAGAAAAAATAGATGCTGACATGAAAGAGGCGATGAAGGCCAAGGCCGAGATCAGGCTTTCCACGATACGGATGCTCCGGGCCGCGATAAAGAACCTCGCGATAGAGAAGAAGGCCGAGAAGGTCGAGGATAAGGATGTGATGAGCATCATATCAAAGCAGATAAAACAGCACAAGGATTCCATCGATGGGTTCACGAAAGGGAACAGGCAGGACCTCGTTGATAAGGAAACGGCGGAACTCAAAATACTCGAATCGTATATGCCCAAGATGTTATCCGCCGAAGAGCTCAGGCCCATCGTCAGCTCCGCGATAACCGCGACCGGCGCGAAGGGCAGGGCGGATATGGGCAAAGTAATGAAAGCGGCGATGGAAGAGGCGAAGGGCGCCGCTGATGGCAAGATGCTCAGCCAGATGGTCGCCGAGGAACTCGCGAAATTAGGCTAGGGGATATATGGAAACCAAGACCGTAAAGATAGAGAAACCCGCGGAATACAACATCATAATCGGCCAGTCCCATTTCATCAAGACGGTCGAAGATATCCACGAGGCGATGGTGGGAGCGGTGCCGGGAATAAAGTTCGGGATGGCTTTCTGCGAATCATCGGGCGCTTGCCTTGTCAGGTCTACGGGCACGGATGACGGCCTGAAAAAACTCGCCGAGAAGAACGCGCTCGCTATCGGAGCCGGGCATTGCTTCGTCATCATAATGAAGGATTCCTATCCCATAAACGTCCTGAACGCCATAAAGAACGTGCCCGAGGTATGCGGTATCTATTGCGCGACCGCGAATCCGGTCGAGCTGATCATCGCCGAATCTGGCGGCGGCAGGGGCATCCTCGGCGTGATAGACGGCGCGAAACCGGAGGGCGTCGAGGACGAAGCCGGGGTCAAATGGCGGAAGGATTTATTGAGAAAAATCGGTTATAAAATCCCTTGACAAAGCGCTGTTGGGTGATATAATTCTAATGGTTCTTTTGAAATGAACGTTTCAGGAGGTAGATGGTGAGCAAATATCTCTCTATTATCGGCGGATTGATCGCCATCGTCCTCGGAGTGGTTGGCCTGGTCAATTGGTGGGAAGAATATATAGTGGGCTTCCTCAAATCCGGGCTGGTCATAATACTTTTACTCGGCGGACTTCTCGCGGTGATGGCGGGGATCGGCGAGATAAAAGACTCCCTGGAAGAGAAGAAAGAGAAGAAATAATAAATCTCCCCGGACCTCCTTCATTGCCTTCGACTAGAATGTCGACGGTTGGGCGGTTTCAAGCTGCCCGGTGGTGCTGTATGTCGGCTCACCTCAGAGGTAATGAAGGAGGCCTTTTTTTTGAGTCCCGCTTACAGAAGTTATGACGAAATGGTTGGGCCGCTCACGGGACAACCATGGAGAGGCACAACCAATGAGTGAAGCTATGCAGACCAAGCAACAATTCTCTGCCGGCGGCGTTGTATACCGCAAGACGGGACCGAAGACCGAAGTAGCGATCCTCACCCGCGGGGATGGCAAGATATTCTGCCTTCCTAAAGGAAAGATAGAGAAACCCGAGACCCCCCAGCAGGCTGCCCTCCGCGAAATAAGGGAAGAGACAGGTCTCACCGGCACGATCGAGAAAGACCTCGGAAAGATAAATTACTGGTTCTATTCGGATGAGGATAAAATCCCGCTCCCGCTGCGGCGGGACCTTGCGCAGAGGGACAAGGTCCGCGTTAATAAAACAGTATATTTTTACCTGGTGAAATTCGAGTCAGGCGATACATCCGACCACGACACGGATGCCGAAGACGTCCGCTGGCTCCCGTTGGAAGAAGCCTTGAAGATAATGACCTATCCCTCCGAACGCCAGATGGTCGAGAAGGCCAAGGATGAAAATAAATTATAAAAAAGAATTAAACCCCGCCCAATTGAAAGCCGTTGAATCCACGGAAGGGCCGTATCTTGTCATCGCAGGCGCCGGGAGCGGAAAGACTCGCACCCTGGTATACCGCGTGGCGTATCTCGTTGAGAAAGGTATCAAGCCTGACCGGATATTACTGCTTACCTTTACCCGCAAAGCGTCCGAAGAGATGCTCCTCCGCGCCGCGAAACTCCTTGATGACCGCTGCGAGCACGTCGCGGGAGGCACATTCCATTCATTTGCGAACAAGGTCCTGCGTAAATACGCCAAACTGGTCGAATACCCCAATAATTTCACTATAATGGACGAATCCGATGCCGAGGACGCGGTAAATATCGTGCGCGTAAAGCTCGGCTTCGACCATCTCGAGAAACATTTCCCGCGCAAGGGAGCGCTCCTCGATGTAATCTCGAAGTCGGTCAACAAATCGGACGATATCGGTAACGTCCTCGAGCTCGAATACCCGCAGTTCGTCGAGTGGGAGAGCGCGATAAAGAAGATAAAAGAGGGATACATAAAATACAAGCGCGAGAAGTCGCTCATGGATTATGACGACCTGCTCGTGTTCTTTAAAAAGCTGCTGCAGGACCACAAAGATATCCGCTCAAAGCTTTCGGAGCAGTACCAGTATATAATGGTCGATGAGTACCAGGACACGAACAAGCTGCAGGCCGACATCGTCCGGCTTTTGGCGGCCGAACACGATAACGTGATGGTCGTCGGAGACGATTCGCAGAGCATCTATTCGTTCCGCGGCGCGAATTTCAAGAATATCATAGATTTTCCCAAGGTGTTCAAGGGCGCTAAGGTGATAATGCTCGAGGAGAACTACCGCTCAACCCAGCAGATACTCAACCTGACAAATGAGGTCATAAAGAACGCCGAGGAGAAGTTCGAGAAGGTCCTTTTCACGAAGAAGCGCGAAGGGAAATGCCCGGTTTTTGTCGAGGCGCGCGATGAAAATACCCAGTCCAGGTATATAGTCCAGAAGGTATTAGAGCTCGTAGATGAGGGCGTTATGCTCAAAGAGATCGCCGTCCTATTCCGCGCCGGCTGGCATTCGAACGATCTTGAAGTCGAGCTCGCCAACCATGATATTCCTTTCGTAAAATACGGCGGACAGAGGTTCGTAGAGGCGGCCCATATAAAGGACGTCATCTCATATCTGCGCATCATCCATAATCCCGACGACCAGGTCAGCTGGCACAGGGCGCTGTTATTGATGCGCGGCATCGGGCAGAAGACTGCCGCGAAGATAACCGAGCAGATAATAGAGAAGAAGAAGGGCCTTGAGGTCGACAAGGAAGTATTGAAGAAATCCGCAGACCTCGTAAATCTTATCGATATGCTGAAAGAATTGAGGCCGGAGAAATATGCCCCGGTCGAAATACTTAAGGAATTCATGAAATATTACGACCCGCTGCTCAAGGCGAAATACGATGATTTTCACAGGCGCGCGCCGGATCTGAATTCGCTTGAGCGCATTGCCTCCAGGTATAAGTCGCTCGAGACTTTCCTGACCGACATGGCGCTTGAGCCGCCGGAGAAGAGCGTTTTGGAAGCGGGGTTCAGGGGAAAACACGAGCACGCGATGACCCTTTCGACGATACATTCGGCGAAAGGGCTCGAGTGGCATACGGTCTTCGTCATATACGTGGCCGAGGGGCACCTGCCGTCATACCAGTCGATGGACGATAACGACGCAATAGAAGAGGAGCGTCGCCTGTTTTACGTCGCCGCGACACGCGCCAAGGATAACCTAATACTATTAAAACCTGCTATAGACCGCTCGGCCCGCTGGATGAAAAGCTATGCCGGAGGGAACACCGGTTCGATATTCACCGAGGTCTCGCGGTTCCTCAAGGAGGGCAGCATACTCGAGCGGTTCATGGATGTAGAGCGCGCCGGTGAAGGCTTCGATGACGATGTTGAATTCGAAGAGGCTTTTAAGATATAATGGTACCGCTAATAGATGTAATTACCATCCCGCGACCTGGCCAGCAGGCCATCGCGGGATAGATACCGCTAATGGAGGATCAAAATGTATAAAGTCGTATTACTTCGCCACGGCGAGAGCACCTGGAATAAGGAGAACCGTTTCACCGGCTGGACTGACGTTGACCTTTCCGAGAAGGGCCTGACAGAAGCTAAAAAGGCGGGCGAGGTATTGAGGAAGGAAGGTTTCGTCTTCGACGTCGCGTTCACATCGGTCCTCAAGAGGGCCATACGCACGCTCTGGATCACCCTCGACGGAATGGACCTGATGTGGATACCGGTATATAATTCATGGCGTTTGAACGAGAGGCATTACGGCTCTCTCCAGGGCCTCAATAAATCCGAGATGGCCGCGAAGTTCGGCGAGGAGCAGGTTTTGGTCTGGCGCCGGAGTTATGATACCCCGCCGCCGGCGTTAGAAAAGGACGACCCGCGCAGCCCCGAGAAAGACCCGCGCTACAAAAATTTAAAACCCGGCGAAATACCGTTGACCGAGTGCCTCAAGGATACTGTCGCGAGATTCCTTCCTTACTGGCACGAGACGATAGCGCCGGTGGTCAAGAGCGGGAAACGCGTAATAATCGCGGCGCACGGCAATTCATTAAGGGCGCTCGTCAAATACCTGGATAACGTGTCAGACCAGGAGATCGTAGGCTTGAATATACCCACAGGCCTGCCGCTTGTCTACGAACTCGACGATAACTTAAAGCCGGTAAAGCATTACTACCTCGGCGATCCGGAAGAAGTCAAGAAGGCGATGGAAGCCGTGGCCAACCAGGGAAAGGCCAAAAAATAGAAGGGCCCCGAAGAAGCGATGGCGCGGAAAAGATATTATTGCGGAATCGGGAAAAGGTGGTATAATTGTGGCCGGAAACACAATGGCTAACAAAGGCTAAAAATCCCTCGGCAGCGTTCGGGATAGTTCGAGGGATGGTGAACGAAGCGAACCAGAGGAGGAAATGAAGATGTGCGGAACATGCGGTTGCGGTAAAAAGAAACCCAAGAAGTAACCTACCCTAGACGGGCAGAAAAGACTTATCCCCGTGATAACGGGGAGCAAAAGCCCCCTAAATAACGTGAAAAACACAAAATAGGGGGTTTTTGCCGACGGAAAACACAATATGTAGTATTTTTTTCTTGACACGACACTAGCGGTTGACTATACTGGCGGTTGGAAAGGAGGGCTTGGTTATGGGGGATACGGGTATCAAGAATGGTTTATCGGCCAATTCCAGGAAAGTCCTGGAGAAACGTTATCTGAAAAAGGACTCGGAGGGCTGCGTCATAGAGACCCCGGAGGAGCTCTTTAGGCGGGTAGCGCATAACATCGCTTCATCGGACTCATATTATGATCCAGATTATAATGTGGCAAAACTTGAGGATGAATTTTATTCTATAATATACAACCTGGATTTCCTGCCGAATTCACCGACCTTAATGAACGCCGGACGCGAGCTGCAGCAGCTGTCGGCGTGTTTTGTCCTGCCGGTAGAAGATTCAATGGAGTCGATATTCGAGGCGATAAAGAACACGGCGCTCATACACCGCTCAGGCGGCGGCACCGGGTTCTCTTTCTCGAGGCTGCGCCCGGCCAATTCGATGGTAAAGACGACCGGCGGCATCGCCAGCGGCCCGGTATCTTTCATGAAAGTATTTGACGCGGCCACGCACGCCGTAAAGCAGGGCGGTACGCGCCGCGGCGCGAACATGGGCATACTGCGCGTCGACCATCCGGACATACTCGATTTCATAAAATGCAAAGAGACCGACAAGGACATAACGAATTTCAACATCTCGGTCGCGATCACCGAGGAGTTCATGAAGAGGGTCGAGCGCGACGAGGAATACGACCTCATCGCCCCGCACAATAAGAAAGTCTTCGGGCATCTCAAGGCCCGCGAAGTATTCGACATGATAGTGAAAAGGGCGTGGAAGAACGGCGAGCCCGGCATAATATTCATCGACAGGATCAACAAGTCGAACCCTACGCCGAAGATCGGCGCGATCGAATCGACGAACCCGTGCGGCGAACAGCCTCTCCTGCCGTACGAGAGCTGCAACCTCGGTTCGATAAATCTCACGAAGATGGTCAGCACGGATTCCGCTGTCCCCCAGCTCGACTGGGAGAAGCTGCGCCGGACGACGAAGCTCGCCATCCATTTCCTCGATAACGTCATAGACATGAACAAGTTCCCGCTCCCGCAGATCGAGACGATGACAAAGGCCAACCGCAAGATCGGCCTCGGGGTCATGGGCTTCGCCGAGATGCTGATAAAACTCGGCATTCCGTACAATTCTGACGAAGCGATAGAATTGGCCGAGAAGATAATGTCATTCATCCAGGAAGAATCGAGGAGGGAATCGCACGCGCTCGCGTTGAGAAGGGGCACGTTCCCGAACTTCTCGTGCTCCATCTATTCCGACGGTCCTAGCTTAAGGAACGCGACCCTGACGACTATCGCCCCGACGGGGACGCTCTCCATACTGGCTGATACCTCAAGCGGGATCGAGCCGGTGTTCGCCATATCGTATTACCGCGAGGTGATGGACAAGACGAAACTGGTAGAGGTCAATAAATTATTCGAGGATATCGCCAAGGAGCGCGGTTTTTATTCCGAAGAACTGATGCAGAAGATAGCCGAGAAGGGCACGCTGCACGATATAGAAGAGATCCCCGCGGACGTAAAGAGGATATTCGTGACAGCGCATGACATAACGCCCATATGGCACATAAGGATGCAGGCGGCTTTCCAGAAATACACGGATAACGCCGTTTCGAAGACTGTCAACTTCTCGCATAACGCGACGCCGGACGATGTTCAGGAAGTCTACCAGCTCGCGTATAAGACGGGATGCAAGGGCGTTACCATATATCGCGACGGCAGCCGCGAGGAGCAGGTCCTTTATATAGCGCGCACGAAAGAAAAACCGTCGGCGGAAAACGCGGATGGGGCCGAGGCCCCGGCCGCGAAGTCCGAAGAAAAAGCGCGCACCTCGCCCCGTCCCAGGCCCGAAGTCACGAGGGGCACGACCACGAAGATACTCACGGGCTGCGGCAACCTTTATATCACGATAAATGAGGATGAGAACGGGATGCCGTTCGAGGTATTCACGCAGATGGGCAAGGCCGGAGGCTGCGCGGCAAGCCAGCTCGAGGCGATAGGCAGGCTGGTTTCATTAGCCCTGCGCTGCGGGCTCGATACACATTCTGTGATAGAGCAATTGAACGGGATAAGATGCCCCAATCCCTCCTGGGAGAAAGGCGGAAGGATATTCTCCTGCGCCGACGCTATCGCTAAGGTCGTCGAAAGGCGCCTGCTGAACAGAAAAGCGCAGGACGTTCAAGCTGCCCAAGCCGAAACGGAAGTGAAGACCGAAGAATTGCCTGCCGTGAAGGCCGCAGTACTGAGCGAAGCGAAGGGCGGAGTCCTGAGCGAAGCGAAGGGGAAGGGCAAACTCGGGAACGTTGTAGGCGTCTGCCCGGATTGCGGCGGCGCGCTCCAGCACGTTGAGGGATGCATGGTCTGCAAGGCGTGCGGCTATTCCAAGTGCGGCTAAATGATTAAACCCGATCGCTGGATCAAAAAGATGGCCCTCGAGGCCGGGATGATAGAGCCTTTCATAGGCCATCAGGTCTCTGAGGGCCATATCAGTTACGGCCTCTCGAGCTTCGGTTATGATATAAGGGTCCATGACGAATTCAAGGTATTTGTCGGCACAGGCAATCCCGTCGTAGACCCCAAGCATATAGACCCGGATTCTTTCGTGGATTTCAAGGGCAAGGAATGCGTCATCCCTCCTAACTCGTTCGTCCTCGCGCGTTCGTTCGAATATTTCAAGATGCCCGAGAGGGTCATCGCCATCTGTTTCGGGAAGTCCACGTATTGCCGTTGCGGCATATTAGTGAATATAAGCCCCCTCGAACCCACGTGGGAGGGTTACCTTACGATGGCGATCAGCAATACGACCCCGCACCCCGCGAAGATATATTCCAAGGAAGGCATCGCCCAGCTCCTGTTCTATGAATGCGACGAAGCTCCGGAAGTGACATACAGGGACAGGAAAGGCAAATACCAGGCGCAGCAGGGGATAGTCCTACCAAAGGTAAAATAGAGTTGAAGTTCATCTTGCCCGTCTCAGATTTTAACCTTGAACATACGCTGGAATGCGGCCAGGCGTTCCGGTGGGAGAAACTCGGCGATTTTTACGCAGGCGTTATAGGCGAAGCGCTCGTGAAGGTTTCGCTCGATGGCCATGAACTAGTCGTTGAAACCGGCTCGCCGGCGGATAAAAAGAAGATAGCCGATTATTTCGGGTTGAACGAGGACCTGCCGAATATATATAAGGAGATAGGCAGGGACGAATATATCCGCAAGGCCATAAAGAAGTACCGCGGCCTTAGGATACTGAACCAGGACCGTTGGGAGTGCCTCGCCTCGTTCATTTTATCCTCATATACCAATATCCCGCGCATAAAAAAGATGATAGCCAGCCTCTCGCGAAGGTTAGGAAAAAGGCTGGTCCTCGGCGGGATGGAATCCTATTCCTTTCCTCCGGCCGGGCGCATCGCGCGGGCCGATATAAAGACCCTTCGGGGATTAGGGCTCGGCTTCAGGGCGGCGTATATAAAGGATACGGCACAAAAGATCGCCTCGAAAAAGTTTGACTTGGATGAGCTTGAGGATTTAAACTATAGTGAAGCGAGGGAAAGGCTTATGTCGCTTAAGGGCGTGGGCGGGAAAGTCGCGGACTGCGTCCTGCTCTTTTCGTTCAAGAAATACGAGGCCTTTCCGGTGGATGTGTGGATAAAGAGGGGGATCGAGGAGTTATATTTTGACGGGAAGACAGCTGCCCCGGAGAAAGCCGCGGAGTTCGCGCGGGAACGTTTCGGCGCCTACGCCGGATACGCGCAGGAATACCTATACCATTATTTAAGGCACGAAAGGGAGAGATCATGATAGGGGAGTACAGGATAAAGACGAATATCGGGGTGGGGTTTGGGATACTTGCGCAAATAATCGGGTTCCTGGCAAGTTATTATGTCCATATCGGAATAATCCTCTGGTGCGCTGCGATCCTCATCTACGGAGGGTTCCTGCTGTTGATATGGGGCCTGTGGAATTACGCTAAAGGCAAGGGCTACAAAGGCGCCTGGGGATTGCTCGGGCTTTTGAGCATCTTTGGGTTTGTCGTATTGGTCTTATTTCCCGATAAGAAAAAGAACGAAAAGTAAATAAGGACGGGCCGGCATCCCTCCTGTCGCTATCGGTTCCTGCCCGAGGATTCCTTCAGCTTATTAACGAACCCTTTGTACATCATATCGTCGGATATGCCGAGGGATTCCGCTTTATGCACGTCATCCCACGCCTTGTCGTACTCGTCCAAATCGTAGTAAACCCTCGCGCGATTAAAATACGCGTCGGTATACTGCGGATCTATGGTGATCGCAGAGTCAAGATCCGCTAACGCGTCATTGTAATTTCCCGTATAGGCGTATGACAGCCCGCGGCTATAATAGGCGGCCGCGTATTTAGGGTCTATCTGCAGCGCCCGCGTGAAATCCATGATAGCGAGGCCATATTCCTCTTTGTAGCGGTGGGCGAATCCGCGTAGATAATAAGCGGCCGGACAATTCTGGTCTATCGTCAGGGCATCATCGCATGCCTTTATCGCCTTATCGTAATCGCCGGCGCATAAAAACTGGCTCGCTTGCGTCAAAACCTGCGCCTCCTTCTTGTTACCGGCTGCAAAAGCCGCCGTATTGCAGAAAACCAGGATGATAGATACGGAAATCAAGGCTTTGGGACCAAAAAATCTTTTCATTTTCATATCCGTTCT
>CAISWF010000113.1 GCA_903889135.1 Candidatus Omnitrophota bacterium | reverse complement strand
GAAAATATAATCGCCCGACGACATGCGTCGGTCTCTTTATTTTTGTGACCTCACGGGGATCGGTCGGCATATTCACCAGTATGCCCGCGCTGCCTATCTTTAAGATAGTCTTGTCAGCTCCCGCGCCGATGAGCTTCATGTCGGTCTTAAGTTTGATGCCGGCTTTCTCATCGTAAGTGCCCTCCCCTATCCCGATCCTGTCGCCCGGCATCCCGCGCTCAACGGCTTCCCCGACCGTCTTATAATCCCGCGGCACGACGATATCGTATTTAGGCGCGGCCTGGGCGCGAAGAGGCGCAGAAATGACCAAACCGAAAAATAATAATAGAGGTATCTTTTTAAACATCGCCTTCTCTCCCCTAATAATGCCGGTAGAGAAACTCCACCGGAGGAAGATATGTAACGGTGATATCCCTGAAGACCGGCGTACTGCTGGCCGCCGGATAACCGGCCGCGGTCGTATCCAACCTGCACGATGCTAAATTAGCTGTCGATAACGTAACTTTATACTGGATATTCCTGCCTGAAAAACCGGAAAGCAGGGCGTTGTTTGCCTCCATCTGCCAACCTGTATCGTCCCGGCTCAGGCTATCCGCCGCCCTTATCCCGACAGCCACTGAAGTGCCGGACGGCTCGTCAGAATGCCATGAGACCGCCCCCCACGCGATATTGGCGTTATCGTCGGAGGATTTAGCCGGAAACGGGGTCGAAGCGAGAAAACCGCTGGGATAGATCACCCTTACATCATCTATTATGCCTACCAGCTCCGAGCTGCATCCCCAAAAATAACCGTTCGCTGCCGTGATCTTGTCAAGGAAAGGCTGGTCCCAGTCGTCGGCTAAAGAATAAGAATAGGTATTCCGGCAGGAAAATTTAACCACTTCCGGGTCATTAGGGGGTAATGGATCTGTCGCTAAGTCTGACGGCACGTTCATGGTGTTAAAGCTTCCGGCGGTAAAACCGGTAGCATTCGTGACTGCGCCGTTATCGGTGACATAAGAATAACCAAACCCGCAAAGAGTCGTATTTTGCCATATCTCGGCCAGGACATGAGGATTAGTCTTGCCGGTAGTAATATCCTTAGAATACGGCACACTGAAGTTATTGAATTTCGGAGAGTTGTCGCGGACCCAAAATTCCTCAATTCCGCCACCCCAGAAAAAATCCGTGTCGTTGTCTTTTAAGAGTACGTGATAATCCGGGTATGTATGCGCTTGTCCCGTATGAGTATAAGGTGGACACTTCGCTATAAGATAGGTAGCGGAAAATGGCGCGGCCGGTACAGCTGGCGGAACAGACGTTGCAAGCGCCGGCCCAATCGGGGGTTGCACTACGGGCGTATTCATGCTCTCGTCGCGCCAGGTATCCGCATAGTCCCAGTAGATGCTGCCTGTGTAGTATTGGCCTTTATCCTGAATATAGCTTCTGACAAACATATCGTCGTGGCCCGACTGGTCCGGGACCGGGAAATAATAATACCCGTTTATCGCGGCGGTCCTTTCTTCCGGAAGGAAGCCGCCAGAGTTTCCTTTTGCATCAAGCTTAAGGCAATAGGTGCTGTTAAGGCCCGAGGAATCGACCGCGCCCTTTCGCGCTGCCATCTCATTAAAACTGCACGAATCCCAGAGAGTGTCCGGTAAATATGAATCTACACCATTTTGAGCGGTAAAAATATCTCCTCTTAGCATGATGAAGCTGTAGCCCACATCCTCGTCAAAATTACACCAAAAACCGAGCTTGAGGGAATCCGGTACGGTCGTGTAATTTCCCTCCCAGTGCATTTTATGGGTATTACCATCATACTGATCCTCATCCGTCGGGCAGGAATCCATCCAGTTCACGTTCCTGATCTGCCCCGCGCTATAACCGGAGCCTCCCGAAGAGTTCCCCGGAAAATAATAATCGGTGTTCCACGCCGCGGAAAATTCCGGCTTCGTGGTCTGGGTCCATGTGCCGAATATCCGGACCGTAGAGACGACCTGTTTCTGCGCCAGGAGGGTGGTGCCGTCAGGCCGATAGACCCTCCCGGTCGCGGTTATCCTGACCACGCCGGCCTGGTCATACTGGTTGCCTGCGGTCGTAGGCGCCAACCCGTCCTCCATGATAAACTTTTTCGCCGTGTAGTCGTATATCTTCCCGTAAAAAGAAGTCGGGCAATATCCGAAATTCTCGGCCGGGATATAGTTTCTGCTACCCAGCGCGTTCCATTCCACAAACAAGACGTTCTCATTGGCTTCGTTATAATATTCTATCCTTATCGGATGCCATCCGGCGCGGGTAAAAGTCATGTTGCCGTTCTGTTCGTTATTCGAACTCACTGTCGTCCAGGTGGCTGTTATCTGGTTTCCGTCTATGAAGAACCTGGCCCCATCGCGGCTTGTGACCCAAAATTGTATATTCTGGTTTATGCTGGCCTGGGGAACGTAAAGATAGCCGGTAAAAACGACCCCAAACTGTTCAAGGCCCGCCCCGACATCCCAGTCCACGGCAATATACCCTCCTTGCCATTCCGCGTCGTGGGCCTCTGACCAGCCCCACCATGAGCCATCCGCGCCCGGAAAAGTATTGCCCGGACCCCAGGACTGGCAGCGCCTGCCTAACTCGACAACCTTACCCCTGAAATTAGCCACGTTAAGGATGGTGCTCGAATCAAAGGTCGGCCTGCTCGAATAATATTTTCCGATCAATCCTCCCCTTATTATCGGGGAGCTGATGGTTATAATGTCTTTTATTTTGTTATATTTGGCTTCATCATTAAGCGCCAGCTTCACCTCTTCTAAGGTGGCGTAAGGGGCATTCTTCGCATTCGTCGGGTAGCTCTCACCGCCGTCAACGGGCTGCACCCACAGGCCAACATGGGCTCCTACGGCGGTTTTTGTCAAAAGGTTAGCCAAGTTGTTGGAATCCTCGTCCCGGTAATCGATTATCCTCGCTATATCGTCATAAGAAATGCCGGCGTCTTTTAACCTGTCTATCCAGGGATAATCGGTCTCGTCCATAGTATTTACATTTATCAGCTCCAGGGTCCCGTCGGCGGTGGCATCCTCGCGCTGGACAGTGACCTGGTAGGTATTCGAAGTGCCGGCTATCACTACCTCGGGAGGAGCCGAATAGTTGTTCTTTATATTATCCAATACCGTTTGGTATTTGACGGTCTGCACCCAGTTGCGGATGTCCGCGATGGGGATCTGGGTAGCCCCTTCGGCGATCTCGCTGGCGATCGAATAATTATAAAAATTAGCGGCAGCCCTGTATTCCATCTGCATATTGATGGCAAAACTGGTGGCTATCATGGCGACGAGCGCCAAGACGCCCACGGAAATTATAAGGGCTACGCCTCTTTTCTTCCTGTCCATGGGATTGACGTTTTTCATTTTGCACCTACGACCCTTATGAGATCCGTAAAGGTCCTCGACTGGCTGCCGTCCCTGCTCTGTACCGTTATGGATACCCCTACGGCATCCGGCAGACCGTCGGGTATCAGTTTATTACCGTTGGAATCGAAATTCTCGGTGGGGCCGGTCAGCGCATCGATACCCGAATTCCAACTGTTGGCGCTCCCTGTCGGCGCGGCGCCTCCCCCGGAATTCCTGTAATAATAAGTAAACTGAAGGGCGCTTACGTTGCTGGCGACCGGGCTATCAGAGGCCCCGGCATCGACTGTGCCGTCCGCTTTTTTTGTAAAATCATAAACGGCCGGCCCTGCGGTCCCGTCAAAATACTCGTAATGGCGCATGAGGCGGTTATCGTTCCTGAGCCAGTACCCGACCTCGCATAAATCCTGCTTGCCGGGATTACCCGCTATAGGCGCGACAAAAAAGATCTCGCTGCCTACTGAGTTGGATTTCAGCCCGGTCAACGGGGCATAGCCCTCGAACTTGGTCCAGTACGCGGTGTTGGCGCTATCCTGGTAGAGGAAGGCGGAGGATATCTCCCTCTCCATAATGTCGAGGGCGAACCTGGCGTTCTGGTACATGTCGAGGATCGTCTCGGCTTTGCGCCACGAATCGAGCCCTCCCCTGAAGACCGTGAACAGGGAGGTGACGAGTATGGAAAAGATGACGGCCACGACGAGGATCTCGATCAAGGTCAGGCCGGAGTTATTGCTTTTTATATGTCTATCTGGTCGCCACATAGGTCGTGAACACCTGTTGGTTATTCCTGTTCCTGTATTGCCAACTTACCGTCAGGTCCACCTGCCTCAATGCCCCGGCGCTGTCCACGGCCGAGACTCTCTGAGACCATGAATAGTACGGATCGGAAAAGGCACCGGTCGTGACGCCTATGGCGGGAAATCCCGCATTCCTCAACTGCTCGAGCTTCTCATGGGAATAGATCGCGACCTGAGTGTCATTTACTGACCTCCTCGCCGCGTCAAAACCTATCGGGAAGAGGGACAATATGCCTAACAATCCTATGGCCAGTATGGCCAATGAAATAACCATCTCGATTAAAGTGAAACCGCGTCTCATCATGGCTGCGAAGTTACCTGCTCCAGTTAGTTGCGTCGTCTGCGTTGCCCGATACGTTATCCGGCCCATTCGACCATATGTCGAGGTAGGTGGTATTGTTGGGCCCGCCTGTGCCCGTATGGTCTGCGCCGGGCTTATTATAAGTATAAGGGTGACTCCAGGAATCCACTATCTGGTTGGAAGCGTTAACATCGCCTTGCTTGAAATTCATGTAAGGCCCGGCCCAGTTGACAGTGCTCAAGCCGTAGGTCGCAAGATTAGCGGTTGAAGTGAGGGCGCTGTATAATTTATCGATGCCGCTGGGCGGATAATCCCCCTCGTCCGCCTGGAACATCCCTAACGCCGTCTCCAGGCCGGATATCATCGCCTTGGCCTGGGCTACCATGGCGCGCTGTTTCGCCTTTTGCGCGGCGCCGGTTATAAGGCCGGCCAATATCAGGATGATGGTCATGACGACTATCAGTTCTACCATTGTGAACCCGGATTTGCGCTTTTCCATTTTAATTGTTCCCTCCTAATGCAGTTATGAGGCCGAAGAGCGGCATGAACATGGAAACGACTATAAAACCGACTATCATACCCATGCCGATTATCAAGAAAGGCTCCAATAACGACATGAGGCCCGTTACGGTGACATCGACTTCCTCATCGTACACATCCGCGATCTTCAAAAGCATCTGGTCGAGGGCGCCGGTCTCCTCGCCGACAGAGATCATGTTCACGGCCATCGCGGGGAACAGGCCGGCCTTTAAGAGCGGCTTGGCCACGGTCTCGCCCTCACGGACGCTGTCATGGACATGTATTATCGAGCGCGCCATGACCTCGTTACCGGTCGTATCTTTCGCGACCATAAGCGACTGCAGTATGGGGACGCCGCTCGAAAGCAAAGTACCCAGCGTCCTCGCAAAGCGCGCGATGGCTATCCTCCGGATCAACGGCCCCATTACCGGAAGTTCCAATTTTATCCTGTCGATCACGTACCTCGTCGACGAGACCCTTAACAGCACCACATATGTCACGACGACCGCGATGATGATCCCGAGGCCGATAAACCATCTGTCCCTCATCAGGCTGCTGATGAACAGTAAAACCCTTGTTGGAGGCGGCAGCGCGACCTTCATCTCTTTGAATATCATCATGAATTTCGGGACTATGAAAGTGATCAGGAAAAATAATACCGAAAGTGCCAACGTCAGGACAAGGGCGGGATATATAAGCGCGGCTTTGATCCTGCCGTTCAATTTCTGGGACTTTTCCGCGAATTCGGCGAGGCGCGTCAGGACGAGTTCGAGGACGCCTCCGGTCTCGCCGGCCTTGACAGTATTGACATAAAGCGGGGGAAAAGCTTTCGGGAATTTTGAGAGCGCTTCGGAAAAAGAACTGCCGCCTTCCACCTGTTCGGCCAGGCCGCGGATAGTCGTTTTTAATATCCCCTTTTCCTGCCGTTCAAGGACGTACAGGGCGCGGACGAGCGGCAGGCCCGAGCCGATTAGGGTGGCAAGCTGCCGCGTAAAGATGGTCACCTGTTTTGGGCTGACGCCGCCTAACGAGAGGTTCAGCAAAGATTCTTTAGCCGGGGCGGGGCCCTCGCGAAGGTCCTTGGATGTGCCGGGAGCGGACGTTTTCGACTTCTCCTCGCTCACGCTTACCGGATAAAGGCCCTTTTGGCGGAGCTGGGTCACCACCTCGTCATTAGAGTTGACCTCAAGCTTGCCTTTTGTCTCTTTCCCGTCTTTGTCGATAGCGACATAATTAAATACTGCCATAGTTGTCCCCTCTCATCTATAAGACAAATATACCCTATAAGTTACCCAAAGTCAAAGGATCGCGGTCTGGGCTTCCTTGATGACCTCCTCGATAGTAGTGACGCCGAGGTATATCTTTTCAATACCGTCGCTAAGAAGGGTCTTCATGCCGCTCTCTATCGCGGCCTCTTTTATCAACGCGGTGTGGGCTTTTTCTATGACCAGGGCCCTGAGCTTGTCGTTAAGGATAAGAAGCTCGTATAAGCCCGTCCTTCCCTTATATCCGGAATTGTTGCATTTTACGCAGCCGGCTCCCCTGTAAAATTTCTTCCCCGCCGCCATTTCGGGTTTTATCCCCAGGTCGGCTAATATCTCGGGCTCGGGAGTATATTCCTCCTTACAAAACTCGCATATCTTCCTGACGAGGCGCTGGGCCAGCACCGCTTCGAGCGTCGAGGTCACGAGGAACGGCTCCACGCCCATATCTATAAGCCGGGTGATCGTTCCTGACGCGTCGTTGGTGTGGATCGTCGAGAAGACGAGATGCCCGGTGAGCGAGGCCTGGATGGCTATCTGAGCGGTCTCGGAGTCGCGGATCTCGCCGACCATGATTATATCCGGGTCCTGCCTTAAGATGTGGCGCAGCGACGACGCGAAAGTAAGACCGATCTTGGCGTTTATCGGCACCTGGATAATGCCCTTAAGGTCATACTCGACCGGGTCTTCGGTCGTGATGACCTTATACTCTATCTTGTTGATCTCTTTCATGCAGCCGTACAGGGTGGTCGTCTTCCCGCAGCCGGTAGGGCCCGTAGCGAGGATTATCCCGTTGGGCTTGATGATCAGGGTGCGTATCCTCTTCTTTGTATCCTCGAGCATCCCGACATCATCGATGGAAAGGCTGACCGTCGTCCTGTCGAGGACCCTCATGACGACGCTTTCGCCGAATATCGTCGGCAATGTCGAGATCCTAAGGTCGACGCTCTTTCCTTCAATCGTAACCATGATGCGCCCGTCCTGCGGAAGCCTGCGCTCGGCTATATCAAGGTTCGCCATGACCTTTATCCTCGACGACAGGCCGAGGCTCAAGTTTTTCGGGGGCCGAGCCACCTCATAGAGCACGCCGTCGACCCTGTACCTGATCCTGTAATCCTGCTCGAACGGCTCAAAATGTATGTCCGAGGCCTTCTCTTTCACGCCCTGCAGCAATATCATGTTCAATAATTTTATGACCGGGGCGCGGGCAGCGAGTTCCTGCAGCGTCGCGATATCGGTAGACTCTTCACCGACCGGAAGGAGCTCCATCTTCTCGCCGAATACGCCCAGGACATCCTGTATCGTCTCGCCCTCGTTGCCGTAATACTTCTGTATCTCCTCTTTTATTTCCTCATCGCTGGCTACGACGCCCTTGATGCTCATTCCGAGGGTAAACCTCAGGTCGTCGAAGGCCGCCACATTCAGAGGATCCGCGATGGCAACGGTGAGCTGGTTCCCGTCCATGGAAACGGGAAGAATGGTATATATCTTGGCGACGGAGGCCGGGACCTTATCGATCACTTCCTTCGGTATCTTCACGCCCTTAAGCCTCGCTACCGAGAAGCCCGAGCGCGCGCCGAGGACCTGCAGGATATCGTCCTCTTTTACCAATCCCATATCGATCATGATGCGGCCCAGAAGCTTCCCTGTCAGCTTCTGTTCCTCGAGGGCCTGTTCCAATTGATGGTCGGATATAAGACCCTTCTCGAGAAGGAGCTGGCCTATCTTCTTGTATTTTTCCTGTTTAGGTAGTTCTTTTTCCGCAGCCATTTTATTCCTCGTAGCCGTGCGTTATGCGCACGACCTCAGATATTGTGGTGATGCCCTCCATGGCTTTCGAGAGGCCGTCCTCGCGCAGGAGTTTCATTCCGTGCCTACGGGCCGCGTCCCGGATCTCGGGAGAAGGCAGCCTCTTCACGATCATCTCCCTTATCTCGTCGGTATTTAAGAGAAGTTCAAAGATGCCTATCCTGCCCTTAAAGCCCGTATAATTGCAATTCTTACATCCGCGCCCGCGCCATAATTTTATCCCAGCCGCTTTCGGGTCGCCCTGTTTGTAACCGAGCACATATAATTCTTCGAGGTTCGGAGGATATTCTTCCTTGCAATTGTCGCAGATCTTGCGGACGAGCCGCTGCGCCATGACCGCCTGCACGGTCGAGCTGACCAGGTAAGATTTCACGCCCATATCTATCAGGCGCGTAAAAGCGCCGGCAGCGTCATTGGTATGCAGTGTGCTGAAAAGGAGATGCCCGGTCAGGGCTGCCTGTATAGCGATAGATGCAGTCTCGGCATCACGGATCTCGCCGACCATTATGACGTCAGGCGCCTGCCTCAGCATCGTCCTGAGGCCCGAGGCGAAGGTAAGGCCGACCGAAGGCCTGATGTGTACCTGGTTTATCCCGGAGATCTGGTATTCGACCGGGTCCTCGATCGTTATCAATTTTTTGTTCGGCTTGTTGATATAACTGAGCGAGGCGTACAATGTCGTCGTTTTCCCGCTGCCGGTGGGGCCGGTTATGAGCAACATTCCGTAAGGAAGATGTATCAGCTTTTCAAATGTATCCGCGTCCCCGTGGAGAAATCCCAATTCCTTAAGGCCAAGCATGAAGCTTGATTTGTCGAGGATCCTCATGACGACGCTCTCGCCATATAATGCGGGGAGCGTGGAGACACGAAGGTCAAGGTCCTTGCCCGCGCCCGAGATCCTTATCCTGCCGTCCTGGGGCAGCCTCTTCTCCGCGATATTCATACCGGCCATGATCTTCAGGCGGCTTATGATGGACGGTTGCAGCTGTTTCGGCGGGCCCGGCACTTCGTGAAGGACGCCGTCTATCCTATACCGAATGCGAAATTTGTCCTCAAGCGGCTCCATATGGATATCCGAGGCGCGGTTCTTTACGGCCTCGGCGATTATCTGCGTGACGAGTTTTATTATGGGTGCTTCCTCTTTCTCCTCTTCCTTGGCGACCTCGCCGGCCGCTCCCTTGAAAGAGACCGCTATTTCCGAGTCCTTTTTCGACGCGACCGCGTCCAGGATATTCTTGTTGCCCCCGTAATGTTTTTCGAGCGCGATCGAGAGGTTGGTCTCCGAGGTCAGGACAAAATTCAATTTACATCCCGTCAAATTTTCGAGATTATCCTGCGCGAGAAGGTTCAAGGGATCGTCCGTGGCGACGGTGAGCACATCGTCCACGTATTTCAGGGGCATCATCCTGTGCCGGTAGGCGAGGTTCGGCTTTATCTTCTGGAGAACGTCGAAAGGTATCTCCATGTCGAAGATCGGGGAACGGGCAAGGGAGAATTCCTGCACGATGAGGTCCCTCAACTGCTCTATCTTCAAGAAACCTATACCGGTGAGTATCTCGGAAAGTCGGCCGCCTGATTCGACCTGTGATTTGAGGACGTTCTTGACCTGGGATTCTTCGAGGATCCCTATGGACCTGACATATTCGGCTATGAGCCTGCTCTTATTCAGCAAATCCCGGCTTCTCCCCTTTTATGCTCTTGCGCGCTGCGGCCTCGGCCTCGCGCCTGACGGCCGAAAAAGGAACCCTCCTGAGCCTCGCGATCTTTTTGCAATCTTCATATTCCGGAGAACAGATGCTGATCCCATTCTTGCGGAAGTCCGCTTTCACCTTTATATTACCATATTTTGTCTTTACTTCAACTATTTTACGCGTAAGTCTCCGGCGCCCGGCGGTATATTGCCTGAGGCCGAATGTAGACGTCTCTTCAAATATGATCCCG
>CAISWF010000112.1 GCA_903889135.1 Candidatus Omnitrophota bacterium | reverse complement strand
GCGAAAAGGGGCGTTGAGCTCGCGCAAAGACAGCTCACGAAAGAGATGGGTCTCCTGCAGCTCGTGCCTGTGATGGCTAAAGGCGATTTTATCGTTAAGGATGCCGCGATCGTGAAACCGGATTTTATCGCTATCGGCGCGAATAACCCCACGCTCCAGAAGCTTATAGCGCTGAAGAACGCCGCTTCATTTAACGTAAAATCGGCCAAAGGCGAATTCTTACCTACTATCACGGCGTCAGGCGATGCGGGTAAGAATGATTCGGTATGGCCGCCAAAAGGCAACGAGTGGACCATAGGCGCGGCGGTATCATTCCCGATATTCGAGGGCGGAAAGCGCTTCGCGGATGTCTCGAAGGCCAATGCATTATTGACAAAAGCGGAAGCCGACGAGAGGAGCTCGAGGGACGGCATAATACAAAGCCTCACCGACACGTGGACGAGCCTGCAGAACGCCCTGGACAATGTCGACGTCCAAAACCAATTTTTATCCGCGGCGGATGAACGCGCTAAGATAGCCGAGGCGCAGTATTCCATTGGATTTGTGTCGTATAACGATTGGACGATAATTGAGAACAATTTTGCATCGGCCAAAACCACTTATTTGAACGCCGAAGCCCAGGCGCTGACAGCCGAGGCCAACTGGATACAGGCGAAAGGAGAAACTCTAGAAAATGTTCAATAAAAAATGGAAGGTGCTTCTCGTCATAATCATCGTCATAGGGATCGGGGTCTTTTTCTTTATAAGGTCAAGGGCCGCATCCTCATCCAAGGTCGAGAGCAAGGAGATAAAGGCTACGGTCGGCCCGATCGAGAATTTTGTCACAACGACAGGCACGGTCCTCCCGCAGAACCGCCTTGAGATGAAACCCCCGGTGAACGGCCGCGTCGAGCAGATACTCGTCAAGGAAGGCGAGGCGGTGAAGACGGGCCAGACGCTCGCGTGGATGAGCTCGACCGAGAGGGCGGCGGTATTGGACGCGGCGAGGGACAAAGGCGACACGGAACTTAAATATTGGCAAGACGCCTATAAACCGATACCTTTGCTGGCTCCTATCGACGGGGAGGTAATAGTCGCGACGGTCCAGCCCGGCCAGACGCTAACCACCGCGGATGCCATCCTTGTGCTCTCCGACCGGCTCATCATCAGGGCGCAGGTGGATGAAACCGATATCGGGAAGGTAAAATTGCAACAGCCCGCGATCGTAAACCTCGACGCCTATCCTGATAATAAGGTGAATTCGACGGTCGAGCATATTTATTACGAATCCAAGACCGTAAATAACGTCACGATATACGACGTGGACCTCGTGCCGGATACCGTCCCGGACTTCTTCCGTTCGGGGATGAACGCGAACATAGATTTCATGGTCCAGAAAAAAGATAACGCTTTGCTCCTCCCTGTCGAGGCGGTGCATAAGGATAAGAACGGGACCTATGTTTTATTGGCGCAGGGACCGGGCAAGGAGCCGATGAGGCAGGCCGTAACTACCGGGATCTCCGACGACAAGAATACCGAGATAATTTCAGGGGTCACCGCCGACGACTGGATCGAACTTACGTCGACGAAATATACGCTTCCGAGCGCTAAACAAGGCACTAATCCGTTCATGCCTTCCCGCGCCGGCGCCGGCGCCGGGAGAAGCGGCGGAGGAAGCGGCGGTAGATGATAGAGATAAAGAATTTAAAAAAGACCTATTCCAAGGGCGCTGCCGAAGTGCGCGCCCTGGATGATGTCTCCTTGAAGATAGAGGCCGGAGAATTTGTCGCGATAATGGGCGCGTCAGGTTCGGGTAAGTCGACGTTGATGCATTTGATGGGGCTTTTGGACAGGCCGGATTCGGGCTCATATCTTCTGGGCGGAAAAGATGTCACGAAGCTCTCGGACGACGAACTCGCCTCGACAAGGAACCGTCTCATAGGTTTTGTCTTCCAGCAATTCCATCTCCTTCCCAGGATGAGCGCGCTCGAGAACGTTGAACTGCCGCTCATTTACGCCGGAAAACGCCACCTCAAAGACCTGGCGAAGCAGAAGATAAAGGACGTCGGCCTCGGCGACCGCATGATGCACGCGCCCAATGAGCTCTCCGGAGGCCAACAGCAGCGCGTGGCGATAGCCCGCTCGCTCGTCAACGAGCCGCTCATAATGCTTGCCGACGAGCCCACCGGAAACCTGGACTCAAAAAGCAAGGTAGAGATCATCAATATATTAAAAGAACTTAACGAGAAGGGCAAGACCCTCGTAATAGTGACCCACGAAGACGAGATCGCCTCGCACGCCAAGCGCATCATAAAAATGCGCGACGGAAAGATAATCTCCGATGAGCTTAATTGCAAACCGGGTGAAAGATGCGAACCCTCACCGGAAGCAAAAAAGATGACCGAGTCGTTCTCGAATGAGGAGAAGTTCTCGCGTCAGGCGGAGTTCCTCGATTACATCCGCCAGGCCTCCAGCGCCATGTGGTCGCACAAGATGCGCACATTCCTTTCCGTCCTCGGCATTTTGATCGGCGTCGGAGCGGTCATCGCGATGCTCGCGCTCGGACAGGGGGCGGAAGAGTCCATATCCAAACAACTCTCTTCGCTGGGTTCAAATCTTTTATTGCTTATGCCGGGCGCCGCGAGATCCGGAGGCGTTTCGATGGGGACAGGCACGGTGACGCGCTTTACTTTCCTGGATGTCGCCGCGGTGCAGAAGATGCCGGAGTCGATAAATAAGGCCTACGCGAGCGTCACGGGCCGCGGACAAGCCGTCTACGGGGCCAAGAACTGGAACACGAGCGTAGAGGGCGACGGCGCGGCTTACGCCGAGATGCGTTCGGCTGTCCCGACGGTCGGAAGGTTTTTTACGGATGATGACGTAAAAATGCGAAATAAGGTCGCGGTGATAGGCCTTACGGTCGCGCGCAACCTCTTTGGCGACGAAAATCCCGTCGGAAAGACGATAAAATTAAACCTGATAAATTTCAAGGTGATAGGTGTTTTACCGGAGAAGGGCGCGACCGGTTTCCGCGACCAGGATGACGTCATAGTCATCCCGGTAACTACCGCGATGTACCGCGTCCTCGGAAAGGAATACATCGATTCGATATACATGGAAGTAAAATCTCCCGACCTGATAGCGTCTACCCAGGACGCCGTCACTAAACTGATAATAAAACAGCATCATTTAACTAAAGATACCAAGGATTCATTCCAGATAAGGAATATGGCCGAATTGAAACAGACGCTTGAGTCGACGACCAAGACGATGGCCCTTTTGCTGGGTTCCATTGCCGCGATATCTCTGCTCGTCGGCGGCATCGGGATAATGAATATCATGTTAGTCTCGGTGACCGAGCGTACGCGCGAGATAGGTTTGCGCAAAGCGATAGGCGCGCGCAACCAGGATATCATGATCCAGTTCCTCATCGAGGCGGCGCTGATAGCTTTTATCGGCGGCATTTCTGGTATCGTGCTCGGCGCCGGCATATCGACTTTGATATCGATGT
>CAISWF010000111.1 GCA_903889135.1 Candidatus Omnitrophota bacterium | reverse complement strand
CTGCATTTGGCAGAATGGAAAAAGGCAGCGCGGGCATACTGGTGAATATGCCGAACGAAACCCTGTATAATATCGCGATAAAAGACCTGGGCCTTAGTTTCCATGACCGGGCTATCCTTGTCTCCGGGGTCAACGGGTTCACGATAAGCGGCTGCTTGCTTACCTCCGGGGGTAAGCTCACGCTTTTGGAAATCGGTTCAAGCGTTAACGTTAAAGTGGCCAACTGCACTTTAGCGAACAGCGAAAGCGGTATAAGTTTACGGGGGAGGTCGGTCGAGATAGCCGTCCGTAATTCTATCTTCTATAATAACAAGACCGGGATAAGGATTCTGCCCGAACCGGGCAGCAAGGTACCCGCATCCACCGGCCAGACGAACAAGCCCGGGGCGGACACTCCGCTCGTCCTGGCTTACAACGATTTTTATAACGCCATGGACTTTGAGAATTGCCAGAAAGGGGAAAAGGATATTACCAAAGACCCTGAATTCGTAGCTCCCCGCGAAGGGAATTTTCACCTTAACGGCAACTCTCCCTGCATCGATGCCGGCGACCCTGATACCAAATATAACGACCCTGACGGCTCAAGGAATGATATCGGCGCTCTTCCGTATTCCGGCAAGAACAATAAATGAATCCAGCTAAAGACCGGTCGCGCCCTTGTCGATACGCCCTCGGGGGTATCGAGTTTATCATTGAAATGAAAGGTGTTATAAGGTAAAGTTTAACAAATATGAGACTTAAGATCAGGAAAAATAACAAGGGTATTGCCCTCATACTTACGGTCGGCGTCCTCGCGATGATGCTGATCATCGGGACGTCTTTTACAATCAATATGATGGCCGATTATAAATCGACCGGGAATATGATGATGGAGGCGCAGGCCCGGGCCGCGGCCGAGGCGGGGCTTAATCTCGCTATCGTCTCCGCCAGGACCGCCGCCATCGCCGGTTTTAACAGCGTGCCGGCGACTACCTTGAGCGGCTCTTTGGGGAGCGTGGGGAGGGGAAATACCGCCGCCTATTCCGTAAAGATAACCGATACCGCGGGCCAGATCAATGTAAACGATACAAATCCCAACCTGGGCGCGATCCTCGAAAATCTTGTCGCCGTACTCGGAAGCCCGCTTCAGGCTGGCGACGGGAACTTGATCGTCTCATACCGCGACGGCGCAAGCGTCCCCGGTCATGTTTATATGTCCAAACAGGAGGTTATCGACGCGTTTCCCGGCGCGATGTCCGCAAAAACGGCTAAATTCAACAGGATAGCGGACTATATAACCGTAAACAGCTATATCGACCCTAACAGCGAAAGCACTACCCAGATGCCTTTGACGGGCCTTAACAGTCCTGCTTCGGTTTACCAGCCTAAGGCCCCCATAAATATCAATTCAGCAAGCGCCGAGGTACTCCAGGCGGTCTTGACGGGCATAAGCGACGGCATCACCACGATCTCCAGCACAAAAGCAGCGGCGTGGGGCGGTTCCTTGGCAAGCACGAGAGGTTTCACCGGTTGGAGCCAATTAGATGTTTCCATAAATGTGATAAATTCGCACATGGGGCCTGCTGCAGTACTGTCCGCGCAGGAAATATCCGTAATAGAAAATAACGCCAACCCCAACAAGATCAAGCCCTCGACGTATACGACGGATTTCTGTTTCCAGCCGAGCGGGATATACGAGATAACTTCGACCGGGACGGCCGGCCCGGCCCAGAAACAAATAACCGCCATCGTGCAGGTATATAAGATTCTGAATTATACTACGAAAGAGCAATTCAGGGCCGATACTTATGCAGGCGGCCCGAGCCTGCCGGTTTATTCGAGGGTGACATGGCTTAACAGCTGTCCCGTTGAAATGAGGAACGCGGATCCGGCCGGCACCATAGCGGCTAATTACAAGACTATACCGAATTCGCTTAAATTGGGTTATTGGGATAATTTTGACGAGGATAACGACAGCAGCAATCCGGTCGGTTACAGCTGGACGAGCTTCGCCCAGGAAACTCCTTTGTATCCGATGAATGTTAGCCCCAACGGCTCCGGCAATAATAAGCTATGGGGATCTCTTTACCCTAAATTCACGCTTGATCCTGCCAGATGGGCGTTCAGCAATAACTTCTCGCTCCGCGTATATTTGAAACCCAACCCTATGGGTGACGGGAATGAATGTACCGGGAACGTAGAATTTCACTCGAGTTCCCTTATTTCCAAGGCCAAATTGTGGATACAACATTGGGGCTTTTATTATGGCTCCGGCAGGACGGACATCACAAAGCCGCCGCTTTTCTGGAGGCCCACCATCGACATCGACCCCGACGGCGCATGCGACTCCGGCGGCGGGGGACCCGGAGGGACCCATCCGAAGGAGGGAAAGGATTTTTTTGACAGCAGGGTGTTCCTTGAATTATTGGATCCGCCCCAGAATGAGCGCATTTATCACATGGGGGATCTCTACGGCCTGATAGACCCGATAAACGACCATTACGATTGGCCTCCGACGCATCCGAGCCATTATTACGACTGGGCTACGGAACAGAATAATGACCAGTACCACGGGATATTCCCGGATTACCAGACTTTTAAAATGGTCGTAAACAGCACCCCCAGCGGGCCTACTCCGAACTACCGCGTCTGGCTGGCGTTGGGGACGGCAACGCATAATTATTATAATTACAATAATGGCTGGTATCTGGGCTGGTACGGTTGTAGTCCGCCGACAACCGGCTATATCCTCGTTCCTTTCCATAGCGATAGCGCTAATTCCTCTATGGGTGACAGGTATAATTACTGGAGATATGTGAATAGCCAGCCTAATTCCTGGCAGACCACCTATTGGTACTTGGTTTTATACGGAAATAATTCCCAGCCTACCTGGGACGACCTGAGGATAATACCTGACAGCGGTTATTACCAGTCGCCTGCTTTTAGCCCGGGCGGCACTGTCCGCTGGGGAACTGTCTCCTGGACGCTTACGATACCTGATACGGCCTCGGCCGCCAGCGAGCTCTGTTCGGTCCAGGTGAATACCGGAAGCGGGCTTAATAATATGGCCATCAACGGGCCCATCGGAGGGGTTTCGAATTCGGAAGTATTCAGGATAAACCTCTCGTCTTCGGACGCCGAATACCGGGAGACGCCGGTTCTTGAAGATATAACCATAACATATCTTCCGAAGGCCCAGGTACTGTATTTAAGGGAGTCTTAAGGATCTAAAAACAGTTTTTATGGAGGCATCATGCGCGGTTACATATTGTTGTTCATTTTGGTTTGTTCTTTGATATTTACTTCGCTCGGATTTAAACCGGCCCTCGCGGATATAATCACATTGAAGGACAGGAGCGAAACTTATAGCGGGAAGATAATTAGCGAAACGGGCACGGAGATGACAGTCAAGCTAAAGACCGGAGGGACGGCGAGATTCCCTAAATCATGGGTGAAGGATATAAAGAAAGAAGATATTCCGGAAAGCGAATTATATACCAAGCAGGATATCTATCTTAAGAAATTTGAGAGTACGGACCCGAAAGATGCCCAGGCGCAACTTGCCCTGGCTGAGTGGTGCCTGAAGAACAGCACGCCCGAGAACCACCTATCAGATATGGCGATAGTGCATTTTAACAAAGCTAAGGAGTTGGACCCCAATATAGCCGATGAGTCCGGAAAAGACCTTAAAGATGCCGTCGACAAAAAGGCGGGGGAGCTCTATAAATGGGCG